>JAIPHC010000001.1 GCA_021735405.1 Candidatus Omnitrophota bacterium | reverse complement strand
TTCACCCTAACCCTTGCCCTTATGCTGATTTTGTAACCTCAACCACCCATAAAACTTTACGCGGCCCGCGGGGCGGTTTTATCTTGGCAAAAAAAGAATTTGCTAAAAAAATTAATACCGCGGTTTTTCCGGGAAACCAAGGCGGCCCCTTGATGCATATTATAGCCGCTAAAGCTGTGGCTTTTAAACTTGCCGGAGAAGATGATTTTCTTCAATATCAAAAACAAGTTGTAAAAAACAGTTCTCATTTAGCCAAAAAGATGGCTGATTTAGGTTATAGAGTTATAAGCGGAGGCACGGATACGCATTTATTTCTTCTGGATTTAAGTTCAAAAGGCATAACCGGCAAAAACGCCTCGGAGGTTTTAGGCAAAGTGAATATTACCGTAAATAAAAATCTCATCCCTTTTGATAGCAAGCCTCCGGCGATTGCAAGCGGAATCAGGATCGGGACACCCGCGGTGACTACCCGCAAAATGGGAGAAGAAGAGATGGTTAAAATAGCTGATTTAATTGATTCAACCCTTATCAATAGAAAAGATGAAAATAAATTATCAGAAATTAAAAAAGAAGTCTTAGCTTTAACCGGAGAATTTCCTCTCTATAAAGAGCTAAATTTATAATCATATTTTTTAATTTAAAGTTTAGATCGAGATGTTAAATAATCAATCTTACGATAAGAAAAAGCTAAAAAGGCCTTCCTGGGACCAATACTTTATGGGGGTTTCTTTTTTAGTCAGCCAGCGGGCTACTTGTTTAAGAAGAAAAGTAGGGGCAGTGTTGGTAAAAGATAAACAAATTCTTGCTACCGGCTACAATGGCGCTCCCGTAGGTTTAAATCATTGCCAGATAACCGGCTGTCTCAGGGAAGAAACTAAAGTTCCTTCCGGGCAGCGCCACGAAATATGCCGGGGTTTGCACGCAGAACAGAACGTGCTCCTTCAGGCCGCCAAGCACGGGATATCGGTAAAGGGAAGCGCTCTCTATATAACAAATTCACCCTGCAGTATTTGCGCGAAAATGATTATTAATGCCGGTATTGATGAAATAGTTGTTTTTGATGATTATCCTGATAAAATGGCTATGGAATTTTTGAAACAATCTAAAGTAGTTTTAAGGAAGTTAAAGGATTTTAATAAAAACGAGGTTTTGATCGATTAGTTATGAGGTGCCCTTATTGCGGTTTCAATCAAGATAAAGTAGTTGATTCGCGCCTTACCTCCGAAGGTTTAGCTATAAGAAGAAGAAGGGAGTGTAATGGCTGCGGCAGGCGTTTTACTACCTATGAATATGTGGAAAAAACTCCCTTGATGGTAATAAAGAAAGACGGGCGGAGAGAGCCTTTTTCTCAGCAAAAAATTTTAGACGGGTTAATTAAGGCTTGTGAAAAAAGAGCGGTGAGCGTAGAGAAACTGGAAAAGATGGTTGCCGAGATTGAGATTAAACTACAAAAAAAATTTGAGCAGGAAGTTGAATCTAATCATATCGGAGAATTAGTTATGGAGAAACTTTCCCGCTTAGATGATGTTGCCTATGTAAGGTTTGCTTCTGTATACAGGCAATTTAAAGATATTAACCAATTTTTGCGTGAGTTGCGCGAGGTTTTGGGAAAAAAAATAAATAAGAGTTAAGTGTAGGTTAGATTAAAAACACCTGCTAATTTCTCAAAATACTAAACTGCTTTCAGGTTATTACTTGTCTATGAAAGTCAATACTTGCCTAAAAAAAATTCCGCAAATCGATAAAATTTCAGAGTTAGCTAAAGAAACAAAAATCAAGGTATGGCTGGTAGGCGGTTTTCTCAGGGACAGCTGCCTTGATACATCTAAAGATTTGATTGATTTTGATTTTTGTGTGGAAAAAAATATAGATTTATTTGTTAAGAAAATATCCGAATCTTTGAGAAAGAAAGTAATTGTATTAGATAAAAAAAACTCCAGCTTTCGAATCGTTGTAAACAAAAATAAAAAAAATTACAGTTATGATTTTATTTTAATGCGGGGCAGGGGCATTAAGCAAGACCTATCGCAAAGGGATTTTACTATTAACACCTTAGCGTTGGATATAACCGAACCAAAAAAAATTTTAGATTATTACGGAGGAATAAAAGATTTAAAAAAGAAAAAGATAAAAGCCTTATCCGATTCGGTGATAAGTGATGACCCCTTAAGGATATTAAGGGGTTTTTCTTTTGCTTCTAAATATGGATTTAATATCGAGGCTCGAACTTTAAAATTTTTTCATTCATACAGGGAAAAGTTAAAAAAAGTATCTTATGAGAGGATTAACCAAGAATTATTTAAAATATTTGATTCTAAAAAGTCGTATAAAATAATAAAAAAAATGAACGAGTTGAGAGTAATTGACCAAATTATGCCTTATGTTGAAAAGATGAGAAAAACCGGCCAGGGAGGGTTTCATCATTTAAATGTTTGGGATCATTCGATAGAAACCTTAAAGCAATTTGAACTGCTTTCTGAGCGGAAAATTAAAAATAAGCAAGAAGTTAGGGATTTTCTCAACCAGCAGTTAGGCGGAGGCAGAAAGAGGGGGCAAATTATAAAGTTAGCTTGTTTGATCCATGATGCCGGTAAGCCTTTCGTAAAAAAGAAAACCAAAACCCGTACAATATTTCATATGCATGAAAAGATAGGAAGGGAAATTTCTTCTAAATTTGCTAAAAGAATGCGTTTATCAAAAATCGAAAGGCAAAAAATAGCCAAAATGGTTTTTTGGCACCTCCGGCCCGGATATCTCGCCGATCAGGTTACACCCAGCCGCAGGGCTGTTTATCGTTTTTTCCGGGATACACAAGAAGAAGGTGTATCAGTTATTCTTCTTTCTCTGGCTGATTGGCGCGCAACCCGAGGCCCTTTAACCAATTCCTTAAAGAGAAAACGCCATGAAAAAGTTATGTTGAAACTGGTGGAGTCTTATTTTGCCGAAAAAAAGAAAAAACCTGTTCCCCGGATTATCGATGGCTGGGATCTCATCAACCGCCTGGGAGTAAAAGAAGGGCCGGAGGTAGGAAAAATTTTAGCAAAAATTAAAGAACTTCAGGCCTTAGGCAAAGTAAACAAAAAATCAGAGGCGTTGGAAGCTGCTAAAGATATTTTAAAAAAAATATGAAATTAGAAAATATAACCGTAGATTTATCCAAAAAAATAAAAAATATTCAATGCGTGGTAGTTTCGTCTGATTATTTTTTGCGGCTGGATAAAGGAAAAAGAAATGTTAAAAAAATAAAAAAATTAAAACCGGGCCAAGTTTTTTTAGGAAAAGATGATTTTTTCGGCAGCGAATATATTATTTTTATTAATTTGACCCGCGTTAAAAAACAAGAAGTTATCCGGAAGGCTTTGGATGATTGTTTTAAGAGAGTTAGAAGACGCAAGATTGAATCCGTTGGATTTTTGGCTGATAGTTTCAGAAGCGCCGGTGATTTCGTTATTTTTTCTAAAATAGCCGCTCAAGAAATATTCCGTCAGGAAAAAATTAAAGACAAAATAAGGTTAAAGAAAGTATTATTAATAACTGAGAGCAATCGGGCCGAAAAAGTATTAAGCAGGAACCTAATCGGTTATCTTGATCATATAAAAATAAATAGAGGCCCGTTTCTTACCGTAGATGGTTTGATTCAATATAAAAATGGTATTGTTTTGATAGAAAGAAGCAACCCCCCTTTAGGATTGGCTTTGCCGGGCGGTTTCGTCGATTATGGAGAAAAAGCAGAAGATGCGGCCATTCGGGAGGTTAAAGAAGAAACTAACCTTGATTTTATAAATGTAAAACAGTTTAAAGTTTATTCCGATAGATCCAGAGACCCCCGCTTTCATACGGTTTCGGTGGTTTTTACCGGCAAAGGCAGAGGGAAACTCAAAGCGGCTTCCGATGCAAAAAAAGCTTTGGTTTTTGAAATTATAAAAGGTAAAAGCCGTTTGCTAAAATTACCGCCTAACATTGTTTTTGATCACAAAAAAATAATTAAAGACTTTTTAAATGTTTAAGGTTAACTATGGAAAAAATACCCATACGTTATATTAAAGGGATAGGCCCGCGTAAGGAAGAAATATTTAATAGAAAAGCCCAGGTTTATGGCCTGAAGGATCTTTTTTATTATTTCCCTTTTCGTTATGAAGACCGGACTAATTTTGTAAATATTCAAGATTTAAGCCAAAATGAAACTGCGGTAATTCAGGGTGAAGTTTTAGCTAGAAATTTAAAGAAATTTCCTCATTTTATCCGTTCTATAAAAATAAAAAGCATCTTTGAAGTTATTTTGGGAGATCAAACCGCTCAAATCAGCTGTAAGTGGTTTAACCAGCCTTATCTTGCAGATTCTCTTAAGGTCGGCCAAAAAATAATTGTTTATGGAAAAGCTACTTATTATCGAGGCAAACTGCAAATGGTTGCGCCTAAGTTTGAGCAAAGCGGCAAGGCTCAAAGCTTAGATATCGGTAAAATTACGCCTATTTACAGGTTGCCGGCTGAATTCAGCCAAAGGTTTATGAGAAAAACAATATTTTTAGCTTTAAAAAAATACAGTCCCGGCCTTAGCGACCCCATTCCTTTTGATGTCAGGAAGAAACAAAATATTTCTAATATTGCAAAAAGTTTCCAGCAGATACATTTTCCCGCTTCCTTAGAAGATGCGGATTCAGCCAGGCAGAGATTCATTTTTGAAGAATTATTTATTTCCCAGGTTAGGGTTTACCTCCGTAAAGCTAAACACCGTTTTCAACAGGGGCCCTGTTTAGAAATTGATAAAAACAGATTAAAACAGATCGAAAAAATATTCCCTTTTTGCCTGACCCGGGCCCAAAAAGAAGCCTTGCGGCAAATTTTATCGGACTTGCAAAAAGAATATCCAATGCGCCGGCTTTTACAGGGAGATGTGGGCAGCGGAAAAACAGCCGTTGCTATTTTTCCCATAATTTTGTCGGCATTATCTTCTCAGCAGGTAGCGTTTATGGTGCCAACAGAAGTTTTAGCCTATCAGCATAAAAAGACAATAGATAATTTATTAGAAAAATCAGCCCCGCCTTTGTCTAGTTTAAGAGGCAGAATAGATTTATTGACCTCTTCTTCTTCGTTAAAGGAAAAAAATCTTATTCTAAAAAGATTAATACAGGGTGATTCTTTGATCGTGGTAGGAACTCATTCTCTGATTCAGAAAAAGATAAAATTTAACAAGTTGGGGCTTGTGGTAATAGATGAACAGCATAAATTCGGAGCGGCTCAAAGGGCGCTTTTACCGAAAAAAAGCAAAACCCCGCCTAATTGTTTAGTAATGAGCGCTACTCCTATTCCCCGCAGTTTAGCTCTTTCTCTTTACGGAGATTTGGATTTATCAACCATTGGCCAACTGCCTCCCGGCCGGGTCGTGCCGGAGACAATTTTAATTAAAGAAAAAAATAGAAAACGGGCCTATGATTTGATTGAAGAAAAAATAAAAGAAGGCCGGCAGGCTTATATAGTTTATCCGATTATAGATCAAAATGATAATTTGGAAGTTAAATCATTGAGCCAGATGGTGAAATTGGCCAAAAAAAGGTTTTCCGGGTTCTCTTTGGGGATATTCCATGGGCGGTTGGAAAATCAAGAGAAAATAAGAGTGGTTAATGAGTTTAATGACGGTAAAATCGATATTCTTGTATCCACCAATGTAGTAGAGGTCGGCCTTGATATTAAAAATGCTACGATTATGGCAGTCGAAAGCCCGGAAAAGTTTGGCTTGTCTCAACTGCACCAGCTGCGCGGACGGATCGGAAGATCCCGGCGAAAATCCACGTTTGTTTTAATTTATAATGAAAATATTTCTCAAGAAGCCGCAAAAAGGCTGATAACTATAAAAAAAGAAATTGACGGATTTCAGATAGCCGAAGCAGATTTAAAATTGCGCGGCCCGGGGGATTTTTTTGGACAGCTTCAGCATGGGTTGCCGAATTTAAGAATTGCCAATCCTGTTAGGGATTTAAAAATTTTAAAAGAGGCGCGTATTTTAGCCAGAGAGGTTATTAAAAAAGAAAAAAAATGCAAGTTTTAGCCGGAAAATTAAAAGGGAGAAAGATTGAAGCTCCTTTGGGAATAAGGCCGGTTTCTCAACGGCTTAAAAAAAGTTGTTTTGACATAATAACTGAGCTGGTTGAGGCCAAAACCGTTTTAGATCTTTATGCCGGCAGCGGCGCATTGGGGATAGAAGCTCTGTCACAGGGAGCTGCTCAAGCTGTTTTTGTTGACAAAAGCAAAAGGAGCCTGAAGGCTGTGAGCAATAATCTTACCGGTTTAAAATTAAAGGGCCAGGCTAAGGTATATTGCAAAAAAAGCCCTTTAGCTGTAAAATATTTTTATCGAAAAGGATCTTTTTTCGATATTATTTTCCTGGATCCTCCTTATTCGCAAGGGCTGCTTACAAAGAGCTTGCAACTATTAGAAAGTTATGATATATTAGCCCGTCCTGGATATTTAATAGGGTTTTGTTCTAAAAAAGATAATTATAATAAAGAATATAGTAAGTTTTTTTTAATTTTAGATAGAGGCTACGGCCAATCCAGGCTGCTTATATACAGAAAAAAATAAATAAAAAGCGATGCAAAAAGCAATTTATCCTGGTACATTTGATCCTGTTACCAATGGCCATCTTGATATAGTAAACAGGGTTAATTTTTTGTTTGATCAACTAATAGTGGCTGTAGTTAAAAATCCTCCTAAAGCCTGCCTTTTTTCTTACAGTGAACGTATCAATTTAGCTAAAAAAGTGACTAAAGGCATAAAAGGGGTGGAAGTTTTAGGGTTTGAGGGTTTAGTTATAGATTTTGCGCGCCAAAATAAGGCTAATGCAATTATTAGGGGGTTAAGGACGATGTCAGATTTTGAATATGAATTTAAGATGGCATTAACCAATAAAAGTTTAGCTCCAACTATAGAAACTTTGTTTTTAATGACTCAGCCTCAATATTCTTTTATTTCTTCGCATTTGATAAAAGAAGTAGCTTTACTGGGAGGGGATCTAAATAAATTTTTACCCGGGGCGGTATTTGAGGCGGTGAACAAGAAGGTGAATGAAGGTTGCGATTGGAAAAATAACTGAACAAGGGTTAAAGCTGGATGAAAAAATTCCGGCTGCTCTTTTAAACTTAGACGGATTCGATTTAAAATTTGTTGATTATCTTACGGTAGAGGCGGTTTTTAACAAGATTTATAGTGAAATAACCAGCAAAGTTGATATTAGGGCTCATTGCCAAATTACTTGTTCGCGTTGTTTGATTGAGGTCGGCCAAATTAAAAAATATGGTTTCCAAAAATCCTATCAATTAAATAAATTAGGTGATTTTTTAGATATTAATGATCAGATAAGAGAAGAGATTTTATTGAATTTTTCTCTTAAAGTACTTTGCTCTCCTGACTGTCAAGGATTGTGTCCCTGTTGTGGCAGGAATCTTAATTGGGGAGAATGCAATTGTTTAAAATCAGGTAATTAAGGCATCTCGCCGAGGAAGTCGGCTCGATGCCATTGAAAATAAAGGAATAACACCTAAATAATTAATTTTCAATGGAGGTAAATAATGGCACATCCTAAACGGAAACACTCCCATGCGCGTACTCATAAAAAAAGAACTCATCAAAAAATAAGCTCTCCATCTTTAATAAGATGCAGCCAGTGTAAAAAAATGAAACCTAAAAGCATGGTTTGCCCTTTTTGCGGTTATTACAAGGGTAAAGAGATAATAAAGATAGAGCAAAAAGAAAATAAAAAGAAAAAAACCGGCTAACTTATAAAGTATCCTGATTAGGGGAGAGATAATTTTGGAGAATCAAAAAAAGAGATTTAAAATAGGAGTAGATGTTTCCGGCGGGGACCTTGCGCCTTTAGAAATTATCAAAGGGGCTGTTTTGGCCAAAAAAGAAGTGGATCAGGAGCTAATACTCATCGGGGATAAAAGTGAAATAGAAAAAGGGATAAAAAAACAAAAATCACGTTTTACTATTATTGACGCGCCCGAACGGATTGGAATGGCAGAAGCTCCGGTTTCTGCAGTAAGAAAAAAAAGAAAGTCTTCGATAGTCGTTGGCTGCCAGCTTCTTAAGCAAAGGGAAATCGACGCTTTTGTTTCTTGCGGCAACACCGGCGCAGTTGTTTGCGCTTCAGCATTAATCTTAAGGTTTATAGAAGGTATAGAACGTCCCGGTATAGCCTTGTTGTTTCCCACCCAGAAAGGAATTTCTTTGCTTATAGATGCCGGAGCTAATATCGATTGCAAGCCGATTCATCTTCTCCAATACGGAGTAATGGCTTCTGTTTATTATAATACCGTCTTAGAAAAAGAAAATCCTACTGTAGGCCTTCTTAATATTGGCGAAGAGGCTTCCAAAGGGCTTGAACTATTAAAGAATACTCATAAGCTTTTTGGAGGTTCTTCTCTGAATTTTTCCGGCAATATAGAAGCTAAAAGCATTCTTTCCGGAAATTCAGATTGTATTGTTTGTGATGGTTTTGTTGGAAATATTGCTTTAAAAGTGCTTGAAGGCAGCACCGAAGCAATGGGAAAGCTTTTTATTGAATATATGAAAAAGAGTTTATCGGGACGGTTAGGCCTTTTGCTTGCTAAGAAAAATCTTAAAAATCTTAAAAAATCGATCGATTATTCCGAATATGGAGGAGCGCCTCTTTTAGGAGTAGATGGAGTGGTGATTATCGGCCATGGGAGGTCAGACGCTAAGGCCGTGAAAAATGCCATAGGGGTAGCGGCTCGGGAATTAAAAAGGGAATTAAACGAAAGGATAAAAAAGAAAATAAATGAAATCTGCCAAGATAGTAGGGTTAGGCAAATACTTACCGCCTAAACGACTTAAAAATTCGGATTTAGAGAAAATAGTAGATACCTCCGATGAGTGGATTACGACTCGTACCGGCATAAAAGAAAGAAGGATTGCCGCAGGCTCTTCTTCTTCGGAACTTGCTCACCGGGCTGCTAAACGAGCTTTAAAAGACGCAGGCTTAAGGGCCGGTGATTTGGATTTAATAATAGTCGCCTCAATCACTCCTGATAATTTTTTTCCTTCTACCGCCTGCCGCCTGCAAAATTTACTTAAAGCAAGAAATGCCGCTGCTTTTGATGTTTCGGCTGCTTGTTCAGGTTTTGTTTATGGGTTAACCTGCGCTTGGCAGCTTATTAGGGGAGAATTATATAAAAATGTTTTAGTAGTAGGCAGCGAGGTGCTTTCTTCTATTACCGATTGGCAAGATCGTTCTACCTGTGTCCTTTTTGGCGACGGAGCCGGCGCGGCGGTGTTGACTCAGACAAATGAAAAAAGTTTTTTAAGCGCGCATTTAGGCGCAGATGGCTCCAGAGCAAATCTTTTGCATATTCCCGCCGGTGGTTCCAGAATGCCCGCTACTCATCAAACAGTCGAGCAAAAACTTCATACTATTAAGATGAAAGGCAATGAATTATTTAGGGTGGCAGTCAGGATTATGGTAGAAGCTGCTAAAGTCGCTTTAGCAAAAGCAGAGCTTAAAACAAAAGATTTAGATATGTTGGTTCCTCACCAGGCCAACAAAAGAATAATAGATGCTGTGGTTAAAACTCTAAAGATAAAGGATAAAGTTTATTATAATCTTTCTCGTTACGGCAACATGTCTTCGGCTTCTTGCGCGGTTGCTTTATGCGAAGCCTATCAAAAAGGAAAAGTGAAAAAAGGAGATATTGTAGTATTAGATACCTTTGGCGGCGGCCTTGTCTGGGGAAGCTGTGTAATTAAATGGACATTATAGATGGTGAGTGGTTAATTGGTGATTGGTGAGTAGAAAATTAACCAATTAACTAATTAACCAATTAACTAATTAACCAATTAACTAATTAACCAATTTATGAGTGAGAAAGCGATAATATTTCCGGGACAAGGAGCCCAGTATCCTCAAATGGGTTTGAGTTTATATAGAAACTTTCCCAAAGCAAAGAAAGTTTTTAATTTAGTCGATCGGGTATCCGGAATCAAGGTTTCAGAAGCTATGTTTGGCGGGGATCCTTTTAGGCTTCAAGATACATCAGTGCAGCAGTTAGCTATTTTAGCAGTTAGCTTAGCCGCCTATGAACAATTGAAGGGTAAAACCGGCAATATTAAATTTTTATCGGGATTAAGTTTAGGTGAATATAGCTGCCTTTATGCCGCCGGAGTCCTCCCTTTAGAGGACATCGTTATTTTGGTTAAAAACAGAGGCAGGGCTATGCAGGAGGCGGCTGAGATAAACCCTTCTTCTATGTTTGCGGTAATCGGGGCCAAAAAGCAGGAGTTGGAGGCGAAGGCGCAAGATTTAGATTTTTATATTGCAAACATAAACGCTCCTTCGCAAATTGTTATTTCGGTAAAGAAAGAAAACAAAAATGATCTAAAATTTAATTTGGAAAAAGAAGGGTTAAGAGTTGTAGAGCTTAAAGTTTCCGGCGGATTCCATTCGCCTTTTATGGAACCGGCCCGGAAAAAGCTTGAAGATGTTGTTTGCCGGCTTAAGTTTTCCGACGCTGAAATCCCTATTGTAAGCAATGTAACCGCCAGCCCGCATAGTGAATCCAGCCAGATAAAGGATAATTTATTAAAACAATTAGTCAGCCCTGTTTTATGGATGGATTCAGTAAAATATATGGCCGAAAAAGGTATAAATTATTTTTATGAAACAGGCCCGTCCAAGGTTTTAAAAGGCCTTTTAAGAAAAATAGACAAAAGCTTGAAAGTTATAAATATCGAAAAAAAAGAAGACTTAGAAAATATAAATAAGGAGGAGTATGGATTTTAAAGATAAAGTAGTGGTGGTTACCGGGGCCGCTCAGGGAATCGGCAAGCAAATCGCCTATCAATTTGCTAAAGAGAAAGCTAAGGTGGTTCTTTTTGATTTAGACCAAAGCAAGCTTAAAGCTGCCAAAGAAGAGTTAACCGCTCTTACAGAATGTGAGCTTTATCCGGTCAATGTTACAAACCTTGAAAAATTAGCCGATGTAATAGACAAAGTTATTGACAAGTTTTCAAAGATTGATATATTAGTTAACAATGCGGGCATAACCAAAGATAATTTGGCCTTGCGGCTCTCTGAAGATGATTGGGATCAAGTTTTAGAGGTTAACTTAAAGGGCGCCTTCCTAGCTTCAAAAGTTGTTTTGAAAAAGATGTTAAAGCAGCGGAGCGGTAAAATTGTTAATATTTCTTCAATTATAGGAATTGTCGGCAATCCCGGCCAGTCAAATTATTCAGCCTCTAAAGCCGGTTTGATTGGCTTGACCAAGTCACTTTCTAAAGAAGTGGGGGCAAGAGGCATAAATGTAAATGCGGTTGCTCCCGGTTATATCGAGACTAAAATGACAGAAAACCTTCCGGATAAAGTTAAAGAGGAGATGCTTAAAAGGATTTCTTTGAAAAAATTCGGTTCACCTAAAAGTGTAGCTGATGCGGTATTGTTTTTGTCTTCTGAGTCGGCAGATTATATAACTGGACAAGTTATTGTAGTTGATGGCGGTATGATTTAGGTAAAAAAAAGGAGGTCTTAGATGGCGGTTGAGGAAAAAGTAAAAGAAATTATTTCAGAACAACTAGGTGTTAAGAAAGAAGAGGTAAAGCCGGAAAGTTCTTTTATCGATGATCTGGGAGCAGATTCTTTAGATACGGTGGAAGTGGTTATGGCTTTGGAAGAAGAGTTTGGTATTGAAATACCTGATGAAGATGCTGAAAAGATTACAAAAGTAGGCGAAGCAATCGATTATATTGAAAAAAAATCAAAATAAAGATTAGCCATTTAAAATGAATAAAGTTGTAGTTACCGGTTGCGGAGTAGTTTCTCCCGTAGGGATTGGAAAAAGAGATTTCTGGCGTTCCTTGGCTAATGGGGTAAGCGGAGTTGGCCCGATCACTCAGTTTAACACCGAAAATTTCGACAGTAAGATTGCCGGCGAGGTGAATGATTTTAATCCTTCCGATCTTTTGTCGGTGAAAGAACAGCGGCGCATTCCCCGATTTGTCCAATTTTCTTTGAAAGCTGCCCAAGAAGCAATTGAAGAAGCCAGTATTGATTTAGAAAAAATCGACCCTTATCAGATAGGGGCTATTATTGGTTCGGGTGTAGGCAGCCTGGAAACTATTGAAAGAGAACATAAGGTTCTTTTGGAAAAAGGCCCGCGCAGGCTTTCTCCTTTTATGATTCCGATGTTAATTACCAATGAAGCTGCGGGCCATGTTGCCATCCGTTTTGGATTAAAAGGCCCAAATCTATGTACGGTAACTGCTTGCGCGTCCGGCGCTCATGCTATCGGCGAAGCTTACCGTTTGGTTAAGTCCGGCAAGGCTAAGGCTATGGTTTGCGGCGGAACGGAAGCTTGCATAGTTCCTCTCGGAGTCGGCGGTTTTTGCGCCCTCAAGGCTTTATCCCGGCGTAATTCCGAGCCGGCTAAGGCAAGCCGTCCTTTTGATCTTAAAAGGGATGGATTCATCATGGCAGAAGGGGCAGGAATGGTTGTTTTAGAGGATTTTGAACATGCTAAAGCTAGGGGAGCTAAAATTTACGGCGAGCTTTCAGGATACGGGGCTACTTGTGACGCTTATCATATTACTGCGCCTGATCCGGAAGGTAAAGCTGCGGCCAAAGCGATGAGTTCGGCTTTAGCCGAAGCAGAGTTAGACAAAAGTAAACCAATTTATCTTAATACCCATGGAACCAGCACACCTTTAAATGATAAGATGGAGACTAATGCTATTAAATTAGCTTTTGAAAAAAATATTGCCAATTTAGCTATTAGTTCCACCAAGTCTATGACCGGCCACACCTTAGGCGCTGCCGGAGCTATAGAATTTATTAGTTGCTGTTTGGCCCTGAAAAATAGCTTGATTCCTCCCACAATAAATTACCAATACCCCGATCCGGAATGTGATCTGGATTATACTCCCAATCAGGCCCGGGAGCTGGATGTTTCTGCCTGCCTTTCTAACTCTTTAGGTTTCGGAGGCCATAACGCCTCTCTTTTAATCGAGAAAATATAAAATGGGTTTAACATTAATTGAAAAAATTTTTAAGAAGAAGTCTGTTAATAAAAAATTAAATGATTTTATTTACGCCAAGGTTGATTTTTGTTTTGGAAACGACATAACAGCGCCTTTGGCAGTAAAGGAATTCGAGAAGGCAAAATTTAACTCGGTTTATAATTCTAAAAAAATAGGCTTCTTTTGTGATCATTTTGTTCCGGCCCGGGACCTAAAAGCGGCCAATAATGTAAAAACGCTAAAAAATTTTGCTAAAAAATTTAAAATAAAACATTTTTACGATACCAATATTTGCGGCATAGAACACGTTTTTTTGCCGGAACAAGGTTTGGCTAAACCTGGTGATTTGATAATCGGAGCTGATTCTCATAGTTGTACCTATGGTGCCTTGGGGGCTGCCAGCTTTGGAGTAGGCTCGACCGATTTGGCTGCCGCTATCAAAGAAGGAGCCTGCTGGTTTAAGCGCCCGGAAACTATCAAGCTGTCTTATTCGGGTAAACTGCCTGATTGGTTTTCCGGCAAAGATCTAATCCTTTATACCATCGGAAAAATCGGAGTAAGCGGCGCGCTTTATAAGGTTATGGAATTTAGCGGCCCTGTGATTAAGGCTTTAAAGATTGAAGACAGGTTTACTATCTGTAATATGGCAATAGAGGCCGGCGCAAAAACGGGAATAATTGAACCTGATAAAAAAACTGTTAAATATATAAAGAAAGTCGCTCCGGGAATAAAAAATGTACCTTTGTTAAAAAGCGATAAAGATGCAAATTATAGCGAGGTTATCGAATTCGATATCTCTTCATTAAAGCCCCAGGTGGCTTGTCCGCATCTGCCCAGCAATGTGGCCGAGGTGGATAAATTAAAGAGTATAAAATTGGATCAGGTTGTTATCGGGTCTTGCACTAACGGCCGCCTTAAGGATTTAGCTCAAGCTGCAAAAGTGTTAAAAAATAAAACTATTAAAAAAGGCCTCAGGGCCATTGTTATTCCCGGTTCCCGTAAGGTTTACCTTGAGGCTGTTAAAAAAGGTTACATAAAGATTTTTCACGCAGCGGGTTTTATGGTTTCGCCGCCTACTTGCGGGCCTTGTCTGGGAGGCCATACTGGTATTTTAGATAAAGGCGAAGTTGCTTTGGCTACGACTAACCGGAATTTTATCGGCAGAATGGGAGACCCGGCAAGCTTAGTCTATCTATCGAATCCGGCTGTAGCGGCTGCAAGCAGTATAACCGGCAGGATTACCCATCCTGCAGAAATAGTTAAGAAGGTACCGATGGATGAAAGACGAAGGACGAAAGGACGGGGGCGTCTGTCGTCTTAGCGAAGGCCTTCGACTTCGCTCAGGCCGAGTCCTGAGTAACATCGAAGGGCAAAGCGGTCGTCTATCGTCTCTCGGAACGAGATTATAAAATCATGATTATTAAAGGGAAAGTCCACAAATTAGGCAAAGATATAAATACCGATGATATAATTGCCGCTAAATACCTGGATTCACAAGACCCTGAGTTTTTAGGGTCTAGGTGCATGGAAAATATCGATTCTCAATTTTTTAAAAAGGTAAAGAAAGGGGATATTATTGTGGCTGGAGAAAATTTTGGCTGCGGTTCATCCCGTGAGCACGCGCCGGTTGCTATTAAAGGCTGTGGAATATCTTTAGTTATAGCAGCCAGTTTTGCCAGGATTTTTTTTAGAAATGCCATAAATATCGGTTTACCGATTATAGAATTGGCTCAAGCAGAAGAAATTAGAGACGGTGTTGTAATTGTAGCTGATTTAGCCAAAGGCGTTATTAACGACAAAACTAAAAATAAAATTTATTACACAAAATCCTTTCCTCCCTTTTTAGAAAAAATAATAAAAAAGGGCGGGCTTATAAATTGGATCAGAGATAAAAACAATAAGGTAAGATGAAAGCAGAAAATAACCAAGATGCAAAATACAGGAAAGATACAAGATACAAGAGACAATAACCAAATAAGAAACAATAACCAAGATACAATAATCAAACAAGAAAGAATTCCAATAACCAAACACAAATCAGAGGAAAGTTTGGTGATTGGCCCATTCGACTTGGCTCAGGGCCAATCCTGAGTGTAGTCGAAGGATTGGGTATTGATTATTGGTTATTGTTTGTATCTTGTAACTTGGTGATTGATTATTTCGAGATATTAACAAATTATACGAGGAGATAAAACAATGGCAAAAAAGCATAAAATTGCAGTAGTTGGTGGAGACGGAACAGGGCCCGAAGTTGTAAAAGAGGGGCTGAAGGTTTTAGAAGCGGTTGCAGGTAAGTACGGCGTTAATTATGAAACAGTAGAATATGATTTTGGCGGCGATAGATACTTAAGGACCGGTGAAGCTTTACCTGATTCTGCAGTCGGCGAACTTAAGAATTTTGATGCTATATATTTGGGGGCAATCGGCCACCCGGATGTAAAACCTGGGATATTGGAACAAGGGATTTTATTGCGTCTGCGTTTTGAGCTTGATCAATATATTAATTTACGCCCGGTTGTTTTATATGATAAGAAGTATTGTCCCTTAAATCTCAGAGAAGAGCAAAAGGTTAATTTTACCGTAGTCAGAGAAAATACAGAAGGGCTGTATTGCGGCGCCGGCGGATTTTTACGCAAAGAGACCAAAGATGAAGTGGCGATTCAGGAAAGCATTAATTCTTACAAGGGAATAGAAAGGTGTGTCAGATATGCTTTTGAGACTGCGAAAAAACTAAACCGGGAAAAAAAGGTTACACTTTGCGGAAAGACTAATGTTTTAACCTATGCGTTTTCTCTTTGGCAAAGAGTATTTAACCAAGTAGCAAAAGAATATCCGGGAATAAAAACCGATTATGCTCATGTCGATGCAACTTGTATGTGGATGGTCAAAAATCCCGAGTGGTTTGATGTTATTGTTACCGACAATATGTTCGGGGATATAATAACTGATTTAGGCGCCATGATTCAGGGTGGAATGGGTATAGCTGCCGGTGGAAACATTAATCCTCAAGGGGTCAGCATGTTTGAACCGATTGGAGGCAGCGCCCCTAAGTATACAGGCCAGGGGAAAATCAACCCTCTGGCAGCGATATCTGCGCTGGCAATGCTGCTTAATCAAATCGGAGAAGCCAAGGCAGCCAAGGCAGTCGATAATTCAGTGATTAAGGTTGTCCGGGAAAGGTTAAATTCTTTAGGAGCCGGAAGGATGGGATATTCAACTTCGGAAGTCGGTGATTTGGTTGCGAAAAATATAATTGACAATTAAAAAAAGAGGTAGCATGGGAAAAAATATAGCAGTAGTTGGTGTAGGGGCAGTAGGGGTTGAAATATTAAAGATATTAAAGGAAAGAAATTTCCCTGCTGATAAGATAAGAGTTTTTGCCCGTACCAAGCGGGAGGTTAAAATAGGCCGGGATAGCTATCGGGTTGAGGCTATTTCCGACGAAGATTTTGACAATATTGACATTGCTTTTTTTGCCGGAACTGAAGGCGCCAAAGGCGCCAGTGTTCAATATGCTCATAAATTTATTGAAAAAGGCGCTGTTGTTATTGACAATGGTAAGGATTTCCGCCTTAAGCCCGAAGTACCGTTGGTGGTTCCCGAAATAAATAAAAGCGATATTTTTAAAAATAAGGGCCTTATCGCTAACCCAAATTGTACGACGATTCAGATGGTAGTGGCTTTAGGCGGCATTTTTAAACGGTTTGGGTTAGAAAAAATAGTTATGACCAGCCTCCAGGCAACCAGCGGCGGAGGCAGGGCTTTTGCTCAATCTCTTTGGGAGGAGACCAAGTATATAGTTGAGAAGAATAAAGAGAAAAAATATTTCAATCAATTAGATAAAGACAGAAATGGGACAGAAAGCAGCTTTGCCGATCAAATCGCTTTTAACGCCTTACCCCAGATTGGGGGTTTTAACCAAGATGGATTTACCAGCGAAGAACAAAAAGTTGTTGACGAAGCTCGTAAAATCTATGGAGATAATAAGATTAAAATATCTTCTACCTGTATCCGTATTCCGGTATTTACCTCTCATTCAGAATCAATTTATTTTAAGACTGCTGAACCGGCTGGCTCAGAAGAAATAAGAAAAATTTTAACTAATTCCGAAGGTGTTAATTTTTTTAAAAATGGCTCGAAATTTCCCCTTGCTTTAGGCGCAGAAGGCAGTGATTTGGTTCATGTAGGCAGGCTGCGTTTGGATTCATCAGAAAAAAATTGTTTTTGGCTTTGGGCGGTTGCGGATAATTTACGTAAAGGCGCAGCTCTGAACGCGGTTCAGATTGCCGAAAATCTTTAGCCGGGAAACTTCTTATTCTTCTTATATATGAAGAGAAATGTTTTTTTAGAGATAGAATATATTGGAACTAATTATTTTGGATTTCAGGTTCAGCGTAAAGAAAATCAGAAAGAAATAACTATTCAAAGTGTTTTAGAAAATTTATTGTCTTCTTTTTTTCAGCAGCCAATAAAAATTACTGCCTCCGGAAGGACAGACAGGGGGGTTCACGCTAAAGCTCATCCTTTAAATTTTAAAATCGATACAAAAATCCCTCTTGAAAATATTAAGAAACCTTTAAATAAAAGGTTGCCGGATGATATAAGGATAAAGAGAGTAAAGGAAGTTCCTTGGGATTTTCATTCCAGGTTTATGGCAAAATCAAAGATTTATAGCTATATGATTTATAACCATAAGGAACCTTCTCTGTTTTGGCATAATTTTTCTTGGTTTCTGCCGGATCAGCTAGATTTAGTTTTGATGCGGGAGGCTGCCAAAAAGATAACCGGGAAAAGAAGCTTCTATTGTTTTGCTAAAGATGCCAAGAAATACAAAAGCTGTATCAGGGATTTAAAGAATTTAACTATAATTAAGAAAAGGGGGTTTATCTATATTAATCTCAAAGCAGACGGATTTTTGCGCCAAATGGCAAGAAATATAGTCTCTTTTCTAGTTGAAGCCGGAGGCGGAAAAATTGAAACCGGCCAGATAGATAAAATTTTATCTCAAGAAAAGAGGTTTATGAAAAAACCGGCGCCGGCCCGGGGCCTTTACCTAAAGAAGGTTAACTATAAATAGCCAGCCTCCCGGTAGATTTTTTTGTTTTATATGGTATAATTTTTATCTATGAAGAAAAATATTTTATTTATTTTTTTGTTAATCACACTAACTTTAAACGGTGGCTGCCATTCTTTACGGAAAAAATTTATCCGTAAAGAAAAGGAAAAAGACGTGCCGGTTTATATAACTCCTAAGGAATATCCTCAAAAACCTACTCGGGATATCTATATCGATTATTATCTTTATACCAAAGGGTGGTTAGAAGAGCTGATTAAGGCATTACGCAAAGGGATAAGCTATAAACGCCAAAAGCACGCGATCGGCGAGGCAATGATGAATTTAGAACAAATAATTTCTTTCTTTAACCAGGAAGGGAAAGACGCTATAGAGCCGCTGCATGATCAGCTTAAAAAAATACAAGCAGAAATCAAACGAATTCCCAATCTGAGCCGGCTCAAAAGAGATTCTCTTATCCGAAAAACTCAGAATATTAAAAGAGAATTTGATTCTAATTATACCTATACCGATATAAAAGAATGGTTGAATTAGATTTAAAGGTTTTTCCCTCAGGCCCGTTAGCGGCAAATAATTATCTTATTTTTAATAGGCAATCTAAGAAAGCGTTTATCGTTGACCTTTCTTCTTCTTCCGGGCCGTTGTTTAACTTTTTAAAAGAGGAAAATATCAAAGTTGATTTTGTTTTATTAACTCATGCCCACTTTGACCATATCGGAGGCTTAAGAGGCAGTGAATTTCCTTATTATCTTCATCAACAAGACCGTGATTTGGTTTCCGATCCTGAAAAAAACGGCTCTTTTTACCATCTTGCCGACTCTATAAAAATAGATAGAGAACCTAATATTTATAAAAAAGAACTATATTTCTATAAATCAAAAATTACCGTTATCCATACCCCCGGCCATACCCCCGGCTCGGTTTCTTTAAAGTTAAATAATTGGCTTTTTAGCGGAGATACGCTTTTTCATCAAACTATAGGGCGTACCGATATCCCTTTAGCTTCGGGGGAGCTTATTTTAAAATCTATCAAAGAAAAAATATTAGTTTTGCCTGATGACACTGTAGTTTATCCCGGGCACGGCCCCAGCACAACTTTGCTTCGGGAGAAAGAAACTAATCCGTTTTTAGCCGGCTGAAATTGTTTAATATTTTGGATTTAAAATTTCGAATTTATAATTTATGGATACCTATATTGAAGCATTTTTTGATTATCTAAGAGTTGAAAGAGGCCTGGCCCCAAATTCTATAAAATCATATAAAGCAGATTTAAGTAAATATAGTAAATATTTATCTAAGTTAGGCATTACTAATCCCAGGAAAATAGAAAGGGAAGATGTCACCGAATTTATTTTCTCTCTCCGGGGTTTACTTTCGGTGGTGACTATTTCCAGAATCCTTTCAACAGTTAAAAATTTTCATCAATTTTTGCTTCGGGAAAAAATTATATCGAATAATCCTTCGACCTTAATTGAGCCGCCGAAATTAGAAAAAAAAATACCTTCATATTTGACTTCGCAAGAAGTTGCCAAAGTGCTTAAAGCGCCGAATTTAAAAAAAAATCAAGGGCTGCGGGCGAGAGCAATTTTAGAAATAATCTATGCCAGCGGATTGCGGGTTTCTGAATTAGTTGAGTTAAAAATACAGGATGTTAATTTAGATATAGGTTTTATTAAATGTAAGGGCAAAGGAGCCAAAGAAAGGATTGTGCCTTTAGGTAAGCTTGCCAGTCATTTTATAAAAAGATACAAAGAAGAGGTAAGGCCTCAAATTCTAAAAGAAAAAGAATCGCCTTTTTTGTTTTTGGCTCAGGGAGGGCACCGGCTTAGCCGGCAAAGTGTTTGGAAAATGATTAAAGCAATGGTTAAGAAAGCAAGGATAAAAAAGAAAGTCAGCCCTCATACTTTGCGGCATTCTTTTGCCACTCATCTTCTTGAGGGAGGAGCAGATTTACGCAGTGTCCAAGAGATGCTCGGGCATGCCGACATAACTACTACTCAAATTTATACCCATATTAATAAAACGCGTTTAAAGAAAATTCATAATAAATTTCATCCCCGGGCGGGGAAAGAGGGGGGTTCTTGTGATAAATAGCAGGTTAAAAAAATTAACTCCTCAATTTAAAAATATTTTAAAAATATCTTCAAAAATCGCAAAAAAATCAGGATACAATATTTATTTAGTGGGAGGCGTGGTGCGCGATTTATTGCTTAACCGGCCTGTTTTTGATTTAGATATTGTAGTCGAAGGCGATGCTATCTTATTTGTTAAAAGATTAGCGGGATGTTTAGGCCAAAGTTTTCGCAAACACCATAGTTTTGGCACAGCGACTCTCTATCATGATAATCATAAGATAGATTTTGCCACGGCCCGGCAAGAAAAATACCAGCATCATGGAGCTTTGCCCAAGGTACAGCCGTCTTGTTTGGAGAAGGATTTGGCTAGAAGGGATTTTTCCATAAATGCTATGGCGATAAGCTTGAATAAAGAAAGCTATGGCCAGCTGATAGATTTTTACGGCGGGCGCCGAGACCTTAAAAATGGGTTGATACGTATATTATATCCGGAAAGTTTTTTAGATGATTCTTTAAGAATATTGCGCGCCTTAAGGTTTGAGCAGCGTTTTTCTTTTAGGATAGAAGCAAAAACTTTTCTCTTAATGGAGAAAGCTATAAAATCCGGCGCCTTAAAATTTGTCCATTCCCATCGTTTGCGGAATGAATTGATTCTTTTTCTCAATGAACCCAAGCCTTACAAATATATCAAAAGGCTTTATTCGCTTGAGAATCTTAATTTTATAGATGAATCGATAAAATTAAATAAAAAAGATTTTAGATTTTTTATCAGAGCCGAATCAGCATTGAAATTTTATAAGAAAAAATTTAAAGAAAATAATGAGATAAAAAGCTGGTTAGTTTATCTAGCCGGAATTTTACTGCATTTATCCGATGAAAAGTATTTAGAAGTGGTTAATCGATTTGGGTTCAGGAAGGACCAGCGGGATACTATTAGCTCAATAAAGAAGAATTTAGGCAAAATAAGAAAGCTGGATTATAAGAAAAAAAACAGCGAGATCTATAAAATATTAAAAAACTACAGCCCGGAAGCCTTAGTCTTTTTTTATGCTTATTTTCCCAAGAAAAATTTGCGTAAAAATATTCGATTATTTCTAGAAGTTTTATCTCAACAAAAGTTAAAGGTAAAAGGAAAAGATCTAAAAAAAATCGGTATTCAGTCTTCTTCCTTTATGGGAGAAATCTTAAAAGAGTTATTTTATCGGAAGCTGGATAAAGGCTTAGAGGCAAAAGGGGAGGAATTAAGAGAAGCAAAAGAGGTAATTCAAAATAAACAAAGCCTAAAAAGATAAAAAGCAGTAAAATTTGATAATTTTTACAGTTTAGGTTATAATTCACCTTTACTTTTTAGAAACTGAGAGGTGGGGATGTCGATACGGCTTGAGAAAATAAATGCCGAGATACGCAGGCAGTTAATGAAAATAATTCAGCAGGAGATAGATGATCCGAATATAGGCTTAATTACCTTAACCAAGGTAGATACCAGTTCGGATTTAGAAGAGGCAAAAGTCTATTTCAGTTTACTCGATCAGAACAAGCAGCAAAAAGTAAAAAAGATATTAGATGAGATGAAAGGGTTTATTAAAACTCTTTTAGCAAAAAAAGTAAGGTTGAAAAAAACGCCTGATTTAGTGTTTCGTTTAGATAAGTCTATTAAGTATAGTTTAGATATTTATCAAAAGATAGAGGAATTAAAAGATGAAGAAGATAAAGATAAATAAGATTGCCAAAATAGCCGATTTAATTAAAAAAAACAATAGTTTTTTTATAACAGCTCACATGAATTTGGAAGGGGATGCTTTAGGTTCCGAATTAGCTTTATATCTTTTATTAAAAAAATTAAATAAAAAAGCCGTAATTTATAATAATGACCCGACTCCGGAGATTTATAAATTTTTACCAAGCCATAAGTCTATTAAGAATAACTTTAAAAAAGATAAGTTTGATGTAGCTTTTGTTCTTGATTGTTCAGATTCTTCCCGGGCCGGCAGGATAGAAAATAAACTAAGCGCTGCCGCTAAAGTTGTAAATATTGACCATCATATAAGCAATACTTATTTTGGAGACATGAATTGGGTTGAAGCGGAAATGAGTTCTGCTTCGGAGATGATTTATTATTTGGTAAAAAGGCTAAAAGTTTTAGATAAAGACATAGCTTTATGCTTATATACCGGAATTTTTACCGATAGCGGCAGCTTTACTTATGCAAATACAAGTTGTAATACTCATAAAATAGTAGCAGAGCTGATGGGTTATGGTATTCGTCCTGATTTGGTTTATAAAAAAATTCATAGTTTGTGTGTGCCTGATGATATTAAATTTATCGGCAAGTGCATATCAAAATTAAAATTTTGCCTTAAAGAGAAAATATGCTGGATTACGATATCCCGATGGCAGGAAAAAAATTACGATCTTACCGAAATAATTTTTTCGATAATGAGGCTTTTAAAAAAACCTGAAGTTTTTATTCTTTTTAAAAAAATTAATAAGAATAAAACCAGAATTAATTTTCGTTCTTCTTCCCGTGTGGATGTAAATAAGATTGCAAAATTTTTCGGAGGAGGAGGCCATCAACGGGCTAGCGGCACGACTTTAGAAAAAAATTTAAAAGAGTCCGAAAAAAAGGTAATTCTTTTTATTCAAAGGCAGATAAATGGAAAGAAGTAAAGGAAAAATAAATTCCGGAAAAGAAGGGATTTTACTGGTCGATAAACCCATCGGGATCACCTCGCATGACGTTGTTGATATAGCCAGAAAAAGGTTAAGCATTCGCAAAATCGGGCATGCGGGCACTCTGGATCCTTTAGCCGAAGGCCTTTTAGTTCTTTTGGTGGGCAGTTACACAAAAAAGTTTACAAAATTCGCAGATTTTGATAAAGGTTATTCCGGGATTTTAAAGTTAGGCGAAGTTACTCATACAGGAGATTCAGAAGGCGAAATTTTAGAACGAAATGAGTATCGGGATATATCGGATCAAGAGATAAAAGAAGCCGTTGAAAGCTTTCAAGGCGCGACTGAACAGATCCCGCCTATGGTAAGCGCGTTAAGAAAAAAGGGCCAGCGTTTATATAAGCTGGCCAGAAAAGGAGTTGTCATTGAGCGTAAGCCGAGAAAGATCAGTATATATAATTGCAGTTTAGAAAATATAAAGCGGCCTTATGTGTATTTTCATGTTTATTGTTCAAAGGGTACCTATATTAGAAGATTAGCCGAAGATATTGGAGAAAAACTAGGCTGCGGCGCTCATGTGACTAAAATTGTAAGGGAAAAAGTAGGCCCTTTTAACTTAAATAGTTCGATAAAACCCGAGAGTATTGATGAAACTCATTTACAAAAAGTCACCTTCTAACAGATTAAAGAATTGTGTTGCAACTATTGGCGTATTTGATGGAGTCCACCGGGGGCATCAATATATTTTAAAAAAAATCAAGAACGAAGCAGAAAAAAAAGGCAAGCCTTCCTTGGTGATTAGTTTTGATACCCCTCCCGAAAAGATTTTATATCCGGAAAAAGATTTTGACGGCTATATTACCGATTATAAACAAAAAGCTTCTTTGATTGAATCTTTGGGTATAAATTACCTCTGGCTTTTAGAGACAGAGACGGAGCTGCTCCAATTCTCTCCCGATGATTTTTTGTCATATATAAGTAAATACTTTAAGATAGATAAATTGATTGTAGGCGACGATTTTCGCTTCGGTATTAAAGCTAAGGCCGGAGTGAAACAACTAAGGCAAATTTCTGGTAATTATGGATTTGATCTTGAAGCCGTAGAAAAAAAAATATTTGAAGGCCGCATCGTCAGCAGTTCTTTGGTAAAAGAATTAATAAGGATGGCTGAAGTTAAGAAAATAAAAAAATTTCTCGGCAGAGATTATACTTTAAAAGGAAAGGTTAAAAGAGGCAAGGGGGTCGGAAAAGAGCTCGGTTTTCCCACAGCCAACCTGGATACATTCGATTATATCTTGCCGCCTCAGGGTGTTTATGCTGCTTATAGCAAGGTGGGTAAAAAAGACTTTCTTTCAGCCGTGAACATAAATAACAAAGATTTCGAAGTGCATTTAATAAATTTTTCCGGAAATATTTTAGATGATATTGTCGAAGTAGTTTTTTTAAAAAGAATAAGAGACGAAATAGAATTTCAATCAAAAGACAAATTGGCTAAATATATTAAAAAAGATATTGAAACTATCACCTCAAAATATAGTATTCCCGCCGTTTAGTTTACACAACCCCTTGTGTTAAAAGAATTTATTTCTCTTTATACCTTGACAGCCGCGTTTATTGGAGATATATTACCTTTGTGGCATGAAGTGGAACAAAGTGGAATAAAACTTGCCGCAATAATATGTTGTTGAGGTAATCAAATGTGGTACGGCCAATATTTACATACCTTAGATAAGAAAGATAGATTCATCCTTCCTGCTAAATTTAGAGAAAAAATAAAAGAAGAAGAAAATTTTTATTTTTATATTACCCGGGGGCTTGACGGTTGCCTTTTTCTTTATTCGAAAGAGGTATGGAAAAAATTGGAAGAAAAACTGCAATCCCTTTCTTTCACAAATCAAAAACCGCGTTTTTTCAATCGTATTTTTTTTAGCGGGGCTTCCGAAATAGAAATAGCTCCTCAGGGCAGAATCATGCTTCCTCAAAATTTAAAAAAATTCGCAAGTATTAAAAAAGAAATAATTATTACCGGAGTGGGCAATAGAATTGAAATCTGGGATAAAGAAAGATGGGATCAATTTTATCTAAAAAATAAAAATAATTTTGAAAAGATGGCTGAAGACCTTTTCCAGATATAATGAGCTACTCGCCTAAAAAAGGAGGTTATATGAGTAGAAGTGATAGTAAAAAAAGAAGTAAGCATTCAAAAAACCAAGGAAATCAAAAAGTGCTTGTAGGTTCTTCAATAGTGCATCTTTCAGGATTTTCCATTTGTGACGGCAGGACGAAAGAATTAGATTTGACCTCATTAAGCAGCAAGCAAATTAGAAAAAAAATCGGATGGCTGTAATTTATGTTTATTGCCAAACCTTTAGATAAGATGACAAAAATTTATCATTATCCAGTTATGTGGAGGGAGGTTCTTGATGGTTTACAGCTTTCCGGCCGCAAAGTTGTTCTGGATTGCACAGCGGGGCTGGGTTCACACGCGTACAAAATGATCGAGGCAGGCGGAAAAAATATTTTCTATGTCGGCATCGACAAAGACAGCCAGTCTTTAAAAGAAACTTATTGGAAACTTAAACCGTTTGAAGGCAGGTTTGTTTTGCTCCAGGAAGATTTTATCAATTTAGATGCTGTCTGCGGTGAATTTGATATCAAAAAAGCTGATATTTTCTTTTTTGATTTGGGGATATCTACCTATCAGTTAACTAATCCCCAAAGAGGTTTTAGTTTTTTGGCTGAAGCAGCTTTGGATATGAGGATAAATAACGATAACCTTCTTACTGCTTTTGATTTAATAAATAATTTGAGCGAACAAGAATTGTTTAATATATTTAAAAAATTTGGAGAAGAGCGTTATTCAAGGCGAATAGCTCATGCAGTAATAACCCAACGAAAAAACAGCCCGATTTCTACAACTACTCAATTAGCAAAAATTATTGAACAAAGCGTGCCTCCTAAAGCACGTTTTGGCAGAATTCATCCGGCAACCCGTATTTTTCAGGCCTTGCGAATTGCTGTCAACCGAGAATTAGAATCGCTTAAAATCGCTCTCCCCAAAGCGGTTAATTTGTTAAAAAAAGGGGGCAGAATTGCCGTTATTTCGTTTCATTCCTTAGAAGACAGGATTGTTAAACATACATTTAAGGATTTTGCTGCGCAAAAGTTATTAAAGATTATCACTAAAAAACCAAAAAGGCCGTCCCAAGCCGAAAAAAAGATCAATCCGGCTTCACGGTCCGCAAAATTAAGAATAGCAGAAAAGATTGCCTAAAATGAAAAAAATATCACCATTATTGTTGGTTTTTACGGTATTTGTTTTTCTTTCTTTATATCTTCACCAAAAAATTCAAATCTATGCGGCCGCTTTCAACTTACAAAAGAACTACAATGATTATCAAGAATTAGCTGCCAAAAAAGATTATCTGATGCATGGCTATTTAAAAAAAGTTTCCTTATCCTGCGTAAGCAATTGGGTTTCGGCCCAGGATTTTTCTTCGCCGGGAAAGGAAAAACTTCTGGTGTTTAAACCTCGGGAGCGTATGAAAGCTAATTCCGTTTCGAAGAAGTCATTCTTAGGGCGCATCAGGCCTTCTGCTTCAATCGCCGATGTTTTTGCAAAAGAGCGATAAATAACCCGTTTCTTTAACGAGTCTAAAGGCAAGTGAACAAAAAAAGTTTTTCTCGATTTAATCTAATATATTTATCGTTTATTTTATTATTTCTAACTCTTTTTGGGAAAATTATCTATCTTCAAACCTATCGCCAGGATTTTTTTAAGCAGCTCGCCAAGAAACAACATTATGGCCTTTTTAAGATGCGGGGCAAAAGAGGCCAAATTATTGACCGCCATAAAGATATTCTTGCTAAAAGTATTTATTTTTATTCGGTTTTTGCCGACCCTTTTTTAATTGACAATAAGGAAAAATATGCTCGGATTCTTTCAGGAAAGTTAAACATACCAGAAAAAAAATTAATTGTTAAACTGAATAAAAAAAACCGCCGTTTTGTCTGGGTAAAACGCAAAATAAATTGGCGGGAAAAAAAAGATCTGGAAAAATTGAACCTGATAGGGGTGGGATTTATAAGGGAAAACCAAAGGTTCTATCCCGAAAGGCCTTTATTTTCTTCTATTCTCGGGATTGTAGATATAGATAATAATGGCTTAGAGGGAATCGAGCTTTATTATGATCAGTATCTGCGGGGAAAAAAAGGCAAGGCTAAAGTATTAAATGATTCATTTTCGAATAATTTAATCTTAACACCTTCTTTAATTGAGCTGGGAAAAGGCGCTGATTTAATTGTTACTTTAGATACCAGAATTCAGTATTGGGCTAAAAGGTACCTTGAGGAAACGATTAAAGAATATAGGGCTAAGAAAGGCGCAGTAGTTGTAATGGATGCCGAATCCGGCGAAATATTAGCTTTAGTAAACTCTATCAGCCCCGGCAGTAAAAATGAAAACTTTTTTTGGCAGAAAAACGGCGCGGTTGTAGATATGTTTGAACCCGGTTCGGTTTTTAAAGCTATAACACTAGTTGCGGCTATTGGAGAAAATAAAAACTTTGATAAGATAGATTGTGAAGAAGGGAATTTTAAGATTCCGGGAACCGTGCTTAATGATTGGCGTCCTTACGGAAAGCTTTCTTTTAAAGAGGTTTTTTATAAGTCGAGTAATATCGGGGTAGCTAAGATAGCTACAGCAATCGGTTATAAAAAAATATATCGATATATAAAAAAAATGGGCTTTGGCCAAAAAACCGGCATAGACTTTCCCGGTGAGACTCCGGGAAGGCTTTTAGGCCCTGAGAAATGGTCAAAGACGTCAAGGTATATAATTCCTATCGGCCAGGGAATCGGGGTGAATCTATTGCAGTTAGCCAGAGCTTTTGCCGTTATTGCCAATGGAGGCGACTTGGTAACCCCTCACTTGGGTAAAGAATTATGTTCGAAGGGAATTTGTAGAAAATTAGATTTTTCTAAAAAAAATATTCTTTCCCGAGCAACGGCTGATAAAGCTAAAAAAATCTTAATTGAAGTAGTTAACCAGGGAACCGGGAAAAGGGCAAAGATTAATGGCGAAATGATTGGGGGAAAAACCGGAACAGCTCAAAAATTCGACAATAAAGCAGGCAGGTATTCTCCTAACAGATATAGGGCTAATTTTGTCGGTTTTATTAGCAGCGCAAAGAAACCGATTGTAATAGGGGTAACTATTGATGAACCGAAAAAATCGCATTTTGGCGGAGTGGTAGCTGCTCCTTTATTTAGGCAAATTGCTGAAAAAATTATTAATTATCGGGTTTTTGAATAATATGCAAATAAAAAATATTTTTGGTTTAGTTAAAGATCCTGCGGTTAGGGAATTAGAGGTATCCGATATTGCCGATGATTCCAGGGCTGTTAGCAAGGGCAGCCTGTTTTTTATAATTGAGAGGCCCAATTTTGATATATTTTCTGTTTTAAAAAAGGTAGAAACAAATGTAGCCGCTTATGCGGCTGATATAAAAAGTAAATACTATATTGATAAATTGAATCTTAAGAAACCGATTGTCTATCGAAGCGGGATAAAAAACCACTTTTACCGGGCAGTTAAAAAATTTTATAAACCGGATTCTAAACTCAAGATAATCGGGATTACCGGCACCAACGGTAAAACTTCTACCGCTTATTTTTTCTATCAACTTCTTAAAAAATTAGGCCAAAAGGCTGCATTTTTTGGGACAATCGGTTATTTTTTTAATTCATCCCGGTATAAAGTGGCTCATACAACCGTTGATTTCCTTACCCTTCATAAAATGATTAAAAAAATCAGCCAAAAAGGCATTAATTATCTGGTGATGGAAGTTTCTTCCCACGGGATTGCTCAAAAAAGGGTAAAAGGGTTAAGATTTTCCAGGACTATTTTTACTAATTTAAGCCGGGACCATCTTGATTATCATAAAACTATGGCCTCTTATTTTAAAACAAAAAAAAGTTTTTTTCTCCAAAACAATAAAAGCTGTTCGATTATCAATAATGATTGCCCTTATGGTAAAAAGTTGTTATCCAGCTTGGATAAAAAAATATCCTACGGAATAAAAAACAGGTCGGATTATCAGGCAAAAAATGTTGTAATCTCTAACAGCAGCACAAAGTTTGATTTGGTATGGCAAGGTAAGGTTTTCTCTTTGTCTATGAGATTAGCCGGTTTCCATAATGTCTTAAATGTTTTAGCCGCTTTGGCTGGCGCGCATTCTTTAGATTTTCCTCTTTCGCGGTTGGTTAAGTTGGCCCCATCTTTAAGAAGCGCCGAAGGACGTTTCCAGGAAGCCGCTCAAGACATATTTATAGATTATGCCCATACTCCGCAAGGGCTTAAAAATATACTTTCTTTGCTAAAAACGTTAGGGTATAAAGAGGTAATTTCTATTTTTGGCTGCGGCGGCCAGCGGGATAAAGGGAAAAGAAAAATTATGGGAAGGATTTCCTCCCGGTTAGCCGATTTTACTATTATTACCTCAGATAACCCAAGAGGAGAAGGCCCTTTAGCTATCTGCCGGCAGGTCAAAAGAGGTTTTTTAAACAACCGGTTTAAAATTATAATCGATAGGCATGAAGCCATAGAAAAAGGGATTTGTATCTATAAAAGAAAAAAAGAAGCCGGTGTAAAGGCCTGTCTTTTGATTGCCGGCAAAGGGCATGAAGGTTACCAGATATTTAAAAATAAGAAAATTGCCTTCAAAGATTCAGCAGTAGTGAAGCAAATTTTAAAAAATAGAACCAGTTAGCATGAATATATCTAATTTTAAAATAATCGAGAAAGTCATAAAGCCTTATAAGATTTATAATCTTTATTATTTTAAAAAAATTAAAGGATTTTCTCTGGATTCCCGTACTCTCAAGAAAGGAGACGCTTATATTGCTTTAGCCGGAAAGCATAAAGACGGTCATGATTTTATCGATAGCGCCGCCAAGAAAGGCGCGGCTATGATAATATCTACCAGATATATTAAAACTAACCCAAAGATTCCTCAGTTTATCGTTGAAGACAGTTATCAGGCTTTAAGAGATATAATTGTATTTTTGCGTAAAAAATATAAAAAAGCAACGGTGGTGGGTATAACCGGTTCTTTGGGGAAAACGACCACCAAAGAAATGCTTAGTTTTATTCTTAAGCCATATAAAAAAGTTCTCAAAAGTAAAGCTACTGAAAATAATATTTTAGGAGTCGCAAAAACTTTTTTTTCATATCATGGCCATGATTTGGTTATTTGTGAACTCGGCACAAACCGCAAGGGCGAGATTAAAAGTTTAGCGGGATTGATCCAACCTGATTTGGGCATTGTTACATCTATAAAACCTACCCATTTAGAAGGCTTAGGCAATATGGGAAAAATAAAAGAAGAAAAGCTTTCTCTTTTCAGGCAAAACCGGAAAACCAAAGCTGTTTTAAACGGCAGAGATTCTTCTCTTTCTAAGGTTAAATTGAAAAATAAAACATTTTGGTTTGGTAAGAACAAAAAAAACAATCTTTATTATCGATTTCGCAAACGGCAAGACAATAAGGTTTATTTTAAAATATTAGATAAATACGAGTTAGTTATACCGCTTCGTTTTGAAGGTTTTGTTGACAATTATTTAGCGGCCGTATTAGCCGCTCATCTTTTAGGTTTTTCTTATCGAGATATTATTTTACGAATGAATTCTTTTAAAAAATTTCCTCCGATGCGGATGGAGAAAAAAATAAGAGGTAATTATTATATTTTAAATGATGCCTATAACGCTAATCCCTATTCTTTTCGGCAGGCTTTGGAGGTATTGCGGCATTTTAAGCTGCCGAAGGTGGTTATTGCAGCAGATATGCTTGAGCTGGGGGCAAAGTCAGCTTATTATCACCGTAATTTAGCTTCTCAAATTATTAAAACTAATTGTCAATATTGTCTTACCTACGGTATTTATGCTAAAATAATAAATGAGCAATTGAAAAAAATAAACTATCGAAATGCATTCCATTTTTCTTCTCATAAAAAAATTGCGCTTTTTTTGCGGAGAAAGCTGAAGAATAGAAAATGTTTGATTTTCTTGAAAGGTTCACGGAAAATGCAGCTGGAGGAAGTAGTTAAATATCTATAATAATTATCAGTTTTTGGTACAATATAATAAAATAGTAAATTCGAAGCACGAAATTCGAAATCCGAAACAATTTTCAAATCACCAAAATCCGAATGGTAGAAATAGAAAATGCTTTGAGAATTTAAACATTAAAATTTCGAGTTTCGATATTCAAATTTCGGATTTAAAAAGATTATGCTTTACCATCTATTATACCCATTATCTAAACATTTTTTCATTTTTAATGTTACAAAGTATATCACTTTCCGCGCCGGATGCGCTTTTTTTACCTCTTTTTTCTTGGTTTTTTGTTTCTGGCGCCCTCTTATAAAGAAGTTGCATAAATTACAAATTAGAGAAAATATAGATATGTACGGCCACCTTCGCCTTGAAGCTCTGCATAAAGATAAAAAAGGTACTCCTACTATGGGAGGCGCTCTTATTATTTTTGCGATATTTCTTTCTAGTTTGCTTTGGGCGCGGTTAGATAATCTTTTAGTCTGGGCGGTATTATTTACTATGGTGGCTTTAGCTGTTTTAGGTTTAGTTGATGACCTTTTAAAAATCAAGAAGGGTAAAGGGCTAAAACGGGTTCAAAAATTGTTTTGGCAAAGTATAGTTGGGCTAATCTTAGGTGTTTTTATATTTTTGCATAAAGACATAGAGCCTGCCTGGAGCCTGCCTTTTTTTAAAAATTTTGTTTTAAATATAGGATATTTTTATATATTTTGGGCAGCGCTTCTAATAGCAGCTACTTCTAACGCGGTTAATTTTACCGATGGTTTAGACGGGTTAGCTATAGGCGGTTTGATAATTAATGCGTTAATATTTTCATTATTGGCTTATCTGGCCGGCCATATAAATTTTGCCGATTATCTTTTTATCCCCTATATAAAAGGCGCAGGAGAACTAATGGTTATAACTATTAGCCTGGTGGGCGCCGGGTTAGCTTTTCTCTGGTTTAATTCTTATCCGGCTCAGGTTTTTATGGGTGATATAGGCGCCTTAGCCTTGGGCGGCGTTATCGGGGCGGTTGCTTTGATAATCAAAAAGGAGTTTATTCTTTTTCTAAGCGGGGGATTGTTTGTGGTCGAAGCATTAAGTGTAATTTTACAAATTTTTTCTGTAAGGTTACGGAAGAAAAAAATATTTAAAGCCGCTCCGATTCATCATCATTTCCAAATTAAAGGCTGGCCTGAACCAAAGATAATCGTTCGTTTTTGGATTATTACCATAATTTGTGCCTTTCTGGCGTTACTTACCTTGAAATTGCGTTAATGGATATCAAAAATATGAAGACAATTTGTGTGGCAGGATGGGGCAAAACCGGTATTGCTTTAACAAGGATGCTTTTGTCTTTAGGCAAAAAGGTTAAAATAACAGAAATAAGGGAAAGAAACTGTTTTTCTTTTCAATTGATTAAAGATTTTCAACTAAAAGGAGCCGATTTTGAGTTTGGCGGTCATTCGGAAGGTTTTGTCGGTGATGCGGATTTAATTGTTTTGAGTCCGGGTATAGATTTTTTTAATTCACAGCTATTTAAAATCGTGCTAAAAAACCACCTGGCCTATTGCGGGGAATTAGAATTTATTTCTTATTTTACTGAAGCAAAAATTATTGCTATTACCGGCACAAACGGAAAAACGAGCACGGCTTATTTAACTTATCGGTTACTTAAGAAAAAAAACAAAAATGTCTATCTAGGCGGAAATATCGGGCGCCCTTTTTCCGAATTTGTTTTAAATACCGAAAAAGGAGATTTAATAGTCCTAGAAGTAAGCTCATTTCAGCTGGAGGCGGTTATAAAATTCAGGCCTTACATTGCTGTTTTGCTTAATATCAAGCCTGACCATCTAGACCGGCATAAAAGTTTCGATAATTACCTAAAAACAAAAATGAAAATTTTCCGGAATCAGCAAAAGGACGATTGGGCTATTATTAACAAAAAAGACAATCTTTTTAAGATTTTTTCTTCACAGATACATTCGAAAATAATACATTTTAACGATGAATTTCCTAACGAAAATTTATCAGCCGCCTACAGGATTGGAAAAATTTTTGGATTCACCAAAACAGATTGTTTATCTCTTTTTTCCAAATGCCGGAAGCTACCACATCGGCAGCAATTGGTGAAAGTAATTGATCAAATAAAATTTATAAATGATTCTAAATCCACCAATCCTGCATCGACTTGTTTTGCAATTAAATCGATGCAGTCTCCAATTATTCTGATTGCCGGCGGAAAAGATAAAGGCTTCTCGTATTCTTCGCTGGAAAATTATGCGAGGAAGATAAAAAAGATAAATCTTATCGGCCAGGCAGCTGATAAAATTAAAAATGAGTTGGATAATAAAATTAAGTGCCAAAAATTCGATTCATTAGAAGATGCGGTGTCATTTTCGTCCCGGGAAGCTGCAGCCGGGGATGTGGTTCTTTTTTCGCCGATGTGTTCTAGTTTTGATATGTTTGCTAACTATAAGAAAAGAGGCCAAAAATTTATTGAGTTGGTAGGTAAAGTATGTTGATAGAATCTTATTATTTTTATGCGGGGTAAATTTAAAACTTTTTTCAGAGCAAAAATCAGCGGTTTCAAAGGCTTTGCCGCCGGTTCTAATTCTCCGGAATCATTGCGAAAAGAAAGGAGAGTTATATTTTTTTTGGTTTTTAGCTTGACTCTTATTGGTTTACTGTTTGTCTATGAATCATCCAGCTTTTATGCATTAAAATACAAAGGAGATCCGGCCTATTTTTTCAAAAAGCAGATTTTGTTTTTTATCATTGCCCTTTTTTTGTTTTATGGGTCTCTTTTTGTAGATTTAGATTTTGTAAGACAGCAAAGCAAAAAGGCTCTTTTTGCCTTACTTGTGGTTTTAGCCATACTTCCTTTTTTCGGCCAAAAATCTGGAGGAGCGAGGAGATGGATTGAGTTGGGCGGTTTTAGCTTTCAGCCGTCAGAATTATTAAAAATATTCTTTCTTATATATTGCGCTGATTATTGCAGTAGAAAAAAAATATTCCTAAAAAATCTTTACTATGGTTTTCTTCCCCTGGGGATAATTCTAGTCTTGATTTGTTTACTTTTATTAATTCAGCCTGATTTAGGAAGCGCGGTTTTTTGGATTGGCTGGTTTTTGCTTTTTGTCTATTTTTCCGGAGCAAAAATAAAACATTTAGCGGTAATTATATTTGGCTGTTTGATAAGTTTCTTTTTTCTGATAGGCCTATACCCTTATCGGATGAGAAGGATTGCTGCTTATTTTAACCCTTTTGCCGATGCTCAAGGCGCGGGGTTTCAAATAATTCAATCTCAGTTAGCTTATGGCCGGGGAGGATTATTCGGGGTGGGATTAGGCCAAGGGAGCCAAAAATTGTTTTTTTTGCCCGCCGCCCACACAGATTTTATATTTTCGATTATTGCCGAGGAACTGGGGCTTGCTGCAACTCTGGGAATTTTGTTTATGTTTTTTATAATAATCCATAAAATGTTTAAAATCTCTCAAGTTATCGATGACAAGTTTAGAAAAGGAATAATTTTTGGAAGCGCTCTTATCTTTTTTCTTGAAGTATTTATTAATATAGGGGTTACTTGCGGCTTGTTGCCGACTAAAGGTATGCCGCTTCCTTTGGTTAGTTATGGCGGGACTAATTTGGTGGTTCATTATTTGCTTTTGGGGTTGTTTTTTAATGCATCTAAAAAGGCTGCTCGATCTAGTTATATTTAACTTCAACAAAAATGAAAATATTATTGGTATCTGAAAAAAGCGCCGGGCATGTTTATCCAGCTTTGGCTATTGCTGAAAAAATAAGAGATAAGCGTTCAAGAAAAGATAGTGTTATTTTTTTTAATAATTCGCGGTTTTTTAAAGCTTATATTCAAAGTAAAGGTTATTCTGCATTTGGCTCAACCTATAAATTTCGTAATTTTTTAAATGAATCAATTTGGCGCTGTTTTGAAGCTGTTTATCTTATTATAAAAATCCGGCCCGGCCGGGTTATCGGGTTTGGAGGTAGAAGCAGCTTTTTTTTAGTTTTATTTAGTTTTATTTTTGGCAGGAAAACCTCTATTTATGAACCCAATCTTAAAATGGGCAGAGCCAACAGGCTTCTTTCTTGTTTTGTAAAGGATATATTAAGAGGTATTTGCTCTTTGGATAAAGCAAAAAATTATAAGGTAATTGGAATTCCTTTAGGTAAAAATATAGTGAAAAAATCCAAAGAAAAGTTAAAAAAAGGCTTAAACTTTGATCAAAGGCCGGTTGTTTTATGTTTTGGAGGCAGCCAGGGGTCTGCTTTTATAAATAGCAATTTTTTTAATTTTGTAAAAAGGAATAAAGATAATTTATATCAGATAGTCCATATTACTGGAAAAAATAATTACTCCCATTTAGCTAATTCTTATAAACTGGTAGATAATAATAAGATTATCAAAGATTTTTGTCCGGATATGTCCACTTTTTACAATATTGCAGATGGTATCGTATCCAGAGCCGGAGCGTTGACTTTAGCGGAAATTTCTTTTTATAATATTCCGGCAATTTTAATTCCCCACCCAGGGGCTTTCGGGCATCAAAGAATAAATGCAAGGTATTTAGGAAATAATAAAGCGGCATTTGTTTTCAACCAAGATGATTTTAATTTCGAAAAATTTGAGATTTGCCTAAACAAGATAATCTGGGACAATAGCACCCGGGAGGAAATAAAAAATAATCTTAAAAAAATAAAAATTGGAGTAAGTTATGAAGATTTTTCTTTTAATAGTATTATTTAATTTATTTTTTTTACCCCAGTCGTTTTTGGCAAAATCTCAAAATCTTCGCCAAGGCGATGAAAGTTTTTACCAGCTCCGAAGCAGCCATTTTATCATAAATTATCAAGAAGGGGTAGACAGGGCCTATGCGCGAAAGATTAAGGAAAAAAGTGAGCATTTTTATAAAAAAATTACTCAAGAATTCCATTTAGTCAGGGATAAGCTTTGGCTTTGGGATAACCGGGCTAAAATTTTTATAGCCAAAGATAAGGAGGAATATCTTAGAAATTTTTATTGTCCGGACTGGTCGGCTGCCTGTGTAGACTATCAAACAAAAACTATTTACACTTATCCCAGCCAAAAAGATTTTATAGCAATTTTAGCTCACGAACTTACTCATATTATTTTTCGTGAATACATAGAGAGAGGAAGTTTGCCTCTTTGGCTTGATGAAGGAATGGCTTTGTATATAGAGGCAAATTTTGCCGGATCCGAGTACCATGATTTTTTATATCAAATTCAGGAAAGGGTAAAAAATAATAATTTTATACCCTTTGAAAAGATAATGAATTTAAAAACGTTTGATTTAAAAGATAAAACTGTCTCCGAGGTGAATATTTTTTACTTACAATCTTTTTCTATGATAAATTTTATCGTTAAGAGGTATCATAAGCATCGTTTTTCCCAATTTTTATGGAATTTAAAAAATGAATCCGATGTGGAAAAAGCCCTTTCCAAAACTTATTACCATCTTAACAATTTGAGTAATTTTGAGGAAAAATGGAAAGAATTTTACCTAAAGTAAATAAAGTTCATTTAATTGGTGTCGGCGGCGCCGGAATGAGCGGATTAGCTTTTTTGCTCCAAGATAAAGGTTTTTTGGTTCAAGGCTCTGATATTAAAAAAACCTCTAAAACCGCAATGTTAGAAAAAAGAGGTATTAAGGTTTATTTGGGCCATAAAAGGGCCAATATTGATGAGAGTATAGATTTACTTTGTTATTCTTCCGCAATTGGTTTAGATAACAGCGAATTAAAAGAAGCAGAAAGAAGAAAAATACGGATAATAAAAAGAGGGGAGCTTTTGGCTTATTTATGTAAAAATACAAAAATGATTGCGGTTGCCGGAAGCCATGGCAAGACCACGGTAGTTTCTTTATTAAGCTATCTTTTTAAAAAGGCAGGTTATAACCCCACTGTTTTTATCGGAGGGGTTCCCGTAGACGGTTCTTTGCCTGCTTTTGAGGGAGAAGGTTTTTCAATTGTGGAGACAGACGAAAGTGACGGAACGTTTCTTTATTACCGCCCCTATTTTTCTCTTATTACCAATATCGATAAAGAACATCTGGGCTATTATAAAAGTTTTAAAAATTTAAAAAAATCTTTTCAGGATTTTGCAGAAAAAACTGAAAGAAAAGTTTTTGGAAATAGCGATGATAATCAGGTTCGAAAAATAGTAAATAAATTAGGAGGGGTATCTTTTGGATTGGGTAATAATTGTTACCTGAAGGCAAAAAATATAGATATGCATCAAAAAGCCGGTTCAGCAAAAGACAAAGATTTAAAGGCATTTACCTATTTTGATTTATATAAAGAGGACAAATTATTATTTAAAGTAAAAAGCCCTCTTTTAGGTAAGCATAATTGTTATAATCTGTTGGCGGTTTTTGCTGTTTTTGATTATTTAGGGGAGGATTTAGAAAAAATAAAAAATTATTTAGTAGATTTTAGAGGCACCAAAAGGCGTTTTCAAATAAAAAAAGAAATTTTCGGTTTAACCTTTATCGATGATTACGCCCATCATCCAACTGAAATTAGAGCCACTCTGGAAACAGCCAGGAGGCTTTCCGGCAAACGTTTGTTTGCTATTTTTCAGCCGCATAGGCCTTCAAGAGTAAAATCTTTATTTGATCAATTTTCCCTGTCTTTTAATCAGGCGGATTTGGTGGTGGTAACCGATATCTATCGAGCCGGCGAATCTTATTCAGAAGGTATAAACAGCCTAAAATTAGTTAAAGCGATACGCAACCAGGGGGCTAAATCAGTTATTTATATAAACAAGGAAGAATTAAAATCAAAAATTCCGGAAATGATTCAAAAAGAAGATGTGGTTGTTTGCCTGGGGGCAGGGGACATAAATAAGAGGCTGGAAGAAATTATTGATGGTTTCAGAGAGAATAAAAATAAAGAAAAATGTTGATTTAGATTTATTGACCACCTTAGGAATAGGGGGAAAGGCAAACTATTTCTTTCTGGTTGGTACTGTTTCTGATTTATCAAAGCTGCTAAAAGAAACAGGACCCCGGCCTTATATCTTAGGCAATGGCTCAAATTTATTGATTAAAGACGGGTTGATAAAAAAACCGGTTATAAAATTAGTTGGTAAGTTTGGGCAGGTGCGGAAAAAAGGCAATGTCTTAGAAGTTGGTTCTTCAATTTTGTTGTCTTTTTTGATAAAATACTCTCTTAAAGAGGGTTTAGGCGGCTTGGAAAATCTGGCAGGTATTCCTGCAAGCATCGGCGGTATGCTTGTCTGCGGGGCTTCGTCTTTTCAAGCTAATATTTTTGATTATCTCAAAGAAGTAGAAGTTATGGATTTTAAAGGAAAACTGTATAAAATAAAAAAAGATGAGATTAACTATGGTTACAGGTATTCTAGCCTTTCTGGTAGAATAGTAGTTGGGGCGAGCTTTAGTTTTCCCGGAAATAAAAGTAAAAGCAAGGAGAAGATTAAAAATATAATTCAAAAGAGGATTGCTTTACAGGATTTTTCTTTACCCAGCTGCGGGTCGGTTTTTAAAAATCCTTCCCAAGCAGCAGCTGGAAATTTGATTGAGCAGGTTGGCTTAAAAGGAAAACGCCGGGGGGGCCTAAAAATTTCTGACAAGCACGCCAATTTTATCGTAAATTTAGGAAAAGGTTCTTTTCAGGACGCTGATTATCTAATCCAAAATACCAAAGATATTGTATACCGCAAAAAAGGGATTGTTTTAGAAGAAGAGATTCAAAGATGGAGTTGAAAAATATAAAAGTAGGAGTTTTGGCTGGAGGTGTTTCGGAAGAAAGAGACATCTCTTTGCTCTCCGGAGAACAGGTTTTTCAATCTTTATTGGCAAAAAATATTAAAACAAAGTTTATTAAAATAGAAAGTTCAGATAAACAAGAAGTAAAAAGCTTAGTTAAGGCAGCAGAAATCGATATAGCTTTTATCGCTTTGCATGGGTCTTTCGGGGAAGACGGAAAGATCCAGGCTATTTTAGAGGAAATCCCGATAGCTTATACTGGCTCGGGCCCTGAGGCAAGTGTTTTGGCAATGGATAAAGTAGCAGCTAAAGAAAGATTTAAACAAGCCGGGATTATTACTCCGTTTTACCGTTTGTTTTCTGATAACGGCTATAATTGCCCGGATATGAATTATCCGGTTGTAGTTAAGCCTCGTTTTTCCGGCTCAAGTTTTGGGGTTTCAATCGTATCCGATAAAGAAGAAATCAAAAGAGCTGTTAAACAGGCTTTAAAGTTTAGCAAAACGGTTATTATAGAAGATTATGTTCAAGGCAGAGAGTTAACTGTTGGAATTTTGGGAGAGAAACCATTGGCGATAGTTGAGATTATTCCTAAGGGAGATTATTTTGATTTTCAAAACAAGTATATAAAGGGCAATTCTAAGTTTGTTGTGCCGGCTAAGCTTGAAGAAGGGCTGTCGGAACGGGTTAAGAAAACAGCTTTAACTGCTCATAAAGCTTTAGGCTGCCGCGATTTTTCAAGAGTTGATTTAAAAATAAAAAATGGCATACCTTATGTCCTTGAGGTTAATTCGATACCCGGTTTGACAATTAATAGTTTATTGCCGCTTTCAGCTTCAGCTTCCGGAATAGATTTCAGTCAGTTAATTCATCTTCTTTTACAAAACGCATTGCTGAGGGCAGAGGCGCCTAATTGTGGTGAGATTTATCATGGGTAGAAAAAAGAAAAAAAAGAAGCATATTCCTAAAATATTTACCGCTAAATTTTTTATTTGGGTTTTTTTAAGTTTATTTTTTTTATTATCTTTTGGGGGTATTTGTTATAAAATCTATCGGGCGGATTTTTTTAAAATTGATGCCCGAAGCTTGGAATCTAACCTAAAACTAAAAGATAGTATAACAAAAAAAATAAAAGGTAAATTAATTTTTAATCTCGACTTAGGCGAATTACGGCTGTATCTAGAAAAACAGTATCCCGGATATAAAAATATTAGAATTTTCAAAAAATTTCCTAACAATATAGAAATTCAGGCCGATAAAAGAAAAGCGGTTGCTCAGATGAGGCAGAAAAAATTTTATTTAGTTGATCAAGACGGTGTTGTGGTCAATCAGGGCAGCGAAAACCACCTGAAGGGTTTTCCTATAATAACCAACGCGGTTTCTGACCGGTATTTAACTAAGGGAGAAAATATTTATAATCAAAATTTAGCGGCTGCTTTTAGATTGATAAAAATTATTGAAGATAAAGGTTTGCTGGATACAATTAATTCTCTTAATCGGGAACATGAATTTGAATTAAGCGATATTAACATTTCTTCTTCTAAAACAATATATTTTTATCTAACCAATCAAAAATACTATCAAAGCCGGATTAAGATTATATTAAATCGGCAGGAATTAGAGGAGAAAATCGATATTTTGAGCAAACTTATAGATCAGAAGCTGGGCGATAAAATGTCATTGATTAGGTATATAGATTTTCGTTTTCAAAAAGTAGCAGTGGGTTTTAAAAGATAATTATGAAAACTTTTTGCGGGATCGCTTTTAAAAAAAATAAAGTTTTTCTTTCGTGCGCCAAGCTTAAAAAAGGTAATTTACAATTTTTAGAAGAAAAAGGGCTGGTGTTGCCGGATGAGAAAAATTTTATCGAAAAACTGCGGTTTTATTCTGAAAAAATAGAGCAATCGATAGCGGAATTTGAAAATAATCATTCTCTTTTTTTTAATGATATATTTATAGAATTGCCTGCTGGTTTGGGCAAGGAAATAGAAGCTAGGGAAAAAATAGTTTTTCCTAAAAAAAAGAGGTTAACTCCGGCGGTCATTAATGCGGCCAAAAAATACCTGGAAGACAAATTTCTTGAATGGGACCAGCATTGCTTGCACAATATTGTTTTAGATTACCGGGTAGAAGGCATAAAATACAGCCAGGCGCCTTTGGGCCTTTTTACTAAGAAAATAGAATTAAATTCATCATTAATTTACATACAAGATAGTTTTTACAAAGAAATCCTGGATATTTTTTTTAATATGGAAAAAAAAATTGCGGGATTCGTGGCCCATAAAATAAGCATGTTTTCTCAAGGCTTTAGCAGTATTAAAGAAAATCAAATCGTAATCAGTATTGACGATTTTAACAGTTATTCCGGGATAAAAGGCAAGGAGGGCAAAATTTACCAAAAAGAATTTAATTTTGGTATTAAAACTATTATTGATCAGCTAGCTAAGCAGTATACAATATCATCTGCAGTTTCAGCCCAGTTGTTAGAGCGCTACGGTTCTTTTAAAAATATTCCTTATTTTAAAGAAATAACTATCAAAAAAGAAGATAGTTATCTAAATTTAAGTACTCAAGCTTTGGCTAATTTCTTAAAAATGGTTTTTTCCGGTAATTTAAAACGAATTATAGATGAAACATTGCAAATTATTCCGGATTTTCAAAAGAATGAGGCTGTTTTTTCTTTTCTCGGGCCTTTAACTGTAAAAGACGGCTTTTACAACTATATTAAAAAAATGCTGGCTTACAAGGTCGAAGTTCCTTTTTATAAATGCAGGTCTTCGGCTTTTGGCTGCATAAAATATGGCTTTTTTAGGCCTTTAGAAAAAGAATATGAAAAAAAGAGGTCTTTGCTGGAAAAAGTAAAAAAAG
>JAIPHC010000040.1 GCA_021735405.1 Candidatus Omnitrophota bacterium | reverse complement strand
CAAAATTAAATAGCCATCATAAAGTTCATCACCGTTTGTGAGTCTAATACATTATATGGATGCGTTATATTCTCTTAGGTAATATCCGGAGAATGTTTTGCCTTCGGCAAAAAAACGCATACATTCTTGTAATTGATTATTTAACTCTTCTTACAAAAGTAAAACAGCCATTATAAAGTTCATCGTAATTCGTGAGTCTAATACATTATATGGATACGCTGTATTCTCTTAGGTTATATCCGGAGAATGTTTTGCCTTTGGCAAAAAGCGTATACATATCTTGTAATTGATTAATTATCTCTTCTTACAAAATTAAATAGCCATCATAAAGTTCATCACCGTTTGTGAGTCTAATACATTATATGGATGCGTTATATTCTCTTAGGTTATATCTGGAGAATGTTTTGCCTTTGGCAAAAAGCGTATACATATCGTGTTTTTATTTTACCTAGATAAATAAAAAAACTCAAACAATATTTCATATAATACTCGATACTCAATACGCAATACACAACACTAATTAGCTACTAAATCATATTCGAGGCTGTCGGTAACTTTAACCTTAACAAAACTGCCTACATTCAGCTTTCTTCTTTTTATAAAAACTACTCCATCGACCTCGGGAGCGTCATACTGGCTTCTTCCGATATAAAACCCTTTTCTCTTTTCCAAAACCAAAACGGTAATTTCTCGGCCAATAAACCTTTCTAAATTTTCTGCCGCAATTTTTCGCTGCGCCTCCATGATCCTGCGCTTGCGCTTTTTCTTGGTCATATGATGAATCTGGCCGGTAAATTTGGCAGCCTTTGTATCTTCTTCTTGTGAATAAGTGAAAACACCTAACTTTTCAAATTTTATTTTTTTTACAAAATCAAGCAATTGATTAAATTCCGATTCAGTTTCTCCGGGAAAACCAACTATAACCGAGGTCCTGATTGCGCAATTAGGTATTTTTTTTCTAATTTTTTTAATCAAAGAAATAATATCTTCGGGGCTGGTTTTTCGATTCATTAACTTTAAAATTCTCTTATTTATATGCTGAATCGGCAAATCAATATAGTCACAAATCCTTTTTTCCTTGGCTATCAGATCGATTAAGGATGCGGTTATATGTTTTGGATGAGTATAGATTAAACGAATCCATCCTATTTCTTTTGTATCTTTAATTACCTGCTTTAATAAACCGGTTAAATTTTTCTTTTTGCCTAAATCTTTACCCCAAGCGGTAATATCCTGGCCGATTATATTTAACTCTTTTACTCCGGCTTTATCTAACTTTTTTGCTTCCGTTAAAACTTCTTGAGCCGGCCGGCTAAATAAAGGGCCTTTAATAAGAGGGATTGAGCAATAACTGCAATTATTAATACAGCCTTCACAAATTTTTAGAAACCCTACCGGCTCTTTTGAAATCAACTTATTTTTATAGTCTCTTGAAAACTCCTCGATGCCCCACCACTTATCGATTTCGGGAAAATGTTTCTTCAATTCTTTCTCAAACCTCTGCACCAGGCAGCCAAATACATAGATTTTTCTAACCCTTTTTTTTCGTTTCAGCTCTCTTGCCTCTTTTATTGCCTCAATCGATTCAATTTTAGCCGGGTCGATAAAACCGCAGGTATTAATCAATAGGATATCAGCTTTATTTTTACTGCTTAATTGATCAACCGGCAGTAACCGGCTGTTTTTATCCAAAAACCTCTTTGCCGCCACCTCTGAATCATAACGATTACGAAAACAACCCAAGGTTACTATAGAAACTTTCTTAGCCATATTTATTTATCTCATCGTTCCGAAGGACGATAGACGTTGGACGACCGCTTTGCTAAGACGAAAAATGTTTTCGTCCCTCATCCTTTTATCCTTCGGTACCATTTTTTTACTTGTTTACGGTAATTCCGGAAGAGTCTATGATTATTTTTATCGGTTTGTGTATCGAAGAAAGTTTAGGAATCGATTCACCATCAACTTCTAGATATACGGCTGAACCATCTCTTATCTCAAACTTTAATTCTTTATCAGCCTTCCAGGTCTCGACTTCGCCTTTGTTTAAAACCCCTTCAAAGACAACCTCTCCATCGGAGATAGCCTTCATATAGCAAGGCTTTTTCAAGGTCAAAGAAGCAGATATCTGGCCGGATTGCCCGATTGGCCTGGTTACAGATTGAGCCGGCTTCTTAACCTCTTCGGCCGGCTCTTCTGCCGGATTTTTAGCCGGCTCTTGTTTTTCCGCCCTCGGCCGGTTCCTAAAGAAAGCTAAAACCTTTCTAAAAGAAAACCTCACCCCTAAAAACCCAAGCCAAAGGATAATCAAGCTAAGTCCGATGAGTAGTATATTTTTTCTTACCCGGGGCGGGATTTTAGCCAAAGTTTTAAAAATTATTTTAAAGAATTTAACAATTAGATTTTGGCCCGGTTGTTTCCTTTGCCGGGGATTTTTTATCTTGGGATCAACTCCTGTTTTGATTTGCTCCAACTCATCTTTTATCTCAATTCCTAAAAACGACGCATAAATTTTAATAAAGCCTTTTATATAAATCGGAGTTATCGCTCCCAGGTTGCAATTTTCGATATCTTTTATAACCGAAGGATGGAGTTTGGTCTCTTTTACAATATCTTCGATGCTGTAGCCGGCTTCTTTTCTCTTGTCTTTAATTTTTTTACATAGGTCTTTAATCATATTAATCCTTTTTCTGCTAAATATTTTTCTTTTTCAACCAGAATGTCCCGCGCCTTGGACCCGCAAAAAGGCCCGACTATTCCTTCTTGTTCCATCAAATCAAGCAGCCGGGCAGCCCGGGTATAACCAATACGCATCCTTCTTTGCAAAAGCGACGCCGATGCCTGGTCGGTCTGTAAAATCAGCCTCACCGCGTCATCAAAGAGCTCGTCTGTGCCTAAATTCATCTTCTGCTTTTTCTCTTCCTCGGTTATCGATTGCTCATAAACCGGAGCGCCTTGGTTACGGCAAAAATCAACCAGTTCTTCGATATCCTGGTCATCGATAAAACACCCCTGGCCTCTGGTAAGATTTGCCGCCGACGGTTGTAAAAATAAAAAATCACCCTTGCCAAGAAGCTTCTCTGCCCCCATCGAATCCAAAACTGTGCGTGAATCAACCCGGGATGAAACCTTAAACGATATCCGCGAAGGAAAGTTAGCTTTAATTACCCCGGTTATAACATCAACCGACGGCCTTTGGGTGGCAAGAATAAGATGAATCCCTACCGCTCTTGAAAGCTGAGCCAAACGCTGGATAGCAGTTTCAATACTCTCCCGGGCAACAGTCATTAAATCAGCCAACTCATCGACAATAATTACAATATAAGGCATCTTTTCGGAAGCCTTTCTATTGTAAGCGTCAATATTTCTTGTTCCTTCTTTGGCTAAAACTTTATATCTTTGCTCCATCTCCCCCACCGCCCAATTCAAAGCGGCAAAAGCTTTCCTAGACTCAGAGATTATCGGGTGAATCAAATGAGGAATTCCGGAAAAAGGAGCCAGTTCAACCATCTTAGGATCAACCAAAATAAACTTCAACTGATCCGGCCTGGCTTTATAAAGAAGTGAGGAAATAAGAGAATTAACACAAACTGTTTTTCCCGCTCCAGTTGCCCCGGCTATTAAAAGATGCGGCATATCCCCTAAATCAGCAACTATCGGGTTGCCGGAGACATCTTTGCCGACAGCTAAGGTAAGTTTTGAATTTTCCTTTATAAAGCTTTTTTCCTCAAGGACTTCGCGCAAGTGAACCAGGTGCTTATGAGAATTGGGAATCTCAATTCCTACCGTACCTCTGCCAGGCAAAGGAGCTACTATTCTTACCCGCGAAGATTTCATCGCCAAAGCGATATCATCAGAAAGCGAAGAAATTTTCTGAATTTTGGTGCCGGCCCGGGGCGAAAGTTCATACATAGTCACAACCGGCCCCTTCTGCACACTTACCACTTCAGCTTCGATTCCAAAATCCAGCAAAGCTTTTTCTAAATTTTTTATATTGGCTTTAATGCTGCCTTTAGACTCTGCATAGTTAGAAGAAGGCGGCTCTTTAAGCAAGCTAAGAGGAGGAAGCTTATAGTTAGAAGGATTAAAACTTTCTTTAGCCGGGGCCTGGCCTTTCTGGCTGGCTGGCTTTGAGCCGGATGGAGCTTTCTCTTTAGTTTTCCGCTGGCTGAAGCCTTGCGGCTGGTAACCGGATGCGGGTTTTTCATCTTTACTTTTAGGCTGGTATAACTTTATCTGCGGTTTGCTATTCTTTATTTTAGGCTGAGCCTGCCTGGCTCTTTCTTGATTTTCTTTTCTTTTTTCGCTAAATTTTATAAATGCCTGTTTGAGAAAATTTATTAAATTTAAAGACAACTTCTTTAGAATTCGAGAAAAATCCATAAAAAAGAAACCAAAGAGCAAAATAGCATTAATCGCCATAATCAAAGAAACTGTAATAAAAGAACCGGTTAAACCCAGGTATTTTTTTAAAAAATCGCTTAATAAAAATCCCAGCATACCTCCTGAACTAAAAATCCGGGTATCCTGGTTAAAAAACAAACTGATAAAAGCCGATAAAAAAATAATGAAAAAAGAAAAAGCAATTACATTTATAATTTTATTTTTACCCAAACCATGAAAACGCAGGAATCCTAACTCCGCCCAGCCCAAAAAGAAAAAATAAAAAGGGATAAAATAGGCAGCTTTGCCAAATAAAAAGAATAAACCAAAAGCGATATAAGCGCCGGCTATTCCGATAAAGTTAGAAATTTTATCCGGCCGGGGAGTCGAAATGGTTGAAATATCCTGAGGGACGTAGGAGATAAGGCTTAAAAAAATAAGAAGGAAACTAAAAAAGAAGATAGTGCTTTTTAAAAAAGAAGAAAGTCTAGTCATTATAATTATAAAAACCCTGCCAGCTCATCAATCTTTTAAAGATAAAAGCTTACAGGGCTTTTTATTTAGCTTGTTTTAGGCTTAGTTTTAATTTACCAAAGTTGTCTTTTCCGATAACTTTTACTTTAACTATATCGCCTTCTTTAAGGTGTTTTCTTACATCCTTAACAAAGCCTTCGGCAATTTCTGAAACATGGAGGAGACCGGATTTAGACGGACTAAGTTCACAGAAAGCCCCATAATCTACGATTTTGTCAACTTTCCCTTCAACGATATCGCCTACTTCAAACTCTCTGACTATATTCTCTATTGCTGTGATAGCTTTCTTTAAATCCTCGTTGGTCTCAGCTACCACCGAAACCATATTTCTATCGTCGTCGATATCAACGGTTACATTGTAATCCCGGCTCATTTTTCTGATATTTTTGCCGCCCGGGCCGATTACCATCCCGACTTTATCCGGATCTACTTCTATCGATTTAATTTTGGGAGCATACTTTGAAAGATCTTCCCGCGGCTCGGCTAAACTTTTAGTCATATTCTCTAATATAAAAAGACGCGCTTCTTTAGCTTTATCGAGGGCATCTTTAATCATCGCCAAAGTTATGCCATCAGTTTTTGTATCTACCTGCATTGCGGTAATCCCTTTGCTGGTGCCGGCTACTTTAAAATCGAGGTCGCCGCAATGATCTTCAATCCCCGCAATATCGGTAAGTATTTTATAATTATCTCCATCAGTAACCATCCCGATAGCGATTCCCGCTACAGAATCTTTGAGAGGAACTCCGGCATCCATCATCGAAAGTGACGACGCGCAAACAGTAGCCATGCTCGATGAACCATTTGATTCTAATATTTCAGATACTATCCTAATTGTGTAAGGAAACTCATCCCGAGACGGAACAACAGGCAGTAAAGCTTTTTCAGCTAAAGAACCATGGCCGATATCTCTTCTGGACGGGCCGCGCATAAACTTTACCTCCCCCACACTAAAAGGAGGGAAGTTGTAATGGAGCATGAAATGTTTGGATTTTTTGCCTTCTAAGGCTTCGATAAACTGCTCATCCCCGCTTGTCCCCAAGGTAGTTATTGCTAAGGCTTGAGTTTGGCCTCTTTTAAATAATCCGGTTCCATGCGTGCGGGGAAGCACTCTGGCTTCACTGTTAAGTTCTCTTATATCAGAAAGCCCGCGTTTATCCGGCCTGATACCTTCTTCTAAGACTTTCTGGCGAAAAACTTCTTCTTCAACCGCAGATAAAGCCTTCTTTAGGTCTGATTCAGAAATTTCTGAATCCTCTGTTATGAATTCATTCTTTAAAGACTCTAATATTTTAGCTGAAAACTTTGCCTTTTCTTCCTTTTCTTTTATTCCATAGTTAGCCTGAAGCTCTTTTATTACCTTATCTCTAACCTTTGCTGCCAGGCCTTTATCAGTTGTAAACAGCTCTACTTCTTTTTTATCTTTACCTTCTTTTTCCCGCAGTTCTTTTTGGGCTTTTATAATCTCTTTAATAAAAGGCTTGGCAAACTCAATGGCTGCTAAGACATCTTTTTCATCAACCTGGTCAAAACCGCCCTCAAGCATAACTATATTTTCTTCTCTGCCCACAATTATAATATCTAATGGTGATTCCTCTCTTTCTTGATAGGTGGGGTTAACTATAAAGTCATCGCCTTTTTTAGAAACCCTCACTGCTCCAATCGGCTTTGAGAAAGGAATATCTGAAATAAAAAGAGCCGCGCTTGCCGCATTCAGGGCCGCTACATCGGGGTCATTTTCCCGATCGCTTGATAGGACCATCGCAACAATCTGAATTTCATTAGTTAAACCTTCGGGAAAAAGCGGCCGCAGCGGCCGGTCAATCAAACGGCAAGTTAAGATTTCTGTATCCGAAGGCCTGCCTTCTTTTTTAAAAAATCCTCCCGGAATTCTTCCGGCAGCGTAAGTCTTTTCTCTGTATTCAACCATGAGCGGGAAAAAACCACGGTCAGGAGAGCCTTCTTTCGACATACAGGCAGTTACTAAAACTACAGTATCGCCAAAAGAAGCTTTTACACTGCCGTTGGCTTGAGTGGCAATTTGACCGGAAGACAAATTTAGAGGGTATTTTCCGATATTAGATGTAGATAATGAAGTAGGCATTTTTATTTCTTAAACTTTAACTCTTTGGCGACTTCCTGATAGCTTTCGCTATCTTTTTCTTTGAGGTAGTCGATTAAACGGCGTCTTCTTCCAACCAGGGTAAGAAGGCCGCGGCGGGAATGAAAATCCTTTTTATGTTTTTTCATATGGTCAGTAAGATAGTTAATTCTTTCAGTAAGCAAAGCAACCTGGACAGCCACTGACCCTGTATCGCCAAGATGGTCTTTAAATTTCTCGATTATTTCTTTTTTTCTGGTTTTGCTAATCATAGGCTAATATAATACAATTTTTAATTTTTCCTGTCAACCTTATTTTATTTATATTAAAAAGAAAGGTTAGACACTCTCTCGAGGCATAATTATTGTAACAGACTAAAATTTTTAGTCAATCGTTATTTTTTAAGAATCTTCTTTGGCCCCTTCAAACTCCTTAACTATTGTTTTTACCTCCATCTCGGTGTTTTCTATCCTCTCCCGGCAGAGCTTTATCAGCTCAACCGCTTTCTTGACCTTAGTTGATACCTGATCAACATCGATTCTTTCGGCTTCTAAATCCGCTAATATCTGATTTAACTCATCAACCGCCTCACTATACTTTACTTCTTTCTTTGCCATTTTTCACCTCTCTTTATTTTTATATTTATCTGTCTCGTCCTAAAATAGTTGACACTTTTTTAGGATGCATATACCTGCTCTGGTGTCTTATAATCCAAAGCCATATGCAACCTTTCCTCGTTATAAATTCTAATCGCTTCTACTACCATCTTTTCTGCTATTTTATACG
>JAIPHC010000039.1 GCA_021735405.1 Candidatus Omnitrophota bacterium | reverse complement strand
ATTCGTATATTTGTAATTGATTCATACATTCGAACCTCAACCCTAACATTATCTGCACCTCCTAATGCAACATTTTTGTTTGAACCTGTTTTGTCGCATAAGATTATTTCATTCGTATATTCGTAATTAATTCGTACATTCGTTGATTAACCTTTATCTTTAACATTATCTGTGTAATCTATATTTAATCTGTGTAATCATTGCCATTCTCCACTGGTTCAAACTGTTTTAAGAATGGCAAAAAAAAACACCCCGACCGTAATTGGTCGGGGTGCACCCTGATTTCTTATCCCGAAATTAAAAAAACTCTAGCGTTATTCCACGTAACTCTAAAGCAAACTATTTTTGGCAGGTATTCTGGCTTAAGAGATAATAACCTACTCGTTACGCCTTCCCGTCATAACCAGACAGTGGCTTTTTACCCAATCAATTGGGCTAGTAACTTTCGTCCCTCTTTACAGCTCCGGGAGAGCCCCTGACTCATACAGGGTTCCCTATTAAGCCTTGCGGCACCAAAAATTATTTTTTTGTTTTTTAAAGAACAATCAACTTGATTCTATTCTAATTCTTTAAACTGTCAAGAAAAATTATTTTCATACTCACTATCGACTATCGACTATGGACTTTATTATGCCCCCACCCTGATTCGAACAGGGATTTCAGCCTTAGGAGGGCCGCGCTCTATCCTTTTGAGCTATAGGGGCAGAACCACAGATTACACTGAACACAGGCAATAACATATTTTACAGATTACACAGAGATTTCATCTGTGTGAATCTGTAATCTATCTGTGTGTATCTGTGCTTAAAACTTAATTAGCGAATAAACGGAGTATTCTTTCATCTTTTTTCTTCCGCCTATCTCTTTTAATTCGATGAGAAAAGCTATTGCCTCAACGCTGCCACCAAGCTTTTCAACCAGCTTAGCTAAAGCTAAAGCGGTACCGCCGGTTGCCAGCAAATCATCTAAAACTAAAATTTTTGCCCCTTTTGAAAAAGCGTCTTTATGAATCTCTAAGCTGTCCTTCCCATACTCAAGGGCGTAAGAATGGCAATAAGTTTTGTAAGGGAGTTTCCCCGGTTTTCTTACCGGAACAAAACCACAATTTAATTTATAAGCCAATGCTCCGCCAAAGATAAAACCTCTGGCTTCTGCGCTAACAATATAGTCTATTTTTTTATTCTTTAACAATTTAGCTAAATCATCTATTGCTTTGCGAAAAGCTTTTTGTTCACTGAGCAAAGTTGTGATATCGCGAAATAATATGCCTTTTTTAGGAAAATCGGGAATAGTTCTTATGTAATCTTGTAATTTCATCAGACGCTCCTTTTCCTTTCTTGTTGGGAATATTTTTTTAATTTTTTCAACGCTTCCTTTTCAATCTGCCTAACCCGCTCTCGGGAGATATCCAACTCCTTTGATATTTCAGCCAAAGTATGCGAAGCGCCATCGCTTATTCCAAAACGCAAATCCAAAATTCTCCTTTCTCTTTTGGTTAAACTATCAAATAGATAATCTATTTTTTCCCGCCTAAAAATTTTACTAACTTCTTTATTGGTACCGGAATTTTCGCCGGAAGCTATAAAATCACCAAATTCCGAATCCCCCCGATTCCCCACCGGCGCTTCAAAGGAAGATTTTTTCTGTATCCAAAGTTCTATCTCAGAAACCTTATCCTCTGGAACCTTTAACTGTTTCGCTATCTCTTTTCTATTCGGTTCCCGGTTCAACTTCTGCCGCAAAGCTTCCTGAGCCTTTTTGTATTTTGAAATAAATTCGCTGGCATAAACAGGCACCCGGATAGTTTTACCCTGATCAATGATAGATCTGGTTATAGCTTGCCGAATCCACCAAGCGGCATAAGTAGAAAAACGAAAACCGCGCGAGGTATCAAACTTATCGATAGCCCGCATCAGGCCTATATTGCCTTCTGCGATTAAATCCATCAAAGAAAGTGTCAGGTGGGTATAATGTTTTGCGATATTAACCACAAGCTTTAAGTTGCAGTTAATCAATCTTCTTCTCGCTTTTCGATTCCCTTTTTTCGCTTTGTTGATAAGCTCAACCTCTTCCTCTTTAGTTAGCACAGGAAGGTCTTTGATACGTTCTAAATAAGCTTTAATCGCATTCATTTCTTACTGCCAATAGTTTTTTTGCCAACATTACTTTATTACTCTTTTATAATCTTTACTTTCTCGACAAAGTAATGATGGATTCATGTTGTCCTTCGCCATTAGCTGGATTGCCAGGTTGCTTTCGCCGCCGCTAAGCGCGCAATCGGGACCCTAAAGGGCGAGCAACTTACATAATTTAACCCGATCAAATGGCAAAACTTAACCGAATCAGGATCGCCTCCGTGTTCGCCGCAAATACCGATTTTAATTTTACTTTTTTCTTCTCTGCCCAATTTAGTTGCAGTTTCTACCAAAACCCCTATCCCTTCTAAATCCAGGCTTTGAAAAGGGTCTTTTTCATAAATTCCTAAATTAACATAGTCGCCTAAGAATTTTCCGGCATCATCGCGGGAAAAACCACAACCCATCTGAGTAAGATCATTGGTGCCAAAAGAAAAGAAATCAGCCTCTTGAGCAATTTTATCTGCGGTAACAGCTGCTCTCGGCACTTCAATCATTGTGCCGATTTTTACCGTAAAAGGCAATTTTTTTATTTTTTTCTTCTTCTTTACCTCTTCAATTGTTTCAATTATTATCTTTTTTTGTAATCTAAATTCCTCAACATTTCCGACTAAAGGAACCATTACCTCCGGTTTTACTTTATTTTTCTTACCAGATACTTTTAAAGCCGCCTCAATTATTGCTCTAATTTGCATCTGAGTTATTTCCGGATAACTTATTCCCAAACGGCAACCGCGATGCCCCAGCATCGGATTCATCTCATGCAAAGATTCAACTGTCCGCTTTACCTGAGCTGTTTTTATGTCTAAAGCCTTCGCTAATGATTTTTGCCCTGCTGCATCATGCGGTAAAAATTCATGTAAGGGCGGATCAAGCAGTCTTATTGTACAGGGCCTGCCGCCTAAAGCTTTAAAAATACCTTCAAAATCTTTTCTTTGCAAAGGAAGCAGCTCTCTTAAAGCTTTTAAATATTGGTCTAAAGGTTCTTTTAATTGCTTTTTAATCTTTTCTTTTTCTTTTTCATCATTTTCAACCTCTAAGCTGTCTCTTAAACTTTTTACCTCCGGAGCTACTAAAATCATTTTTCGAAAAGAAATGATCCTTTCACCTTCAAAAAACATATGTTCTGTCCTGCATAACCCAATACCTTCTGCCCCTAATTCAACCGCTACTTTTGTATCTTTAGGAGTATCGGCATTGGTTCTTACGCCAAGCTTTTTCATTTTACTGGCCCAGCCCATTAATACCCCAAACGGCCCTCCCATTTTCGGAGGAATAGTTTTAATCTTATCAAGGTAAACTACGCCTTTTGTTCCATTTAAAGAAATAAAATCTCCTTCTTTAACAACTTTGCTGCCAACTTTCATCTGTTTCTTGCTTTCTTCCATAGTTATATCACCTGCTCCGGCCACACAACATTTGCCCATTCCTCTAGCTACTACCGCAGCGTGGGAAGTCATTCCGCCCCGGGCGGTCAATATTCCTTTTGCAGCATGCATCCCTTTTATGTCTTCAGGTGAAGTTTCAACCCGGCATAAAATAACATCTTCTCCGGCCCCCTTTTGCTTTTGAGCATCTTCAGCGTTAAACACAGCTTTGCCCACTGCTGCGCCCGGAGAAGCAGGCAGCCCCGATTTTGAAAAAAGTTTAGCTTTTTTTTCTTCCTTTTCGTCAAACATAGGATGAAGCAATTGGTCTAACTGCTCTGCAGTTACCCGGGATAAGGCTTCTTTTTGGGATATAAACTTACTTTTTACCATATCTACCGCAATCTTTACTGCAGCCTGGGCTGTTCGTTTACCGGTCCGGGTTTGCAACATAAAAAGATTACTGCCTTCCATGGTAAATTCAAAATCCTGCATATCTTTATAATGATTTTCTAATTTTTTCCTTACTGCAATTAATTTATTATACATTGCTTTATCTTTTTTCTTCATATCATCAATAGGGTGAGGAGTTCTTATCCCCGCAACTACATCTTCACCTTGAGCATTCATTAAATACTCTCCATAAAGTTTATCTTCCCCGGTCGAAGGGTTACGGGTAAAACCAACCCCGGTTCCTGAATCTTCACCCATATTTCCAAATACCATGGCCTGAACATTAACTGCCGTGCCAAGAAGGCCTTTAATTCCGTTAATTTCACGATAAGCAATAGCTCTTTTATTATTCCAGGAACCAAATACTGCATCAATTGCTTTCATTAGCTGTTGTTTAGGAGCCTGAGGGAAACTGGAATTTTTATGTTTTTTATAAACTTTTTTATAACGATCAACCAATTCTTTTAAATTGTCTACATTCAAGGCAACATCAGGCACAGCTTTGTTTAAAGCTTCCTGAACTAAAGAATTAGCTTTTTTTATTCCTTTCTTTTTAGCAACTTTTCTTTTCACTTCTTCAAGCTGATGTTCGAAAGCATGGTGCGGCACTCCCATAGCCACATCTCCAAACATCTGAATAAAACGGCGATAAGAATCCCAAGCAAAACGAGGATTATCGGTAAGTTTTGCTAAGCCTTCTACGCTTTTATCATTTAAGCCAAGATTTAAAATAGTATCCATCATTCCCGGCATAGATACTGCGGCTCCGCTTCTTACCGACACCAGTAAAGGATTATTGCTGTCATTCAACTTTTTGCCGAGATTTTTTTCTAATAATTCTAAATTTTTATCTATTTCAGATTGAAGGCCTTTGGGATAATTACGGTTATTTTCATAATAATCACGGCAAACTTCTGTAGTTATAGTAAACCCCGGAGGTACGGGCAGGCCGATGCTTGACATCTCAGCCAAATTTGCGCCCTTGCCCCCCAATAATTGTTTCATGCTTTTATTTCCGTCTGCTTTTTCCTTGCTGAAAAAATACACATACTTCTTGGCCATCTTCTCCTCCTTATTGCTTATCTAATTGATCACTAATAAAATCAAATACTTTGTCAATGCTGATTCTATCTTGAGCCATAGAATCGCGGTTGCGAACAGTTACTTTTTTATCGCCTAAACTGTCAACATCGACAGTTACACAGAAAGGTGTGCCTACTTCATCTTGACGCCGATATAGCTTTCCGATTGAAGCCGTATCGTCATAGCTAGCAGGTAGTTTACTTTTTATATCATAAAAAATATTTTTTGCAAGTTTAACTATATCATGATTCTTCTTCAACAAAGGGAATATCGCCACCTGATGCGGAGCAAGATGGGGTTTTAATTTCAAAACAGTCCTTTCCCGCCCTTTTACCTCTTCCTGGCAAAAAGCATCCGAGATAACCGCAAAAAATGTCCTATCTACACCGGCTGAAGGCTCGATAACATAGGGAACAATCTTTTCTTTAGTCTTTTGATCAAAATAACTAAGATCTTTTCCGCTCTCGTGCGCGTGTTTGGTTAAATCATAATCGCCTCGGTTAGCGATACCTTCAAGTTCGCTCCAGCCAAAAGGAAAATTAAATTCGATATCAGTGCAAGCTTTAGCATAATGGGCAAGTTCTTCTTGAGAATGTTCCCTCAGCCTTAAGCTTTCCCGGCTTAGCCCGATGCTGTTAAGATAAAAGTCGTAACGCTCTTTTACCCAATATTTATAAAATTCATCTCCCTTTTCCGGCCTAACAAAATACTCTATCTCCATTTGTTCGAATTCTTTCATCCGGAAAATAAAACTTCCGGTGGTCACTTCATTGCGAAAAGCTTTTCCGATTTGAGCAATCCCCAACGGTAACTTCTTACGTGTTGTATTTAAGACGTTGGAAAAATTAACAAATATTCCTTGCGCGGTTTCCGGCCGAAGATATCCATAGTAAGGATTATCTTCGGATGCACTCATATTTGTCTTAAACATTAAATTGAATTTACGAGGCGGGTTTTTTTCGGTATCTATCTCTTTTTTGCACTCAGGGCATTTATAGACATTATCACTAACCTTTTCAATCATATCTAAGCGGAACCTTTTGCCGCAGCTTGCACAATCTACTAGAAGGTCGGAAAAGCCCTTCAGATGGCCGGATGCCAAAAAAACACCTTCGGACATAATAATACTTGAATCAAGGCCCACAATATCATTTCTATTTTCTACGTATTCCTTCCACCAAATATCTTTAATTTTCTTTTTTAAATTAACACCTAAAGGCCCATAATCCCAGATACTGGATAATCCTCCATAAATTTGAGAACCGCCAAAAATAAAACCGCGGCGCTTGCATAAAGAAATAATTTTTGTTAATTTATCATCAGCCATAAACTATGATTATACCTTAAAAATTATATTTTTAAAAATTTTTTTTACTCAATATTATTAAGGCTTACTTCTTCTGCCAGATATATTTTCCTTCATTTTGATCATAAATTTCAAAATACCACCCCGAGGGAGCTCGATTGTAATGATCCTTAAAAAATATCTTCTCAACTGCAGAAAATTTAGCATCATTTTTTTCGGCGGTATTTTTATAGATAATTTTACGGTCTTTATTTTCTTCGGCCACAACTTCTTCTACCTGGCTAGGAAGGTTATTTTTTAATAAACTTAAATAACCTCTTCTGTTTTCACCGATATAACCTTGGTCAAAATAGTTCTCGATTTCAGCGGCTCTTTGTTTTCTCCTCCTAATAGCGTCTTCCCGGTTATCCGCCGCATAAACCGCTCCTATAGTAAAAATAGAATTCATCTCCGGCTGATTGTTTCCATAAATTCGGCTTTCAATCGAATCTGCTTCCTTTACAACATGCTGATAAACATCTAAGCGCATATTGATATCTACTTTAATCGGTTTTTCTGTTTCAACAGATAGTTTTGCGCAGCCGGCAAAAACAACCATGACTAAAATAACCCCTAACTTTTTCATCTTTAACCTCCATTGAAAATGAATATATTTAGCGAATACCTATATTTTCAATGGCACTGAGCCAAATTCCTTGGCGAAGTGCCTTATACTAAATGCAATTATTTAGCGAATAGATCATGCAACTTAATAGTTATATTTCTTTCACCTAGTTCTTTTGAACTAAATTTTGCCTCTAAAATAATATCCTTTTTATCCAACTTAGCTCCTATATCCCCTTTATCATATTTATAATTTTTTAGATTGTCAAGAAGATAGGAATACGATTTTTCATCGAGCCTCTTTTTTAAAAATTCTAAAGAAGCTTCTTTTTTAATATTTATTTTTCCTCCTTTAAGATTATAAATACCTAAATTCAGATAAGAAATTTTATTATCTTTAAAACAAAATTTAACTTTCCCTCTAAACTCCCCTTTTAAAACTATTTCTTTTTTTCCGGTAGCTAAAAAAATTAAATCCTCAAGCGATAAATCCGCCAACGACAAAAAGAAACAACTGCTATTAAAATCAAAATATCCCGACAAAGAAGCAGATTGATTTACAATGCCAAACTGAAGGTTATTATAGCTTAACCTGCTGTCATTGAGCTCTAAAGAAATTCTTAAATTATCTATTTTTTTATTGCCGCTTCTTAAACTATCGATTTTTAAAAAAACCGGCCTTATGCGGAAAGGAAAAATAATCTTATATCGAAACTCAACGCCCTTTGCCTTAAGCCTGAAGTCATTTTTAGTTAAATTACATTCGTCAACCAAAAAACTCCTAAAGCCTAAATTAACGCCTTCAAGAGAAGCTTCAGTTTTAAACCTGGAATTTAGGTAATATTTTAAAGATTCTTTAATTATTAAATCCTTAGCCAAAGAAATAATTAAGGCTAACAGGATCAATAAAATAATTATCTTTTTCATAAAGATGGGCAGAATCAGTTATCAGCGATAACTCTGATTTCTTCCGGGCTGCTTACGATTATCTCCGGGCCGTTATACTCTCTGATTTTTCCCGAAACTTCGATCAATTTCCCCCGATAAAAATCTAGAGGGTTTATTCCTTTTTTTTGAAAGTAATCTAAATCCTTATTAAAAATAACTACGGTAAAATCTGTTCTGTAATTTGAACCGAAATTTAAATAGGTGCACTTATTGGACTTATAAGTAGTTAGCACTTTTCCTTTAATTGTCCGGATTTGATTTATAAATCTATGGGCCTGTTTATGATTTATAGTTTGATATACCCCCCACATACCTTTATCGTTTTTACGAGCGTATTTTTGAGCCTCGGCCAACGATTCAACATACTTAATATTAGGCGGGTAGGTGTATAAAACGGCATAACCTTCTTCTATTAACTTCTTATTAACAAAAGTGCCATCGGTAAAACAATAGCCAAGCAGCCTTCCGTAGCGGTCTTTTTTATCGATATCAAATTCAATCCTAACATTTTTTCCCTCAACTAATTTTTTATTAAATTGCGCAGCTTCACGGGAAAAAGGCTGGGGGTCATAAACAAATTTATTTCCTTTTTTTACTCGTGTTTCCGGAGTATCTATGCCTATATAACGCAAGTGTTTCCCGTTTGAAAGAATTATCGTATCTCCGTCTATAACTTCTTTTACTTTAATTTCAGAATAATCGGCGG
>JAIPHC010000038.1 GCA_021735405.1 Candidatus Omnitrophota bacterium | reverse complement strand
CGGTAAAAGCTACTTATTATGCGCTTGAGGCGGAAAAAATACATGCGCAGATGTATAAGGAAGCAAAAGAAGAGGTTAGCCAAGAAAAGGATATAACCTTATCTGATCTTTATATTTGTGATGTTTGCGGGCATACGGTTGAAGGAGAGGCGCCCGAAGTTTGTCCGATTTGTAAAGCCAAAAGAGAAAGATTTCAGAAATTTTAAAATGCGAAAAAAGTCAGTAATTAGTGGAATTAACTGGTTTTAAAATTGTATCCGATATATATAATTAAATGAGTTAATCAATGATGATAGATTGCTCCGCAATCATTATAGACAGGCAAAGAAAGGAGGCATTATGCTTAAGGAAAAAGTTGAGAAAGTTTTAGAAGAGGTTCGCCCTGCTCTTAAAGCAGATGGGGGCGATGTTGAGTTAGTTGAAGTTTCAGACGAAGGGGACGTCAAAGTAAAACTGGTTGGCGCTTGCGGGCATTGCCCAATGAGCACCTATACCTTAAAACTTGCTATTGAACAGAAGTTAAAAGAAAAAATACCTGAAATTAAAAATGTAGAACAAGTCTAAAATGGAGTTGTATGAGTTAAGAGAGGGGGGGGATACGAAAAATTTCAAAAAGATTAAGAAGGAAATTTTAACCGCCAAATCAATAGCTATATTTAGCCATATAAATCCAGATGGTGACACTATCGGCTCGATGCTGGCTTTAGGCCTGGGGCTTAAATCTTTAGGTAAAAAGATTGTTATGTTAAACGCCGATGATCTGCCTAAAGTGTATCAAACTCTTCCTGGTGCTAAATTGATAAAAAAAAGCCTGAAAAAGAAAAATATTGACCTTGCGGTTGCAGTGGATTGTGGTAAAGGCTCTCTTTTGGGCAAAAATTTAACAGATTTTAAAAATGCTAAAAAGTCCATTGCCATAGATCACCATCGAATTAGAAATAAATTTGCTCAAATCTCGATAGTTGATCAAAAAGCATCTGCGGCGGGAGAGATAATCTATTTTTTTTTAAGAAGCTTAAATATAGATTTTTCTAAAAATATTTCTGAAAATATTATAACATCTCTCATTGTAGAGACTAATTCTTTTCGTCTTCCCTCGACAAATTATAAAACTTTTGCTATTTGCGCAAAACTTTTAAAAACTGGGGTGAATTTTACAAAAATTTCAGAAACTGTTTATTGGTCAAGATCTAAACAAGCGATGCTTCTTTGGAGTTTATGTGCAAAGAGAATGAATTTTTTAAAAAATGATAAAATAGTTTGGTCAATAGTTAGAACCAGAGATTTTAAGCAATTTAAAGCTTGTGATGAAGATGTGGACCCTTTCCCTAATGAAATGCTTTCAATCAAGAGTGTACAAATTGTCATATTTTTTCGTGAAAAAGGCAATAATCAGCTAAGAGTCAGCTTAAGATCAAAAGGAAAAATTAATGTTGCTTTGCTTGCTTCTAAATTTGAAGGAGGAGGGCATTTTGATATCGCTGGTTTTTATATTTCCAATTCAGACCAATCAATAAAAAAAGTTATTCGAGAAGCCAAGAAAATTATAAAATAAATAGCTATGAGCAATGACCAACTTGTAATTTCTCCAGTTTATAATGAAGAAAAATACATAGAAGAATTTTATCAATTCTTAAGAGATTCTTATAAACAAGATGTAATTTTCATTGACGACGGGTCTTCTGACCAAAGCAGAGATTTTTTAAAAAAAATAAATGGTAAATTTACTTTTGTAGTCCGTCATCACAAAAGATGCGGATATGGAGCGGCTTTAATTTCTGGTTTTGAATTTGCCAAAGAAAATAACTACAAAAAAGTTGTTACTTTAGATGTAGACTTGCAACATCGGCCCAAACATATATCTGATTTTTTTACTCAATTAGACCAAACAGATGTTGTTTTAGGTTCTCGTTACATAAAGATGGGAAAGTGTTTGGATGTTCCTCGAGAGAGGTTTATCATTAACCGGTATATTTCAAAATTAATAAAGTCTGAATTTGGTTGGAATTTCACCGATCCTTTTTGTGGCTTCCGGGCTTATCGTACAGATTTTTTACAACAAATTAAATTTTCTGATACTGGATATGGATTGGCTTTAGAGATTTTATTGGAGATAATTGATAAAGAAGTTAAATTTTCTGAGTTTCCGGTAGAGGCAATCTATTTTAAAGATAAACGCAAATTTTTAGACGGCTTAGATGATTCACGCAAAAGGCTTACCTATTATTTAGGCGTAATATCGGGAAAAATCAAGGAGTTGTATGGTAAAGAAAAGGTTTCTTTTTATAAGCCCTCATCCTGATGATGCAGAATTAGGCATAGGAGGTACAATTTTAAAACTTAAAAAACAAGGCCATGCTGTTTTTATGGTGGATTTAACTGATGGGGAGCCTACACCTTTTGGGAGCAAAGAAAAAAGAGAAAAAGAAACTGAAAAGGCAACGAAAATATTAGGAGTAGATGAAAGAATCAATTTGGGTTTACCTAACCGTTATCTTTGTGATAACCAAGAAGCGAGACTGCTAGTCGCCGAAACAATTAGAAAATTCAAACCAGATATTTTATTTTGTCCTTACTCAGAAGATGCCCATCCTGATCATTTAGCGGCTACAAAAATTACAGAAGCGGCTCGGTTTTATGCAAAATATACTAAGGTTGATTTAGCCGGCCAGCCTCATTATCCTTTTTATTTATTTTATTTTTTTTCTTCACATCTGCGAATTTCTGCTCAGCCTAATTTTTTTATAGATATTTCAGATTGTTTTGCGAAAAAAATCAGGGCAATTAAGTCTTACCGTTCTCAGTTTATAGATAATTTTAAAAATAAATTTGTCTTTAGCTATGTTGAAAATATTAACCACTATTGGGGAAGTTTAATCAGAAAAGAATTTGCTGAAGGCTTGTTTACCAAGGAGGCAATTAAGTTAGATAATTTACAAAGTATTTTATGAAAAAAAAGCTCCTAAAACCACCTAAGAACAAAGAAATAATAATTGTTCCTCCTTATCAAAAAACAAAATTAATTTGTGCAAAATTAAAAAATATATTAACTGCCCACCAGCCCGGTTTTTTTAATTCCGGTGTTGCTTTAAAGTTTTTAATTCTAAAAAAACTGTCCTTAGATAAAAGAATAATTTTTGTTGATACAGATAGGATTGATTTAAGCATAAATTTAAAAACAGAAACCGATAATTTAGCTGTTTTCTTTAAAAAAAATTATACGCTTTTTGATTATCCTAATCCGAGCAAAAAAGAGTGGATAATTTTTTTTCGGCAATTAAAATTTGAGCTTAAAAAAAGAAAAATTTCAGAAAAAATAATAAAAAACATAGATAGTTTCAAAAAAATAATCGTAACCAATAATAAGAAGAAGCTAAAAGAGGTTTTAGCGGAAAGTTTCTTAAAATTTTACGGCCTAGATTTTAATTATTCATATTTATCAGAGGAATTTAATTCTCAAGACTATAAAGATTTCTTTTCAAACATTTATAAAAATTGTGGCCATTTTCAAAAAGTATTCAATAAAGCTCTCGATAATTATAAACAGAAATTTAAATTTCGTTTTAAAAACTTTCCTTTTCCAAAATTAAAGGAAGGAGAATTACCTTTTTGGATTATAAAAGATAATAAGAGGTTTAAATTATTTAAAAATGATTTATATTTGAAAGATTTTGACCGGGAGCTTATTTCCCCCCGGGCTTCCGCCCTAACAATTTTCTTAAGGTTTTATCGTTCAGACTGTTTTATCCATGGGGTGGGAGGGAAAAATTATGAATGGGTAAACGACAGGATAATTGAAGATTTTTTTAAGCAAAAAGCACCTTTTTATTTAACAATTTCAGGAACATTTTTGCCCGAAGGCATAACCACTCGCAATATTCCTTTTTTCTTTTTAAGCCCAAATTATTTAAAAAACCAGCTTGATCTATTTTTAAGCAGGGAAGATGAAACAAAACAAAATAAGTCTTAATGTTTGCTATCTTAGTTGGACAAGCTTAAGAAAAGGGGACGTTTCCCTCTTACATAAACCTTTGCAAATGAACTGGTTATGAATGGGTGTTTAAAAGAAAAGAGATGTATCGGAAAACTATGAGTCATAAGTACTTGATAGGCAATGTGTTATAGACGAGGGAAACGTCCCCTTAGTCGTTAAGGATTTTAAATTAGCTATATTTCTTTACAAATTAAGCGGGCATGATAAAATTTGCTTTTCTTGTATTGAAAATAAAAAGGGGGTAATATGGATAAGTACAGATGCACTGTTTGTGGTTATATTTATGATCCGGAAAAAGGCGATCCAGACAATGGGGTAGAATCCGGGACAGATTTTAAAGATATTTTCGATTCGTGGGTTTGTCCTGAATGCGGAGCAGGAAAGGACCAATTTGAAAAAATAGAGGAGTAATTTATGGAAAATCAATTTCATCCCCAAGAGATATTAAAGATATCCATTGAAGCCGAAGAAAGAGGAGCCCGGCTTTATGGCAAGTTAGCAGAAAAAACCGGTGATTCGGCTGTTGAGAAAGTTTGGAATTACCTAAAAGAGCAAGAAGCAGAACATAAGAAAGTATTCTCTGATATTTTGGCTAAAGTCGGAGATTATATGATTTATGAATTTAATCCCGGCGAATACGATAATTATATACGGGCGATTGCTGCTGAATATATTTTTAGCCCGCAGCTAATCGAAGAAAAATTAAAACAAGATTTTAAAGATGACCTGGAAGCAGTTAATTTTGGGATTAGTATTGAAAAAGAATCAATTCTGGTTTATTCTTCTTTTAAAGAATACATGAAAGCAGGAAAAAGAGAATTAATCGATGAAGTAATAAACCAAGAAAAAAAACATTATACGGATTTAGTTAACCTAAAGAAAACTTTAAAAAAATAATTTGAGGGTGAATTTTGATAATTAATGAAGAGATCAAATTATTCCCGCAAGAAGTACCTTCCTTTACAAAAAAAATTATTAAAAAATTAAAAATTAACGGTATCAAAGAAAAGGTTCTTTTTGATATAAAGCTTGCACTCAACGAAGCGTTAATCAATGCTATCAAGCATGGTAATAAGTCGGATAAAAAGAAATCAGTCTTTTTAAAGATAACTAGACAAAAAGATAAATTAGAAATCTGCATTGAAGATCAAGGTAAAGGGTTTGACTATCAAAATTTGCAATTACCCACTGATGAAAATAATTTAACTAAGCAGTCAGGCAGAGGCGTATTTTTAATTAAAAATTTTATGGATGAACTGGTTTTTTTTAATCAAGGCTGTAAGTTAAAAATGGTAAAGCACCTAAACAGGGAGGGCAGATGAAAATAAGCGAAGATAAAAAAAATGATATAATGGCTGTTTCTGTTTCCGGAGAAATTAATATAGATACTTCGCCGGATTTACGAAAGGCCTTTGACCAATACGCTAAACAAGGCATAAAAAAGGTAATTATTGATTGCGCAAATCTTACCTATATTGATAGTTCAGGCCTGGCAACATTGATTGAACTGATGCAGAGGCTAAAAAAAATAAAGGGGGAATTAAAAATTTGCAATTTAGCGGAGAAAGTAAAAAGTGTATTTGAAGTGACAAAGCTCGATAAATTATTTGATATTTGCTCTAATCAAGAGCAAGCGGTTGAGAGGTTTAAGTGATTTCAAAAATCGGCGAAGTTATCATTTCATTTTATAAGTCGGTAATCGGGGTGATAGTTCTTTTTCTCGATATTCTTTATTGGATATTTATCGGCCCCTTTAAGTCTAAGCCAGCCCGCCGAGAAAGTATTTTTCACCAAATGATTTTTGTAGGGCTGCGTTCTGCTTTAATTGTGTTTTTTGTAACTATATTTACAGGCATTGTTTTGGCGATGCAGTCAGCTTATCAATTAGAACAAATGGGAGCGACAATTTATGTTGCTTCGTTGGTTGCGGTATCTTTAACCAGGGAGTTAAGCCCTGTGCTTGTGGGGCTGGTCATTGCAGGCCGGGTCGGTTCAGCAATAACTGCAGAAATTGGTTCGATGAAAGTTAGTGAGCAAATCGAAGCCTTGGACATAATGGCGATAAATCCGGTGCGGTTTTTAGCTGTACCTAAATTTATTGCCTTGTTTTTTATGCAGCCTTGCCTTACTATTTTAGGAAATATTTCTGGAATGTTAGGCGGATATTTGGTAGGGATAACCAGCCTTGGGCTGCGTTCTTCGCTTTATATCCAAACTACTTTTAAGTACCTAGAGCTAAAGGATATTTATTCCGGCTTATCTAAGTCTTTTGTCTTCGGGATAATTATCGCTTTAATTGGCTGTTATCAAGGCTTTAACACAAAAGGAGGAGCAGAAGGAGTAGGCAAGGCTACCACCAAAAGTGTAGTGATTAGCTTTATTTTAATAATTTTGGCAGATTGTGTATTGACTACAATGTTTTATTTTTCAAATGTCTAACAGCAATAAAAAAGAAGTAATTATCTCTTTAAAAAATGTTACCAAAAGTTTTGGCAACATAACTGTTATCGATAATATAAGTTTAGATATCTATCGGGGGGAGACTTTTGTAATTATGGGTTGTTCGGGTTCAGGCAAATCTACTTTAATGAGAGTGATGACCGGCGCCCTAAAGCCCGATTCCGGCGAGGTTATCATCAAAGATAAAAATATAGCCACAGCCAGGGATTCTGAGCTAAATAAAATAAAAAAGGCAGCCGGGATGCTTTTTCAATATTCAGCCCTGCTTGATTCGCTTTCAGTAAAAGATAATGTTGCCCTTCCTATCCGCGAGCATACTAAATTAGCTGAAAATATAATAGATATTATAGTTAAGATGAAGCTTTCTTTAGTTGGTTTACGCGGCTTTGAAAACTATTTTCCTTCAGAAATCTCAGGGGGAATGCGCAAACGGGTAGGCCTGGCCCGCGCTATCGCTCTTGACCCTGATATTGTATTTTATGATGAGCCTACTTCGGGGCTTGATCCGGTAGTCGGCGGAGTAATTGATAAATTAATCAAGGATTTAAGCGAAAAACTTTTAATAACCTCGGTTGTAGTAACGCATAATATGCAATCTGTTTTTGATATCGCCGATCGCTCGGCAATGATTCATAAAGGAAAAATTGCCGAGATTAATTCCAATCAGAGCTTAAAGAAAACTAAAAATCCTTATGTCAGGCAATTTATCGAAGGTAATCCGGAAGGCCCGATGAATGTTTTTCATGATATAGATATTCAGGATGTGATTGAATAGATTACAGTGATTATTGTTTGATTGTAATGATTAATAAAAAGGTGGTAAAGTATGAAAAAGTACGGCAATGAGTTTAAGGTGGGCTTATTTTTCTTAATTTGTATTATAGGCTTGGCGGCAATTACTTTCAAGACGGGAAAAGTAAGCTTTAAAAAAGAAGGCTATAATTTATATGTAATTTTTAATGAAGTAGCCGGCTTAGACGTAAAGGCGCCGGTTATGCTTAATGGTTATGAAGTAGGGGAAGTAGAGGATGTAAAAGTTGTCTCCCAAAAAGACCGGACCCATATTTTGCTAAAACTTCTCATTGACCCGGGTGTAAAAATAAGAATTAACCCGAAAGTATCAATTAAGACTTTAGGGATGATGGGTGAAAAATACATTCAAATAACATCTCATACCGGTAAAGGCTTCTTAAAGCCCGACAGCAGGCTGGAAGGGAAGCCTTATATAGATATGGATGATTTAATCGATAATGTGAATAATTTAACCGAAGAGGTTAAAAAGTTAACTAATAATTTAAATCATACCGTAAAAGGCAATCAAGATAAAATCAGCCGGATGATTAGTAATTTAGAAACAACTTCTAAGAATTTAGAAGAATTTACAGCTGATATTAAAAGCCATCCCTGGAAACTACTGTTTAAGAAATAATAAAACACTATGCAACAAAAGAGGTTCAAACGAAAATGTTGCATAAGGATTAAAGTGGAGGTTTGGATGAAGAAAATATTTGGATTTTTATTTGTTTTTTCTTTTTTATTTACCGGTTTGGTTTGGGCTCAAACTGCGAAAATAATAAAGTTAGAAGGTAGTGTAGAGATGAAAAAAACTGAAACTGATAGTTGGCAGGCGGCTGCCATTGGAACTTACCTTAAAGAAGAAGCAGAAATTAAAACCAAGCAAGATTCATCTTGCACTCTTGCTTTTGATAAAGCATTAGATAATTTAATAACCATTGAAGAGAAATCGCATTTAAAACTGGAAGAGCTAAAACCGGCGGAACTTTTTTTGCCGCAAGGCCGTGTATTTAGCATTATTGATAATTTAGCCGATTTAGGCGGGTTTAAAGTTAAAACTCCGGTTGCTGTGGCAGGTGTGCGGGGAACTGGCGACTCAGTTGAATCCAGAAAAGATGGAACTACGGTTAAGTGTTTTCAAGGTGAAATCTATGTAAAAAGTTTGTTGAAGCCGGGTAACCCTATTTTAGGCAGCGGCTTAGGGGTGAATGTAGGTTCTGCTGGCCAAATCGGTGATATTTTTAATTTGGGCAGCGACGACTGGCGGATATGGAATAGATTTATCTCTGGAATTAATAATTTAAGAGGCGGGCCGCGGCAAAGGCCGGGTGGCTCATCTTCATTGGATAGGTTAAAAGGAGAAGGACGTGAATCAATAAGAGAAGAGTTTTTTCAAAAGAGAAGAGAAAGCAGTGGAACTCGTAGTGAACAAATAGATACTGATTCTCGTATGATAACAAACCAGTAGTATTGATAATTAATATCTTGGGGGAATTATGCAAAGTAAAATATTTTTTCTGTCTATTTCATTGGTTTTTATTTTTGGAATAACTTCCTTTGCCCAGGTTAACCAAGAGAAAGAAGAAGTAAAGATGGAAAGGGCCGAGGAAGAAACTTATGCCTTTGCTCCCGATGTTTCTCAGAAGTTAGCAATTTTTTCCGGTTATGATACCAATGTAAAACTGTCAAATGAGAGAACCGGGGATATTTTTGAAGAATTTCTTTATTCTTTTGATTATAATCAAAAACTATCGACTGATTTAGAATTTAAATTAGATTATGATTTTGATTTTATCAATTACAACGAAGTAACCGATATCAGCAGCCTGCTTAACCATCTTCGCCTGGAATTAAACA
>JAIPHC010000037.1 GCA_021735405.1 Candidatus Omnitrophota bacterium | reverse complement strand
TAAGTAACAAAGCAACGAAAAACTTCATTCCAAAAACCCTGAACCTTATCAAAAATTCACTAATTATTTCTTGCATTGTAAAAAAAGGGGTCACACCTATTTAATTTTTACCGGCCTTCCCCTTCCCCTTACTTTAAGTGTTATCTTGAGCTTTTTCTCTATTTTATCAATAAATTCTTCGGTACCAAATATTTTTCCTTGCTGCAAAACATCTCTTATTTGCTTAATCTCTTTTTCTTTTATTCCTTCTTCTATAAAACCTCGGTAATCTTTTTTTCTTCCCTCAATTATATCCTTGTTAATTTTATCATCTTTATCATCTTTAAGGTGATTTCTTGCGCTTGAATATTGGTAACCGGTAGGATCATTTACCATATTAGCCCGCACCGGATTTAGTTCGATATAGCGGGCTACTGTCCATTCATAGTCAGGATCAACTAAATACATTTTATATCTGTTCTCCCATAATTTGCCGCTTCTTTTATATTGACGATTAATGTATTGGGTATGATATTGACTGATGGATTTCATAAATTTTATCATTCCTTCTTTGCTATCAGGGTATACAAGCAGATGTAAATGATTATCCATAAGGCAATAGGCTCCGATGTACACCTTGTATTCTTTACTGTATTTTTTAAGATTTTGACAAAAATATTGCTTGTCTTTGCTGTTAAAAAATATCTGCTGACGATTATTCCCTCTTTGCATAGTGTGGTGGGCAATCTTTGGAATTATGTAGCGAACTTGTCGAGGCATGAAAAAATTATATGGCAGAAGATAGTGCTTGTCAACGAATTAATTAGGTGTGACCCCTTTTTTTGGTTGCCCGGCCTGGGCTCGAACCAGGAATCTCAGCTCCAAAAGCTGGTGTGTTACCATTACACCACCGGGCAAAAAATAAACTCTAAACTCTAAGCCCTAAATCCTAAATAAACTAAAACCCAAAAATCAAATATAGAAAACTATTAGCAATTAAGAGCTATTCCGAGGAAGGGATTGACTCCTCATCTTTAGATTCTTCTTGAACCGGTTGCTGCTCATTTGATTGCTGCTGCGGCGCTTCTTCTTGAGAAGCCATTTTCTTTTTATCATGGTAGGCATCCAAAACTTTACTTTGCAGATAATCCCTAAACTGCTGATTGATCGGATGGGCCAAATCCTGATGTATAGACTGCCGGTTCTGGGCTGATTCTTTCGGCGGCGGAATCTGAGCGCCACAATTGCTGCAATACTTGCTGCCCATCTCAACCTTTTTACCGCAGCGAGGGCAGAATTGTTTTACTTTCCTTGCCGGCATTGCTACAAAAAGGCCGTTATTACCTTCGATAACTTTAATATTCCTTACCACAAACGAATTATCAAAAGTAACAGTAGCATAAGATTTCAGGCGCCTGCCTTCATGCTCTCTAAGAGAAATTCTAACCTCTGTAATCTCCATGAACTACCTCCTTTAATGAGACTTGCCCTCGATAAGCTTAATTCTAATTTGCCTTTTTAAAACGTTTGAACTTTATAGATTATCCAATCATCCGGCAGATTGCTTTTAACCTCTTTATAGCTTCTTGCGCCAATTGTATAAAAAGCGCCGCCGCTGCCTGTCATCAAGGCGGCCATATTTCCTTTATTTAAAACCGCTTTTACTTCGGCCAGCTTTTCGTAAAGGCCAAAAGCGCTTTTTTCTAAACAATTGTAAACTCCTTTTTTTAAGAAAGAACAATCTGCATTCTTTAAAGAATACTTCAATATATTAACACTACTAAAAAACCTTGTCAATTCCTGCCTGCCGGCAGGCAGGTATCTTTTACTGTTTTTATAGACCTTTTTAGTCGAAACAAAAATTTTAGGCCAAACAATAAAATGATTTAATTTAATTTTGCTAAATAAAGGCTCTACCTTTTGGCCCCGCCCGGTTAAAAAAGCAAACTTAGAATTAGATAAAAAAAAGTTTACATCACTGCCTAGTTTTTCACCTATTTTATATAATTTTTCTCTGGAACAATTGAGATCGGCTAAACTCTTTATGCCTAAAAGCAGAGAAGCGGCATTCGAAGAACCCCCGCCTAAACCTGCGCCAATAGGAATATTTTTTTCTAAATAAATATTAAAACCAAAAGAGAGGTTAAACTCTTTTTTGATTAATTCCGCAGCTTTGTAGCATAGATTTTCTTTTGTCTCCAATTCTTTATTATTACTGCTGATATTAATAGCCGGATTGGGATTAATTGTAATTTTAAGTTTATCAAACAAAGATACTCTTTCGACTACCGTTTCCAAACGATGATAACCGCTGGAGTATTTACCGACTATATTTAGGTATAAATTAATTTTGGCGGGGCTTAATAATTCTACCTTACTTTTGAAGAAACTTTTTTGTTTTTTTTGCGATGTTATCAGCTGTGAGTCCATAGTATTTTAATAACTCGTTTGGAGATCCGGACTGTCCAAAGCGGTTTTCAATACCAATCTTTTCTACTTCCAGAGGATATTCATTAATCAGTATTTCAGCTACCGTTGAATATAATCCGCCAATGGTCTGATGTTCTTCGCAAACTACTATTTTCTTATGAGTTTTAGCCAGCTCTATTATCAAATCTTTATCAGGCGGCTTAATAGTATGGATGTTGGCTACACTTGCGGATATTCCTTGCTCTTTTAAAATTTCAGCAGCATCCAGAGATGCTTTTACCATAATTCCGCAAGAAATTATAGCGACATCTTCGCCTTTACGAAGAAGATAACCTTTGCCTAAAGAAAACTTCTTTCTTTTCTCCAAACTAGGAACCTTAGAGCGGCCCAAGCGGATATAAAACGGCCCCTTTGTTTTGTAAGCGGCCAAGATAGCCTCTTTGGCCTCCGGCGCGTCAGCGGGAATAATAATTTTCATATTGGGAATTGCCCGAAAAAGGTTTATATCCTCTATGGCTTGGTGTGACGCACCGTCTTCGCCAACGGTAATCCCGCCGTGGGTAGCCACAATTTTAACATCTAAATTACTATAAGATATTGTGTTTCTTACCTGATCAAAGGCCCTGGCGGTTGCAAACATAGCAAAAGTAGAGGCAAAAACAACCTTGCCGCAACGAGCTAATCCGGCGGCGGTAGCCATCATGTTTTGCTCGGCTACTCCGAAGTTAAAAAATCGTTCGGGAAATTCTTTCCCGAAACGGGCTGTCCGGGTTGAACCGGAAAGATCCGAATCTACAACAACCAGATCAGGGTCTTTTTTCCCTAATTCAATTAAAACCTTTCCATAAATATCTCTTGCGTAAAGTTTATCCACTTAAAACCATCCTTTATAGATTTCTTTCATCTCTTTCTATATCTCTAAGCTCATCTAAAGCGATTTCTTTTTCTTTTTCCACAGGAGCCCTGCCGTGAAAATCAACCACATGCTCCATAAAAGATACTCCTTTGCCCTTAACCGTTCGGGCAATAATCACGGTTGGTTTCATTTTTATTGATTGCGCCTGGCCAAAAGCATAAAGCAGTTCTTCGATGTTATGCCCGTCGCATTGGATAACATGCCAGCCAAAAGATTCCCACTTGTTAACCAAAGGTTCTAAATTCATTATTTCTTCTGTCCGGCCGTCTATTTGAAATCCATTAAAATCAACGATAGCGCATAAATTATCTACTTTAAAATGAGCGGCCGCCATCGCTGCTTCCCAGATATTTCCTTCTTGTATCTCTCCATCGCCCGTCAGGCAGTAAACCCTATAATCTTTTTTATCAAGCCGGCCGGCCAAAGCCATGCCTAAAGCTACAGACAACCCCTGCCCCAGGGAACCGCTGGCTACTTCAACTCCCGGCGTCCTTCTGTCCGGATGGCCTTGCAATAACGCTCCGACTTTGCGTAAATTTTTAAATTCAGCAGGTGGAAAATAACCGGATAAACCTAAAGCCGCATACAAAGCCGGGCAGCAATGCCCTTTGGAAAGATGAAACCTATCTCTCTTATTCCATTCCGGGTCTTTCGGATTATGCCTCATAATATCAAAGTAAAGGCAGGCAATTATATCCGCCGCGGAAAGAGAACCGCCGGGATGGCCGGAACCGGCTTCCGCCAGCATCTCAATAATAGCCCTGCGCATGAAATTAGCTTTACTTTTTATTCTCTTTATTCTTTTTTTCATATTTTTCTATTTCCTCTTTTAATTGGCGGTAACCGGGAAACTTTTTTAGGCCTTCTTTATAAACTTCTAACCCTTTTTCGTTTTCGCCCAATTTCAAATAAACTGTCCCTAAGTGTTGATAAATTTCCGGATCCTGAGCGTAACTTATAGCTTTCTCTATATATTTTTTGGCCCTTTCCAATTTCCCTTTTTTAAAATAAATCCATCCTAAACTATCCAGATAAGCCCCGTTACGAGGTTCCAGCTTCACAGCCTTCTTAACCATCTTTTCAGCTTCATCCAGCTTAACTCCTTTTTTTGCATAACTGTAGCCTAAAGCGTTTAAAATCGGAGCATGGAGCGGGTTAATTGAAAGGCCCCGCTTCCAGATGCCTTTAGCTTTTTGCTCTTTGCCGATTTCATCATAAAGGTAGCCAAGCCAAAAAAACGCTTCTAGGTTATCGGGTTTATTCTCAAGAATTTTTTCATACAAAGCTATAGCTTCTTTAGGCTTTCTCTTATAAAGATAAAATTGAGCCAAATAAGAAGAAATAGTCATATCCTTTGGTTTCTTCTGATGCGCCTTCTCTAAAAAATCCTCATATTCTTTCTCTAGCCTTTCCTCCTGGCCTTGAGAGGAATAAATAAAGATTAAGGCTAAATAAGTATTTAAATTATCCGGTTCAATTTCTTTAGCTTTTTTTAAAAGTTTCTCTGCTTGGCCTATTTTTTTCTCTTGAAGCAAAATTGTTGCAATTTTTAGATAAAGATAAGCCGAATCAGGAGCCTTGTCTTTTGCCGCATTTAGATAGTTTTTAGCTAAAGAAAAATCGCCTTGCTGCATAGAGTAAACACCTTTGAGATAATCAGCGTACAACGACTGATTAGATGAATAACTGTAAGAGAAAAGGGCAGGAATAATAAATGATAAGATAATTAAAAATGTTAAAAAAAATCTCATCTATCTAAATTATTTTTTGGTTTTATGTCTTTGCTTCTTTCTTCTTTTCTTGTACCAATGTCTCTTTACTTTTTTCTTTTTCTTCTTTCTGCCACAGGGCATATTTCCACCTCGCCTATTGTTTTTTAATAAAGTACTTTATTTAAAGGGTATTCTATTATCCCCTGAGCGCCGCTTTTTTTAAGCAAAGGAATAATCTTGCGCACATCCTTTTCTTCCAAGATAACTTCACAAGCAACCCAATTCTTTAAAGCCAAAGAAGAAATAGTGGGTTTTTTCAAAGCCGGCAACAAAGAAATTATCTTATCTATGTCTTTTTCTTTAACATTTAATTTAAGCCCAACCTTATCTCTGGCCTCCAACGCTCCCTCCAACAACAGCAAAAGATCGTCAATCTTTTTTTTCTTTTCCTTATTTTTATAAGAACTTTTATTAGTAATAAATTTAGTCACGGATTCACAAATCGTCTCTATCTCCTTTAATCCGTTAGCCCTCAAACTTTGGCCGGTTTCGGTTAACTCGACTATCGCATCAACTAATCCGCTTTTTACCTTAACTTCTGTCGCTCCCCAGCTAAACTCAACTTCTACATCGATTTTTTTGCCTTTGAAAAACTTTTTTGTGTACCTGACTAATTCAGTAGCTACTCTTTTGCCTTTTAGCTGGCTTATTTTTTTAATTTTTGAATCCTGGCTGACTGCAACCACCCATCTTACCGGGTTAGATGTCCTTTTTGCATACATCAACTCAGAAAGGCGCAAAACTTTAGAGTTATTTTCTAAAATCCAATCTTCACCGGTTATCCCGCAATCAAGCACACCTTCCTCCACATAGCGGGACATATCCTGGGCTCTGACTAAAACAGGCTGAAGCTGCGGATCGTCTATAGAGGGAAAATAAGAACGGCTGTTGGCATAAATATTAAACCCTGCTTTAGCAAAAACTTCTATAGTCTTTTTTTGTAAACTCCCTTTAGGTATTCCTATTTTAACTTTTTCCATTCCTTCTCCTAATATTTACTTACTTTTCAGAAAGGTTTCAAATTATACAATGCCTCTAGCCGGTTGTAAAGAAAAATAATATCATAAATACCAGAGAAAGCAAGCCGTAACCGGCTTAAGGCTGATATTTTTATTTTTTTACCTGATTGCAAACAATATTTCGATTAAATTAAAAATATAACCGGTAAGTATTATCCCTGCGGTTGTAATCCCGAAAAATATAGCAATCAACTTTAGCTTCATTCCCTGGCGCAAAATCACAGCCTCGGGAAAACTCAAGGCAGAAGTAGCCATCATAAAAGCTAAAGCCGTTCCCAAGGGAATACCTTTTCGAAATAAAGCAACCGCCACCGGGACAATCGCTGCGCAATTGCTATACATCGGAACCCCTAAGAGAACCGCAAAAGGAACTCCTAAAAAACCAGTCCTCTCAATAGCTGACTGGATAAACTCTCTGGGTATATAGTTATGAATTACCGCCCCCAACCCCACACCGGCTATAATCCACAACCATAACCTTTTGATTATTGTTTTTGCCTCGGATAACCCGAATAAAATTCTTTGTTTTATATTATCATATTTTTCATCCGGCAGCTTCTCTGGATCTAGAGCAAGATTCTGAGAAGCTATATATTTTTCCAATTTCATCAAGCCTAAGATATGGCCCGAAACGATACCGATAAATAAACCGCTGGCTACATACAAAACGGTTATCTTCCAACCAAAGAAACCAAGCATTAAAACTACCAAATACTCATTAATCAAAGGTGAAGTGATTAAAAAAGAAAGAGCCACCCCCAAAGGAACGCCGCCTTTTAAAAAGCCTAAAAAGATAGGAATTGAGGAACAAGAACAAAAAGGAGTAGTAGCCCCAAAAAGCGAAGCAAAAAAATGCCCTTTTATTTTTTTTCCGGCCAGCCATTTTTTAATCTTTTCCCGGGCAATAAAACTGCGTAAAAACCCTATAAAAGAAATCATCAGAAAAAGTAAAAGTAATATTTTTACCGTATCGTAGATAAAAAAATAAAGGGCCTCGGCGGTTTTTGAACTCAAATCCATACCAAAAACCGAATGAATTAACCCTTCAACGATTTTAGTTAACATTTATTACTTTATCCTTTTGACAACAATTAATAGCAGGAAAAATCAAACCGAAATAGAAAAAAACTCTCTTATCCCGGATATGATTAAATTGGAGCCGATAGCGCCCACGATAAAACCGTTAAGGCGCAAAAACATCCCCATCGTTTTATCGAAAGCGACTTTTAACCTTTCTTTAAACAAACTATACTTTAAAATAGTTAGAAAAAACACCAGGCTAATATGGATAATCATCGTTAGGGTAATTATCCCCGAAGCCGCAAAAGGATGAAACCTGTTTCCGATAATAATACATAATGATATCGTTGCCGCTCCTACCATAAAAGGAAGCGCAATCTCTGCCGCTAAATCATCAAGGCTCCCCTTTAGGGTAAAAAATGATTTTCTTCCCTGGATTATAAAAATCAACGCGTAGGCGGTTATGACCACTCCTCCAAAAATCTTAAAAGAAGAAAAATCAATAAGTAAAATTTTTTCAAATATTATTCTCCCAAACAAGGCAAAACCCAAAAAGATAAGCAGTGACAGCCCTCCCGCTTTAACTAAAACCATTAGATAATCTTTGCGGTTAAGATCCTTGGCTATCGGATTTAGGTAGATAAATAAAGCAAAGGGATTCAATAACACCAAAAAGGAAATTATAAATTGTATCATTTAACGCCTCTTATAATATTGAATAACTTAATCTGTACTGCCGCCATCTACATTCAAATACCCTAACTCTTCATGGACACCTTTTTCCAGCTCAGAATTTAAACTATCTTCCTGGCCGCAATTGCCCAGCTCTTTAGCTTCTTTCAGGCGGTTTGATAATCGAGAGTTTTCTTTAGTTAACTGTTTATTTTTATCAATTAAATCCTGCTGCTTGGCAACTGCCTGGCTAAGTTTTTTATCAAAATTAGAATATTTATTCTTAATCGCTGACAGCTCATTTCTCGCCTCCCAAAGGTCATCGCCTAAAGCTTGATTTTCCTGCCTTTGGTAATTTAGGCGTTTTTCCAAACTACTGACTTTGCGTTGTTTTTGATTCAATTCTTTCTCCAGCTCAGACTTCTGAGAAGCTAATTGCTGCGAATCTTTTTGCACGGTTTCAAATTTAGCCTCGAAACTGGAAGTTTCTTGCTCCAACTGCTTATTTTTTTTATTTAATGCCTGGCTATCTTTTTCTGCCTGAGCTAATTGTTCTTTAAGCTTCTGCTTGCCTTTTCTGCTATTGATTAACTTCTTTTCAAGATTGTTAATCTTAAGCTCCTGCTCTATCTTTTGAGACAACTGCGAATTCTCCTTTGCAGTTACAAGCTGGTCTTTTAGCTTTAATTTTTCTTTCTCCAGCTGATCGATTTTTTGAGTCAGCTTCTGGCCTTGCTCTTGCCTTTTAGACAACCGGCTGTGAAGCTCCTGGTTATCGCCTTGACTTTTAGCTAACTGTTTTTTCAAACTGCTAATTTCTAAACTCTTTTGGTTAAGACTTTCTATGAGTTGGGCTTTTTCTGCAGTCAGATTGGCTTTCTCCGAGGCCAGCCCGGACTTATCGGCTAAAAGCTGTTTGGACTCTCTCTTTGCTGCTTCCAGCTTGTCTCCTAAAACTTTTCCTTCCTTCTCCAGGCGGGCCGCTTTCTCGGCCAAAACCCGGCTCTCTTTTTCTTTTGCAGTTAACTGTTGTTTAAGGCTATCAATCTCTGAAGTTTTTTGTTTGACTTCCTGAGCCAGGCTGGATTTAGCATCGGCTAACCAAGACTTTTCTGAAAGCAGATTTGACTTATCGGCTAAAAGCTGTTTGGATTCTCTCTTTGCTGCTTCCAGCTTGTCTCCTAAAACTTTTCCTTCCTTCTCCAGGCGGGCCGCTTTCTCGGCCAAAACCCGGCTCTCTTTTTCTTTTGCAGTTAAGTGTTGTTTTAATTTTTGGTTTTTACTGTCTTTAGCTATCTCTTTTTCCAGGCTGCTGATCATCGATTCCTTCCGGGCAAGCTTTTTTGACAGTTGAGATTTTTCTAAAGATAACTGCGATTTTTCTGACATTATCCGAACTTTTTCTCCGTAAAGCTGGTCAAATTCCTGCCTGGCTGCTTCCAGCTTATCTTCTAAAACTTTTCCTTCCTTCTCCAGGCGGGCCGCTTTCTCGGCCAAAACCCGGCTCTCTTTTTCTTTTGCAGTTAACTGTTGTTTAAGGCTAGCAATATCTGAAGTTTTTTGTTTGACTTCCTGAGCCAGGCCGGATTTAGCATCGGCTAACCAAGACTTTTCGGAAAGCAGATTTGACTTATCGGCTAAAA
>JAIPHC010000036.1 GCA_021735405.1 Candidatus Omnitrophota bacterium | reverse complement strand
AAAATGAGCCGCAGGAATTAACCAAAGGAGGTTTTTTATGTTCTCTAAAAGAAAAGGTTTTACTCTTGTCGAAATCATGATTGTGGTCGCAATCATTGCTCTATTGGCCGCAATCGCAATTCCTAACCTGCTTCGTTCTAGATTAAACGCCGCTGAAGCTAATGCAAAAGCTACTTTAAAAACTTTATCCACAGCTTATGAAAGTTATGCTGCTGCAGAGGGAGATTATAATGAAACTACAGCTAATTTGGCTGATAATACTGTATATAATCCTCCCTATCTAAATGACAATTATGCAGACGGCAATCTTCATCAAGGTTATGTTTTTAGTTGTACTCCTTCAGCTGCCGGCTATACCTGTACAGCGACTCCTACTGGCGGCCCTTATGCTTCTACTGGAAAATCTTTTTCTATTTGTACAGGCGGAATACTTAAAGAATCCAGTTCAGCAACAACTACCGCTCCGACTTGTCCGTAAAAACAGAGAGCAGGTATAGGAATAATTTCAGCCATTTTTGTTAATAAAAAGCCGCCTCAAAACGAGGCGGCTTTCTTTATAAATAAATGTTTCACCCGCGCCCGTCCACTATGCAACATTTTCGTTTGAACCTCTTTTGTTGCATAAGGAGTTATTGTGCATTAAATCTTTTTTATTTACCGGTTGACAAGGACCAGCCGGTATAATAAAATTATGACAATGCATAAAAAATCATTTACCTTGGTTGAGTTGCTGGTGGCAGTTGGGATTTTGATGATTTTGCTTCTTTTGGTTATCCCCAACCTTTGGCGGGCTAGAGTTAATTCCAATGAATCTGTGGCAGTTTCTAATCTTAAATCTTTAAACAGCTCTCTTCAGATGTATTACCTAGACAACGATTCTTTTCCAGACAATCTTACAGATCTTATTTTCCCTGCCTCTGATCCTAGCTATGTTAACCCCGAGTTAACTGATGGCACAGAAGCAGGCTATAATTTTTCTTATACACAAGACAGCCAAGACAGTTTTCATATCACTGCTAGCCCCCGTCGAGTCGGAACAACCGGAAAGCGTTATTTTTATTTAGATGATTCCGGTGATATCCATTACAACAGTGAATCTCAGGCGTCTTCTTCCGACCCTATCCTCAAATAAGTGATTATTTTTTTCTTATGCAACATTTTTGTTTGAACCTATTTTGTTGCATAGGCAACTTAAGTTGATATAATAATTATATGAAAAAACGAAAAGTTGCGATAAGAGATAGAAGGATAATCGTTGAAAATGGTATTTATCATGTTACTCAACGCGCACCGGGAAGAGAGTTATTATTTTTGGAAAAAGAGGATTATTTAAAATTCCTCTCTATTTTAAAAAAGACAGCAAAAGATTTTAATCTTTGCATATTATCTTTTTCTTTACTTACCAATCATCTGCATGTACTTACTCAAATCAAAAAGAAAAATTTAGACAAGGCAATGAAAAATCTTTTTCAAAATTATGCTCAATATTTTAATAAAAAATATCAGCGAAAGGGGCATGTATTTTGTGGAGTGTATGGTGCTTCCTTGTGTGATACTGATGAATATTTACTTGTATCTTCTTTGTATGTTCATCTCAATGCTTACAAAGCAAGAATTGTAAAGTCACCTTTTTTATATAGATGGCATTCTTTAGATTTATATATTAAGCCAATAAAGGAAAGTTTCATAAATAACGATTTAATTTTAGATCTTATAGGTTCTCACCGTGACAATGCATATAAAAACTATAAAGAACTTATTCAAGGATGTCTTGACTTGAAATATGAATCTAATTTAAACAATAGGAAGTTTTTGAGGTTGTTTTATAATGAAGTTATTGATAATTTAGGCGAAAAGGTAAAAAGAAAAGTTAATTCAAAATCTTTTTTTTCTCTAGAAGAAAAAATAGATGTATTTTCAAAGAAAAAGAGAATAAATACCCCAAAAGAAAAACAAGCTTTAAAATACCTAATTGAACAGTTACTTTCCCAAGGATTTACTTTTCAAGACATAGCAGAAAAACTGAATTGCCACCGGAGCCGTGTTTATCGGTTGATGCAGAGGCAATAGTCCTTATGCAACAAAAGAGGTTCAAACGGAAATGTTGCATAGGGAGTAAAGAGAGCTGAATTATGAAAGTTTAGTTGACATTTAAATGCTATATGTTATATATAAATTAATAATAAAATGGATATAGCTGGCAAGCCGGGCATTATAGATATATTTTTCTTAATTCTTTTCTTAAGAGTAGTTTATATAGCTGCTTCAAGAGGAGCTTTGCGGGAGGCTTGCAGGGTCACAGGGATGATTAGCGCGGCTTTTTTTGCTTTCCATTTTTATCCCAGCTTAGCGGATCTTGTCCAGGCTAAAGTTAGTTTTATAAATCCTAATTATTTGTACGCTGTTTCCTTCTTTTTAATTTTTGCCGTAATTGGATTAGTATTTTCTTTACTGAATTTGATTATCAGCTTGTTTTTACCCAAAGCTGAAAGTTCAGCCAAAAAAAGGATAGTATTACTGGCGGCCGGAATTTTCCGGGGCTTTTTTTTGCTCAGCACAATATTTTTTTTCTTAAATTTAGTTTCTTTTAATCCCGGTTATATCAAAAGCAGTTTATCTTATAATTTATCTAAAAAATTTGCGCCGCAACTGTATTTAATTTCTGCCAAAATAATAAGTGAATTTAATAAAGGGTTTAAAATAAATCAAAAAGTAGAAAATTATTTAAAAGAAAATAAATCAAGCAAGCAAGGGTCGATAAGAATATAGTTTTTAAGGCACTTCGCCAAGGAATTTGGCTCAGTGCCATTAAAAATTAAGGTATTCTCTAAATAATTACATTTTTAATGGGAGGAAGTTATGAAATTAGGCCAAATATATAAAAAAATAGTTGAAAAAGGAATTAATTCAGATATCCGTTCCAAAACCGCGATTAAAAAAATTCTTTCCGAACAGAAAGAAAAATTTAACAAATTGCCAAAGGGAAAAAAAGATTATTTTGATAAAGATTCTTTATTTAACCCTTTTGCCGACAGCCGGATAATTTACGGCAATCCCGATAAAAAAGTAAATGCGGCTATAGTAGGCATAGATATAGGCGCCGCCGAGCTTCTTTTAGCGGATAGATTAAACGAAAAAGGCGCAAAAATCGATTTAGCTATTTCTCACCATCCGCAAGGGTATGCTCTTGCTCAGTTTTATGAAGTTATGGATTTACAAATAGACGGTTTCACCGATTATGGGATAGCGATGGGCCTTTCGGAAAAGTCTCTTTTACAGAGAAAAGGTGAAATAGAAAGAAGGGTGCATGCCGCTAATTTTAACCGCAACCATGATGTTGCCCGGCTTTTAAAATTAAACTATCTCTGCATGCATACTCCCTGTGACAATCTTGCTTACCAATTTTTGCGGAAAAAAATCGATAAGGCCAGCCCTTCGAGACTATCAGAGATAATGGATATATTGTATGGAATCGATGAATATCAATATGCGGCCAAAAACAATAATCCTCCTAAAATCGTAGTTGGAAATGAACAATCCCGCTGCCGGAAAATTCATCTTGAATTTACAGGCGGCACCGAAGGGCCGGAAAATATTTATAAAGAACTGGCAGCCAAAGGTGTAGATACTATCGTTGCTATGCATCAGTCGGAAAAGCACTATAAAAAATGTCAAGAAGCTAAAATTAATGTAATTTTTGCTTCTCATATCGCTTCCGATACTGTAGGGGTAAATCTGATGCTTGATTATCTTCAGGCAGAGAGCAATTTTAAAATATATCAAGCCGGAGGGTTCCGGCGCATCAAGCGCAAAAAATGATAAATAGTCCTAAGTCCTATGTCCTAAGTCTTAGGTTTTTTTGACTTTGGACGTTAGGCCCGGGAATAGATAAATAATCAATTACAAGAATGTATGCGTTTTTTGCCGCAGGCAAAACATTCTCCAGATATTACAAAGAGCGAAATGACAAAGCCAGCGGTCTTGCCGCTAGGCAGATAATTTTTCTATGGTGTCATCCTGAGTTCAACTTCTTTTGTCATCCTGAGGAGCAAAGCGACGAAGGATCTCTGCAACGGTTTGAGATTCTTCGGCTTCGCCCTTCGACTTCGCTCAGGACTTCTTGCAGTCGCCTCAGAATGACATCGAGCTTATGGTGATGAATTTTATAATGGCTGTTTTGTTTTGTGAGAATAGATAAATAATCAATTACAAGTATGTATGCGTTTTTTTGCCGCAGGCAAAACATTCTCCAGATATTACCTAAGAGAATACAACGCATCCATATAATGTATTAGACTCACAAACGGTGATGAATTTTATAATGGCAGATTTGTTTTGTAAGAACAGATAAATAATCAATTACAAGTATGCATGTGATATCCGGCGCAGCCGGATAATTCTCTGGCTATTACCTAAGAGAATCTATCACATCCATATAATGTATTAGGCTCACAAACGGTGATGAATTTTATAATGGCTGTTTTGTTTTGTTAGAATAGATAAATAATCAATTACAAGTATGTATGCGTTTTTTTGCCGCAGGCAAAACATTCTCCAGATATAACCTAAGAGAATATAACGCATCCATATAATGTATTAGGCTCACAAACGGTGATGAATTTTATAATGGCTGTTTTGTTTTGTTAGAATAGATAAATAATCAATTACAAGATATGATACCAGAAAAGTTTATTGAAGAAATACAATCACGCATAGATATTGTTGACCTTGTTTCGGAATATCTGCCGCTTAAAAAAAGCGGGAGGAATTTTAAAGCCTGTTGTCCGTTCCATTCTGAAAAAACCCCTTCTTTTGTTGTCAGCCCCCAAAAGCAAATTTTTCATTGTTTTGGCTGCGGCCAGGGGGGAGGGGTGTTTCAATTTCTGATGCAGGCCGAAAAAATTAATTTCCCCGAGGCGGTAGAAATGTTAGCTAAAAAATTAGGCATGCCGATTTCCTATCAGAGAGATAAGAACAGCCAGCTGAAAAATTCTTGTTACCAGGCGGCTGAAGAAGCGTCTTTGTTTTATCATAATATTTTAAAATCTAAAGAACAAGAGGATGTTTTGGCTTATCTAAAAAAACGAGGCATAGCTCAAAAGACAATTGATACTTTTAGGCTGGGTTTTGCGCCGGGAAGAAATTCTTTGATTAACCATATGCGTAAAAAAGGATTTACTTTAGGCACGCTCGATAAAGCTTCTTTGGTGAGTTCGGCCGGAGAAAAATTTAGAGATATTTTTTGTGACCGGATTTTGTTTCCTATATTCGATATTAGAGATAGAGTGGTTGGCTTCGGCGGCCGTATTTGGAAAGAAAGAAAAGGAGCTCCTAAATATATTAATTCAGGAGAGAGTTTAATTTACAGCAAAAGGAAAATGCTTTTTGGCTTAAACCTGGCAAAAAAAGAAATTATAAAAGAAGGGTATGCGGTAGTAACCGAAGGCTATCTTGATATGGTTGTCCCTTTTATGCGCGGGGTAAAAAATATAGTAGCTTCGTTAGGGACGTCTTTAACCCAAGAGCAGATTAAGCTCCTTAAACGCTTTTGTTCAAAAGTTGTGTTAGTCTTTGATTCAGACAATGCAGGCGAGGCAGCTATGCTGCGGACTATAAATTTGTTGCTTGAGAATCAGCTTGAGGTTAAAATAGTTAATCTGCCTGCAGGCGAAGACCCCGACTCGGTCGTTCGCAAAAAAGGCAAAGATTATTTTCTTAAATTAGTGGGCCAGTCTTTGGATTTTTTCGATTATAAATTAAAAGTGTTAAACAATAAATTTGATCAAAAAAACATCGAAGAAAAAAGCAAGATAGCCGAGAATATGCTTGTTACTTTGGATAAGATAAGCAGTGAAATAAAAAAGTATCAATACATTTCTAAACTGGCTCGCTGCCTGGAACTAAACGAAGAAGTGGTTCTATCCGAGTATAGAAATAAATTTTCGAAAAAGGCAGGCAGAAAAGACGGCGGGCAGCCTTTTTTTTCTCAAAACAAAAGTTACCGCGAAATGCCGTCGGTTACCGAAAAAATTTTGCTCAAAGCAATGCTTGAGAATCCTAAAATATTTATATTGATGCAAAAAAATTTCAACGGAGAAGATTTTACTCATCCCTTAGCGAGAAAAATAGTAAATTTTTTATTTAAGAACTATTTGGAAAAAAAGAAAACAGCTAAAGAATTACTTGCCGATATCGACGACCGGACGATAAGCGGTTTTATCAGCCAAATTCTCTTAGAGGACCAGATACCGCAGGATGAAAACACCATAAAAGAAAGTTTAGTCAGGATGAACAAAAAACACACAGACCGGCAAAAAGATCAATTAAGGCTTAAAATCAAAAATGCAGAATCGGAAGAAGCCAGGGAGAAGTTAGAGAAAGAACTTATGGCAAAATATAATAAGGTTAATAGTGAGGTTGGAGATGAGAAAAAAGAAAGTAATTGAAAGAAATGTCGATCAATTAGTTGATTTGGGTAAAAAGAAAGGGTATTTAACTTATGATGAGATAAATCATTTTCTTTCTGAAGAATTAAACAAACCCGAAGAGCTGGAAACAGTTTTTCAAAGGCTGGATGAAAAAAAGATAAGTATCCTGGAAACCAAAGAAGTTACCGAAATCGAGAAGGAAAAGAAAAAAGAAAAGCCCGGAAAAAGCGGGCCGATTGACGATCCGGTGAAGATGTATCTTAAGCAAATGGGCCAAATTTCTTTGCTTTCCCGGGAGGAAGAAATCGGCTTGGCGAAAAAAATAGAGGCCAGGGAGATAGATTTAAGAGAAGAAGTGTTTTCAACCGGCATTGCTAAGGATATTTTTGTCGATATTTCTCAAAAGCTGATGAAAGGGGAATTAAATCCGGATGATTTTGTGAAAGGAGAAATAAAAGATAAAGAAAGCGAAATCGAAAGAATCAGAAAACTATACGCGCGCCTTTCCAGGACTAAAAAAGTCGATACGCAGAAAAGAATTCTTACTAAATATAATTTCACAATCGGCATAATAGAAAAAGTATTGGAAAAGATAAGAAATACAGTGTTTGAAGTAGTTCAACTAAAAGAACAAATCGATAAGTTAAAAGGGAAAAAGAAAAAACAATCCAAGCGGCGGAAGCTAATGCGGGAAAAACGAAAATTAGTTAAAAAACTAGGGTTCCCTGAAAAATCCACGAAACAAAAAATGGCGGTTATCGCTCAAAAAGCTCTTTCTTATAACGCTGCCAAGCGGCAGTTGGTTGAAGCAAATTTACGCCTGGTGGTAAGCATCGCAAAAAAATACGTAAACCGGGGCCTTTCTTTTTTGGATTTAATTCAGGAAGGGAATATGGGTTTAATTAAAGCGGTGGAGAAGTTTGAATATAAAAGGGGCTATAAGTTTTCTACTTATGCTACCTGGTGGATAAGACAGGCGATAACCAGAGCCATAGCCGACCAGGCCCGGACCATCAGGATCCCGGTTCATATGACAGAAACTATAAATAAAATAATCCGGCTATCGAGGCTTTATATCCAGGAAAAAGGCAAAGAGCCTACTCCGGAAGAGTTAGCTTCTGAGTTAAAGCTTCCGGTTTCGAAGATAAAAGATATTTTAAAAGTTTCTCAACAACCGATATCTATCCATACACCAATCGGAGATGAAGGCGATACTTCTTTTGGGGATTTTCTTGAGGATAAAAAAGCCACCTCTCCGGCTAATGCTACAGTGTTTTCGATGTTAAAGGAAGAGCTGGGCTATATAATGCAGGGCTTGACCGACCGGGAAAAAAATATTCTCACCCTAAGGTTCGGCCTAGAAGACGGAAGCCCCAAAACTTTAGAAGAGGTAGGTTCTGCTTTTAAGGTTACCCGGGAAAGAATCAGGCAAATCGAAGCTAAAGCTTTGCGTAAACTGCGCCATCCCAGCCGTTCTCGGCGCCTCCAGACTTTTTTAGAACTTACCTTGTTTAAAGATAAACAAAAAGGTTCGTAACTTTTAATTCAAGGAGCAGGTATGATTAAAAAAGAAATGGTAGAGTATATAGCTAAGTTGGCAAAGATAGAAATCAACGAAGAAGAGGGTAAATTTTTATCTTCACAGCTTTCTAAAATTATCGGTTATGTCGACAAATTAAAAGAGGTTGATACAGAAAATATCGAACCAATGCGGGGCCTGCATTCCGGGAAAGGATTAACCCGCCAGGATCAGGTTAAAGACAGTCCGGCCCGGGAAGATATTTTAAAAAACGCGCCTGATTCCTCTGATAATTTTTTTAAAATTCCCAAAGTTATACAATGAAGCGAAATTTAATTAAAAGTTCAGCTTGCGATATCGCCAAAAAATTAAAAGATGGGGAGGTTTCCGCAGAGGAAGTTTATTCTTTTTTTAAAGAAAGAATTGACAGCTACAATCCTTTGCTAAATATTTTTGTTGAATCTTACCCGGATTCTCCCCAAGCCGGCAGTTCTTCGCCTTTGGCGGGGGTACCTATCGGGATAAAAGATAATATATCTATCAAAGGTAAAAAAATTAGCTGCGCTTCTGCGATTCTTTCTTCGCACCGGGCGGTTTATGATGCTACAGTAATAAAAAAAATAAAATCTGCCGGCTTAAACATAATCGGGACGACTAATATGGATGAGTTTGCTTTCGGTTCTTCCACCGAAAATTCTTGCTATGGCTTTTCAAAAAATCCCTGGGATCAAAGCAGGGTCGCCGGCGGCTCCAGCGGCGGTTCCGCTGCTGCTGTTTCGGCCAGGCTGGTTCCTTTTGCTTTAGGTTCGGATACAGGCGGTTCCATCCGTCAGCCCGCTTCTTTTTGCGGGGTTGTAGGGTTAAAACCTACCTATGGCCGGGTATCCCGTTATGGGTTGGTCGCTTTTGGCTCCAGCCTTGACCAAATAGGACCGATTACAACCAATATAAAAGATTGCGCTTATTTACTTAATCTAATATCCGGTTTTGATAAATCCGATTCTACTTCTGCTCAAGTGGAGCCTCCGGATTTTACAGGATACCTAGATAAGGATATATCTTCTTTAAAGATCGGCCTGCCTAAGGAATATTTTGGCCCGGGGCTGGATAAAGAAGTTAAAGAAAAACTGGTTGAGGCTATAGATTTTTTTAAAAAAAAGAAAGTAAAGTTTAAAGAGATATCATTACCGCATACTCAATATGCCGTACCTACCTATTATATAATCGCTTCCTCGGAAGCAAGTTCTAATTTACAAAGATTTGACGGAATTCGTTATGGGGCCCGGGTTGAATCCGATACTCTTTCTAAAACATATAAAGCCAGCCGGTCTCAAGGGTTGGGCAACGAGGCAAAAAGAAGGATTTTTTTAGGGACCTATAGCTTATCGAGTGGTTACTATGATGCCTACTACCTTAAGGCTTTAAAGGTGCGCCGCTTAATAAAAAATGATTTTGACCGGGCATTTAAAGAATTGGACGCAATACTTACTCCCACATCACCTACTCCGGCTTTTAAAGCCGGGGAAAAAACCGCGGACCCTTTAAGTATGTATTTATCCGATATATACACTATTTCTTCCAATCTCGCGGGAATTCCCGCG
>JAIPHC010000035.1 GCA_021735405.1 Candidatus Omnitrophota bacterium | reverse complement strand
TACAAAGGGGACGTTTCCCTCTGTTATAACTCTTTGTAGGGCAAGGACTTATAAACTACCATTTTCTAATTATTTAACGGTATAAACGGAAAACGCCTTGTCATAACTTCTTGTGTTGCAATTATTTATATTGGAGGGAAACGTCCCCTTTTTTCACTATGCAACAAAAGTGTTGTCAACAGAAATGTTGCATAGTGATAACACATTCTTAAACTTTAGGGCTTAGGACATTGGACGTTGGACTTTTTTGATTCCGCCTCTTGCCATTCAGCCAGCCTATGATAAAATATTCCTAATAAATAAGGAGGATGTATGACTTGTGAAGAAATAAAAAAATTGCTCACTAAATATGTCCAGCATACCGCGAATGAAGAAGAAATAAAAAAAGTTGAAGAGCATTTATGCGTTTGTCATGACTGCCGTAGTTCTTTAGGCAAGCTGATGGATAAATTAGATGAGTCGGGCAAAGAAGAGAAACCTAAAGATGGAGAAAAAGAAGAAGAAAAAGATGATGATTTTGAAATTATCAGTTCCGATGGGCCTCTTCCTCCTAATATAGAAGAAGATAAAAAACCCGAAGCCAAAGAAGAAAAGGCCGAAGAGATCAAAAGAACCGAAGAAACTAAGGAAGATAAGGAAGATAAGGAAGATAAGGAAGATAAGGAAGATAAGGAAGATAAGGAAGATAAGGAAGATAAGGAAGATAAGGAAGATAAGGAAGATAAAACCCTAGAACCAGATAGAGCCGAAGAATCAATTTTGAAAAAGAAGGATGAGGAAGCTCAACAACAATCTCATCCAGAATCAGCCGCATCCGGCAGAGAAGAAGGCGGGGAGGATGCAAAAGAAAAGGATATGGAATATTTTCCGGCTGAAGGGATAAAAACATTCTCTCAAGAGAAGCCTAAAGACCAGAGCGCCGGCCAGGCTGACGCTGCCGAAGAAGAGAAGGAAGCCTCTTTGAAACAAGAAGAACCAAAAATGCCGGAAGCAAAGCCGGCAGCGGTTCAAGGCCCAGAAACAGATAAGCGAGAAAATCAACCCAAGCTTGACTTGATTAGTTATATTGCAGTGGGTTTAGGGGCATTGGTGTTAATTGTTTTAATGTTTCTACTTGTCCAGGGTTAGAGTTTTGCTAAAGTTTGTTTACCTTTCGTTGATCCAAGGCTTGAGTGAGTTCTTGCCGATTAGCAGTTCCGGCCATCTTTTTATTTTTAAAAATATTTTTAATTTTAAAGGGGATTTCTTAGCTTTTTTTGCTTTTCTCCATATTGCAACTTTAGCGGTAGTTTTAGTTTTTCTTCATAAAGATATTTTTACTGCTTTTAGGAATAAAAAAATAGTCGCCTATTTGGCGCTAACTACCGGAATTACGGCTTTATTAGGGATATCTATCGACCGGTATTTAAGTTCTTATTTTACCATTAACGGTTTTATATTCTTTTTCCTCTTTATAAACGGCCTTATTCTTTTAAACGGTAAAAAATTAAAAGGAAAAAGAGAGTTAACCGAGATAACAATCCGGGATGCGGTCGTTTTAGGAGTTTTGCAAGGATTTTCTTTTTTGCCGGGGATTTCACGTTCGGGAATAACTATTATCGGCCTTTTGGCCAGGAGATTTAAGCCGAAAGCGGCTTTTGCTTTATCTTTTATTATGTCTATTTTTCCAATCGCGGGAACTTTTTTGCTTAAAATTAATGCTTTAACAGAACTTAAGCTAACTCCTTTTATTCTGTTTCTATCTTTTCTTATTACTTTTATAGTGGGATTTTTTTCTTTATATTTAGTCAAAAGAACGTTGGTTGCGAAAAAGTTTATTTATTTCGGATATTATTGTATAATAGTGTCAATTGGAGGATTTTTATTTATCAATTGAATTGGTGAGTAGTTAATTGGTGAGTGGTGAGTAGCAGGCCAATTAACCATTAACCAGTCAACCAAACAGGAGGAGGATATGCCGTATAACGCAGATTTAGACAAAGAATTGTTTGCCAAAGCCTGGGAAGGAGAAAGAACGCGAATCAGGGTAAGGGTTTTTTCTTATAATCAAGGCGAGAAAAAAGTCCAGATTACCAGAGAGAATAAAGATAATGATGATAATTTTCGTTTTACGAAATTGGGAAGGTTAACCAAAGAGGAGTTAGAGGGGATACTGCCGCTGGTAAAAGAAGCTTTAGGGCAGATGTAACTTTATTATGGATAAGCGGAGAGATAGCCGGGATATAGAGAAAGAAGTTAATCAGCTGCGCAAAGAGCAGGCTGAGAAATTAAAAAAGCTTAATGATTTTGAGAGAGAATACAATACCGATAAGTTATTAGAAGACTTGCAAGAGTATTTTGGAAAAGAAGTTGATTTTAATTTCGATAAAATTAAAGAAGAAGTTCAAGAACAGGATATATTAAAAGATTTAATTGATAGAGCGGTAAAAAACGAAACTCATCCTGTTATTGAATTTATTCGGTATACTTTACAAGATTTATGAGGCCAGTTTTTTCTTCACGATTTCGCTGATTTTTTTAGGGTTGGATTGAGCTCCAATTTTTGCCAGAACCTCTTTCATGACTTTTCCCATATCAGAGATAGATGAGGCTTGGAGTTGAGAAATAATTTCATCGATTATTTTTTCGGTTTCTTCAAGGCTTAGTTGTTCAGGCAGGTATTGGGAGAGTATTTCCAGTTCGATTTCTAAGTCTTTTTGGATATCTTCTCTTTGCGAATTTTTACTAGATTCTTTTGCTTCTTTGAGTTTCTTTTCCTGCTTTTTTAAAATCTTTAAGACCTCTGAATCTTGTAACTTCTCTTGTTTCAACTCTTTGGCCCGGTTTGCCAATTCTGAACGGATATAACCTAAAAATTGGGATTTTTTTTGGTTTTTTTCTTTCCGGGCAATAAGAGAGTCTTTATATATCTGGTCAAAAATCATAAAATAATTTTAACATAATTGCCGGTTATCGCAAGAGGTTAATGGGTGGATGAGTTAATGGGTATATGGGTGGATGAGTTAATGAGTTTATGGGTATATGGGTGGATGAGTGGATGGGGTTATAATTTTTATCCACACATATACACATCTACGCATCTACACTTATACTCATATACTGATTTGCTTTTTTAGAAGAGGAAGATATGGTATAATTTTTATATATTTAATTTGATAAATAGCCATGATTATATTAATAGCGGGATTAATTTTAACTTCAGTTGTTTTGGTCGCTTTTTCTTTTTCAGGTAGCGGAGAAAAAGGAAAAGCTAAATCCAGCAAACGGAAAAGCCTGCCTAAGACGTCTCTTGTTCAGAAAATCGATTCGCTTGAGGATAAAGTAAAAGATCTGCGCAACCAGAGGCACCAGCTCCAGATAAATCAAAAGGACCGCGATAAGTTAAAGAAAGAAAACCTGAATTTAAAAGAAAAAATAGATAAGATAAAATCCGAAAATAAAAAATTCCGGCAAAAGGTTGAGAGAAATCAAAAATGGCTTAAAAACCAGGAAGAGATGATAAAAAAAGAACAGAAACCGAAGATAAATTTCCAAGAAAAGATAAAAGAAAAAGACAAAAGGTTAGAAGAGGAATTTTCTAAAAAGGTAAAGTTTCAAAAAAGACTTGATCAAGCTGAAAAAAGAAACAACGAGCTTCAGGAGAAAATAAAAAAGAACGATCAAAAAATTAAAGAGCTCAATGTGGATTTAGATTCAGAGAAAGAAAAATATAAAAATAAAGCAGAGTCAGCTCAAGAATATGCCAATCAGATAGCAAAGATGAAAGAAGAGCAAAAGCAGAGCGGCTGGGTTTCTAAAGATGAGCATGCCGAGCTAAAAGGAAAATATGATGAATTGTCGGAAAGGTTGGATTTAAAAGAAAAAGAAATAAATTTAAAAGAAGAAAAGATAGTAAACCTTGATAAAGAACGAATAAAATTACTCCATCGGTTAAGAGGAGAAGGGGAAGGGGAGGACAAATCCGAAATGCGAAATTCGAAATCCGGAAAAGAAGAAGCTGCAACCACGGAAACACCGAAAGATACAGAAACACTGAAAAAATCTGAAGGGGGTAAATCCGAAATCCGAAATGCGAAATCCGAAAAAAGTGAGGAAGAAGAGCCAAAAGAAGAAGAAACAAAACAAAAATCAGATAAAAAAATAGCCAAGGAAAAAAAAGAAGACCAAGAGAAGCCGGAACGAAAGTATCAACTAGATAGCATTCGCAATATTGGGATCATGGCCCATATCGATGCCGGCAAAACCACTCTTACCGAAAGAGTTCTTTTCTATAGCGGGCGTTCTCATAAAATGGGGGAAGTCCATGATGGCGCTGCGGTGATGGATTGGATGAAGCAGGAACAGGAAAGAGGTATTACCATTACTTCAGCCGCAACCACCTGTAATTGGCGCAAAGAGCGGATTAATATAATCGATACTCCCGGCCACGTTGATTTTACCGCCGAGGTAGAGCGTTCGTTGCGGGTTTTAGACGGAGCGGTTTCTGTATTTTGCGCTGTAGGCGGTGTTGAGCCTCAAGCCGAAAAGGTTTGGCATTTATCAGAAAAATTTAAAGTTCCTAAACTTGCTTTTATTAACAAGATGGATAGAATGGGGGCGAATTTTTTTAATGTAGTTTCCCAGATGAAAAAGCAGTTAGGAGCTAAACCAATCTTGTTGCAAATTCCCATCGGGAAAGAAGATAGTTTTAAAGGAGAAATTGATTTAATAAAGATGAAAGCTTACTATTATCAAGATGAATTAAAAAAAGAAAATTTTGAAGTAAAAGATATTCCGGATGCGTTAAAAAAAGAAGCAAAGGAAGCAAGGATGCATTTATTGGAAGATGTAGCTTCCGATAACAATAAGCTTATGGATAAATATCTTAAGTCTCCCGATTCTATAGAAGAAGCCGAATTAAAGCAAGCTATTCGGGAAAGCGTATTAGCTTGCCGGCTTGTCCCGGTTTTTTGCGGAACGGCTTTAAAGAATAAAGGGGTCCAGGCCTTATTAGACGGTATAGTTGATTATCTTCCTTCCCCTGCAAATTTAGCGCCTGTAGAAGGCATTTTGCCGGGTGATAAAGAAACAACGGCAAGAAGGAAAATATCTGACGCTGAGCCGTTTTCTGCTTTAGCTTTTAAAGTCCAAACTGATAAGCATATCGGTAAACTTGTTTATATCCGAGTTTACTCGGGAGTTTTAAAACAGGGAACCTATATTTACAATGCGACAAAAAGTAAAAAGGAAAGGGTTTCAAGGATTTTACAGATGCACGCTAATCAAAGAGAAGCGCGCCAGGCTGTATTCACCGGTGATATTGCCGCGGTAGTGGGTTTGGGGGATACTTTAACCGGTGATACTTTAACCAATTTAGAAGACCCCATAATTTTAGAATCTATCGAGTTTTCAGAGCCGGTAGTTTCTATTAGCGTTAAGCCGCAAAGCCGCTCCGATCAAGATAAGCTTTCAAAGGCTTTGGCAAAACTTTCTAATGAAGATCCTACTTTTAAAGCTTCTTCTAACCGGGAAACATCCGAAACCATTCTTTCCGGGATGGGAGAGCTTCATTTAGATATTATCGTAAATCGGCTGAAAGAAGAATTCGGAGTCGAAGTCGAGGTGGGGGAGCCGAAAGTAGCGTACCGGGAAACAATTTCATCTGAGACCAAAGAAGAATATAAACATGTGAAACAATCCGGCGGCCGAGGCCAATACGCGCATGTTGTCTTGGGCCTTTCTCCCAATGAAAAAGGCAAGGGTTTTAACTTTACAAACAGCATCAAGGGAGGGGCTATTCCTGCCGGGTTTATTCCCGCCGTAGAAAAAGGGATTATCGAAGCTTTATCCGAAGGGGTTTATGCCGGTTATCCGATAATTGATGTGAAAGTGAATTTAGCTGACGGATCCTTCCACGAGGTAGATTCATCGGAGATGGCTTTTAAAATTGCAGCCAGGCAGTGTTTTAAAAAAGCTTTCATGAATTGTAAACCTTCTTTACTTGAGCCGATTATGGATTTAGAAGTGATAAGTCCCGAAGAATATGTCAGTAATATCGTAAGCTATATATCTTCAAAAAGAGGAAACGTTTTGGGGATAGAGCCAAAAGGCAAACAAAAGATGGTCCAGTCCGAAGTTCCTTTGTCAGAGATGTTTGGTTATGTTACGGATTTACGCTCGCTTACCAACGGACGGGCTAATTGTTCGATGCAGCTTAAAAAATATGCTTCAGTTCCCGAAAAAATCGCCAGCAAAATTATCGAAGAGAAAAATAATCAAAAAGAAAAATAGAAATTTTCTATATCTTGTGTTATAATGCAAAAATATGGATAAAATACGCAAGATTTTGATTATATCTTCCGACCAGAAACTAAAGGAAGTTTTGGATTTTTGCTTTGACGGCTGGGGCTATGAAGTTTATCTCCAGAAACCATCTGAGAAGAAGCTGCAGTCTTATGATTTAGAACGGATAAAACAAGTTTCTCCCGATGTGATAGTAGTAGATGTGCAATCCGCCCGCAGCGCCCAGCTGGATATTTGCAGCCGCCTTAAAAATGATTTTGTTACCGCTTTTGTTCCGGTTATAACTTTAATCAATAAACGCCATCTACGCAATCAGCTTTTACATGTAAAACAGGGAGTGGATGATTACCTGATTAAACCTCCTGATCCGCTTGATTTACGGATGCGGATTGAGATTGCTTTACGCCGGGCTCATCATAGTATTAATGCGAATACTTTAACCAGCCTGCCCGGAGCCAGAATTTTAGAAGATATAGTCAAAGATAATTTTAAGAAAAAACAAGATTTTTCTTTTTGTTATGTAGATATCGATAATTTTAAGTCATTCAACGATCTTTATGGCTACCAAAGGGGAGATAAAGTAATAGTGCAAACTGCCTATATGCTGCAGCTGGCTATAACTAAAGCCGGCGGCAGCCAGGATTTTATTTCCCATATCGGCGGTGACGATTTTGCTTTTATTACTACTTTAGGAAATTATGACAAGGTTTGCAGTTATTTTATCCAGCTTTTTGACAACATAATCCCTTTTCATTATTCAAAAGAAGATAGAGAAGCCGGTTTTGTGGTAACCCGGGACAGAAGTAGAAAGGTTAGAGAGATGCCTTTGATGAGTGTTTCTTTAGCTGTTGTAAATAAAGGCGTTAATTCAACTATAGAAAATATGATTCAGCTTAACGAAAGAGTTTCGGAGGTAAAAAAATTTTTAAAGAAAATCTCAAAAAGCTGCTATATGGCAGACCGGCGTGACGCTAAGCTGTCGGAAAACCAATCGATACAAATAAATAAAAAGAGAAACAATAAAATCTATAAACCATTAGGCCAAATTTTGCTTGATAAAAATATAGTTTCTTCCGAGCAGCTCGATGAAGCTTTGAATATACATTGGAGAAAAGGTATTTCTACAGGCCGGGTTTTAAAAGAGCTTGGTTTTGTTACCGATTCAGAGCTTAAAGAAGCATTGGACGACCAGAAGATAAATTTCATTAATTTTATTGAAAAAGATATGCAAAAAGCGGGGTGATTAAAGGATGGATATAATCAATGGAATTTTAAAAAGGATAGTTTTTGAAAATACGGTTTTAGATTACCTTATTGCTTTAGGTGTGTTCATCGGCTGCTTTATATTAATAAAAATTATCGGCTTGATCGTTGTAAAAAAAATAAAAACCTGGGCTAAAGAAACGGCAACTTTAATTGATGACCTTTTGATTAGTATTTTAGAGAAAAAAATTGTTCCTTTCCTTTATCTTTTATCTTTTTATCTTGCCATTCAATACCTAAACCTGCCAAAAGCTTTAGACAACGTGGTAGAAATGGCGGTTATGCTTGTTCTTACCGTATTTATTATTTTAGTTAGCAGCCGTTTGGTTGAATTTGGTTTTGATTCTTACGCTCAAAAAGCCGGCCGCAGTGAATCTTTCCGCCACAGCCTGACGGGAATTCTAAAGGTAACTAAGTTTATTCTTTGGGGTTTAGGTTTAGTGTTTTTTCTTGATAATTTAGGCTTTGATATTGCGGCAGTTATCGCCGGGCTGGGGGTTGGAGGCGTAGCTGTTGCCTTAGCCGCTCAAGCCGTGCTTGGGGATTTGTTTAGTTATTTTTCTATTATTTTCGACCGTCCTTTTGAGGTCGGAGATTTTATTATCGTCGGAGACCTTCTCGGTGTAATTGAACATGTGGGAATAAAAACTACCCGGATAAGAAGTTTAGGGGGAGAACAGCTAATTTTTTCTAATTCTGACCTTACTAATTCCCGAGTCAAAAATTATAAACGCATGGAGAAAAGAAGGGTGTTGTTTAGATTGGGAGTTACCTATAATACCCCTCTTGTAAAATTGAAAGAAATTCCTAAAATTATCGAAAAAGCTATAAAAGATGTAGAAGATACGGTTTTCGACCGGGCTCACTTTTTTTCCTATGCTGATTTTAGCCTTGTTTTTGAGGTTGTTTATTATGTAATCGGCCCGGATTATAATAAATATATGGACATCCAAGAGAATATTAATTTTGCTATAAAAGAAGAGTTTGAAAAAAGAAAAATTGAATTTGCCTTTCCCACCCAGACTCTTTACCTAAAAAAGGAACAGGGGGGAGAAGTCTAATGTTCAAAGTTCAAAGTCCAAAGTCCAAAGCCTAAAGTCTAACGTCATAAGTCCTAAGTTTTTATGAATATCTATCTAGTAATTATCCTTACTATTTTAATTGGAGGTTATCTGCTAAGTTTATTAGTGGAGGGCTTGAATATCAGAGCCGCCGGCCCGAGGCTGCCAGATGAATTTGTTGGTTATTATGATCCAGAAAAATATAAGAAGTCACAGGAGTATCTTCGGGAAAATACTAGTTTTAATCTTATTCACTCTGGTTTGATTACTCTTTTATTGGTTGCAGCAATTTTGACAGGTTTTTTCAACTGGATAGACGGCTTTGTAAGAAGCTTTAATTTCGCGCTGATTTCCACCGGGCTTTTGTTTGCCTTAATTGTTTTTTTAATTATAGAAATAATAAATTTACCTTTTTCTATTTATCATACTTTTGGCTTAGAACAAAAATACGGGTTTAACCGCACCACGCCAAAAATATTTATTACCGATAAGATTAAAGGCCTAATCATCGGTATTATTTTAGGAGCGATAATTTTATCTTTTTTATTTTGGTTTTTTGATAAATTTAAAACTTGGGGCTGGGTGTTCTGTTGGCTGGCTTTAACTTTGCTTGAATTATTTTTATTGTTTATTTGGCCAAGATTTATTATGCCTTTGTTTAATAAATTTGAGCCGGTCGAAGAAGGGGAGTTAAGAGAAAAAATTAAAACTTACGCTAATCGGGAAAATTTTAAAATTCAGGGAATTTACAAGATGGATGCTTCGAAGCGTTCAACAAAATCAAATGCTTTTTTTGCCGGTTTTGGTAAGTTTAAAAGGATCGTTTTGTTTGATACATTAATTGAGAACCATAGCCCGGATGAAATTGTTTCGATTTTAGCTCATGAAGTCGGCCATTATAAGAAAAAGCATATTTTAGAGATGATTTCAATTTCTTTTATAACTAACGGTTTTATGTTTTATCTTCTTTCTTTATTTATTACAAATCCGGGTTTGTTTAGGGCCTTTAAAATGGACAATATTTCAGTTTATGCAGGGTTATTCTTTTTTGGATTTTTGTATACTCCAATCAACTCTGTATTTTCGGTGTTTGTCAATCAATTCTCGCGCAAAAATGAAAAAGAAGCCGACTTTTTTGCGGTTAAGAGTTCGCAGTTAGGCAGTCAATTCATTAAGGCTTTAAAAAAATTAAGCGTTAAAAATCTTTCCAATCTTACCCCGCATCCGGTTAAAGTCTTGCTTTCTTATAGCCACCCGCCTGTCCTAGAAAGAATAAAATATATCAGGCATGTATCAAGAGGAACAATAAGGTGAAAGATACAAGATGCAAGATACAAGATACAAATAAATTCCAAATTTCAATATCCAATAATCAAACAAGAAGTTTGGTTATTTGAAT
>JAIPHC010000034.1 GCA_021735405.1 Candidatus Omnitrophota bacterium | reverse complement strand
CGGTTGAATATAGAATCGCGGGCATTAATCAAGTTCAGGTAAAACCAGAGATTGGACTTACTTTTGCTAACGCTTTAAAGGGTTTTTTACGCCAGGGTCCGGATATAATTTTGGTGGGAGAAACCAGGGATTTAGAAACCGCCGAGATGACCATTCGAGCCGCCTTAACCGGCCATTTAGTTTTTTCGACTTTGCATACCAATGACGCTCCTTCAACTATCAACCGTTTGGTGGATATAGGCTTGCCGGCGTATTTGGTAACAGCATCGTTAAAATTGATTATCGCGCAAAGGCTGGCTAGAAAATTATGCCCTCATTGCAAAGAACCTTATGAAATTGACAAAGCTGATTTGCCGGAAGGAGTTGAATTAGATTCTCAAGTTATCTATAAGCCCAAAGGGTGCGATAAATGTAATTCTATTGGCTATAAAGGAAGGACGGTAATATCGGAAGTTATATTGCTTGATGAAGAGACTAAGCGTTTAATTCATCACGGCGCTACACCTCCCGAGATTATGGAATCTGCTAAAAAGAAAGGATCATATACTTTGCTAGAAAGCGGGCTAAGAAGAGTTGCCGAAGGGATAACTTCTTTAGAAGAAATAATTTCTATATCGGCATCTACTTAAAAAATTAATTTATGCCAAGATTTAATTATAAGGTTAAAAACAAATCCGGCGATACTTTTAAAGATACTCAAGAAGCGCTTTCTAAAGCGGATATGGTTTCACGCTTGAGGCGGGAAGGTTATTTTATAATATCTATATCCGAAGAAAAAGGCAAAAAAAGAAAGAATTTTTTTTCTTTTAAAAAAAAGCAAAAAAAACGCCAGTCAATAAAACTTGCCGACCTTACCTTTTTAGCCAGGAATTTAGCTACTACTTTATCTAGCGGGATTACGCTATTAAGAGGCCTTGAGCTTGTATCTTACCAATCACAAAGTAAAAAATTAGAAGATATTTTAAACAAATGTTCCGGCCATATCCGGGATGGGTTGAGTTTAGCGGAGGCGATTGCAAAATATCCTAAAATATTTTCTCAGTTTTGGTTAGGTATTGTTAGAGTAGGTGAATCATCCGGGAATCTTCCTTTTGTTTTAAATCAGCTGGCGGATTATCTTGAAATGAGAATGGAGTTTGAAAGGAAAATTAAAAGCGCCTTAGTTTATCCTATTATTTTAAGTGTGGCGGCTGTGGCTGCGGTATTTGTTTTTTTAAAATTTATTTTTCCAAAATTCGGCACACTTTTTGAGTCTTTCGAGATAGAGCTGCCCGCGCTTACTCAATTGATTTTTTCTTTGAGTGAGTTTGTAGAGCAAAATTGGCTTATTGTTTTAGCCGCTTTGGCCGGTTTATATTTTTTATTTAGGAATTTGCAGCGCCGGCCGGAAGCAAAAAAAATTATTGACCAAATGGTTTTTAAAATTCCTATCTTAGGAAACATTATTTTTTTAATATACATTGAAAGGTTTACTTCGATAGTTCACATTATGCTTGAAAGCGGTTTAACTTTGGTTTATACTTTAGATATTACCGCCGACAGTATCAGCAATACTGTTTTTCAGAGAAAACTCCGTTTAGCGGCGGAAAAAGTAAAAGAAGGCGGGCCTCTTTCCGAACAACTTTCTCAAGAGGGGGTTTTTCCTCTTCTTGTTTCAGAGATGGCAAAGATAGGCGAAGAAACCGGGACCATGCCGGATGTTTTTAAAAAATTAAGCGATTATTATCTTAAAGAACTTACCTCAAAAGTCGAAAGTTTAGTCGCGGCTTTTGAGCCTTTGATGATTGTCGTTATGGGAATTATAATTGGAATTTTAGTTATAGCTTTATTTTTGCCGTTATTTAAGTTATCTACTTTAGGCGGATAACTTTATCTATTGACATCAGAAATTAAATATGCTATATAAAAATTAGGAATGATTTATAGAAACAGTCAGGTATAATTCAGTGAATGCCTGATAATTATCGAAAAAGGAGGTTTAGATGAGAAAAGGGTTTACGTTGATTGAGCTTATAGTTGTAGTTATCGTAGTTGCGATTCTTGCTAGTTTTGCTGTACCTCAGTATATAACTTCAATAGAGAGGGCCAAAAAAGCAAAGGCAGAGAATGCCTTAAGTATTATTGCTCAGGCAGAAAAGATGTACCGCGCCGAAAATGATACCTATATAGATGTCGCGGATGGAACTTTTGACGCAACATTAGGAAGCTTTGTAGAGCTTGATGAAATAGACAATGATACTGACTGGGATTATGCGGTTACAGGCGCAACCACTACTGCTTTTACTGCGACCGCTACAAGAAAGAGCGGAAGTCAGAGCGGAAATACAGTTATTTTGGATCAGTTTGGAAATTGGAGCGGCAGTTTTTCTCTTTGATTTTTAATTTAAGTAGACAAAAACAATTTAGCAGCATTGGAAACAATGCTGCTTTTAATATTGTGATAAAAACTAAAAAAGCGGTATCTTTGGTGGAAATTTTAGCTGCGGCATTAATCTTATCTTTTGTCGTAGGCGGCCTTATCTCAGCTTTTCTAGGTGTAAGAAGATATATCCGGCACGCTAAAGAAAGGGCTACAGCGGCAAATCTTTCCCGCAGCCATTTAAGGACCCTGCTTAGCCAGGTGAGAAACGATAGCTGGAATTCAGGCGGCCTTTCTGCCGGCACAAGCCAAAGCCTGCCAACTGGCAGTGAGGATTGGAGCGATATTGATAATATTGATTACGAAGGCGCAAATACTCAATACCAGGTAAGCCATATAGCCGGCCAGGATTATCGCCAGGTAAATATAACTATTGAATACCCCGATTAACTATGTTTGTTAAAAAAACTTTAACTTTAATAGAGCTTCTTGTTGCGATGCTTATATTCGGGATAGTTATTTTGGGGGTTTTTGGGCTTTATAATACCAGTTCTATCTTTTTTACTTCATCAAAAACAAAATCAGAGGTATTAAATGATTTAACTTATGTTTTAGACCATCTTGATAAGAATGTTTATTTATCAACCGGTTGGATAGGTAATTCCGCTATAGGTGTTGTCAGCCCAAGCGCGGGTTTTTTCCGGATTGATTTGAATCAAGACACCAGTGATACCCCGATTGATTTTTCCGATGATACAACAGTTAGGTATGAATTTGACAGTTCTAACAACAGGATTAGGTTTAGAGATTTATCGGGCAGCTGGATAACATTGACCGATAAGCTGGTGAACTCTGCGGGGCTGGTGATAAATTATGATCCAACCGACGGTATTTTATCGGTGGATAATCTTTGTTTGCGCCGGGACCCCGCCGAGTCCTACGACGCTAAAACCAATCCAGAGATTTGTACTACCGGCCAAAAATTCAGCACTTGGATGCAATCTTTAAAATAAAAATTAACTAATGAAAAAAGAACTACTTGAGTTGTTAAGGCAGAAAGCTTATCAGAAAAAAGAGGTGAAGCTTTCCTCGGGGAAAGTTAGCGATTTCTATATTGATGTGAGGAAAGTTTCTTTGAGTTCAAAGGGGATATACCTGATTTCGCAGCTTTTTTTTCAACAGATAGAGAAAAAAAAGATTACGGCTTTTGGCGGCCCTACTTTAGGAGCTGATCCGATAGTGGGGGGTGTTTGTTTTTTGGCTCAAAAAAGCAATAAAGATTTACAAGGTTTTTTAATCCGAAAAAGCCCGAAAAAACACGGAAAACAAAAGTTAATTGAAGGGCCAAATCTTAAAAATGGTTCAAAAGTAATTCTCTGTGATGATGTTGCAACCAGCGGCGGTTCTTTACTCCAGGCAAAAAAAGCTTTAGACGCCGAAGGTGTCGGAATAGAAGAGGTTATGGTAGTTGTTGACCGGAACGAAGGCGCCAGAGAAGCTTTGGCGAAAGCTGGCTGTAACCTTTTTTCTTTATTTACTAAGGCTGATTTCCTAACCAAATGAGAAAACTATTTTCTTTACCTGCCATCTGCCATCTGCTATCTGCTATCTTTTTAATTTCCGGCTGTATGACTACCGAATATAATCTCGGGACTCATAGCCAAGATGTTTATTTTTTCTCAAGTGAAAAAGAAGTGGAGATGGGAAAAAATATTTCAAGGCAGGTTGCCAAAGAGTTTGAGGTATCGGCTAATCCTTATGATTTAAAAAGAGTGGAAAGAATCGCTGGTAAGATAACAGAGGTTTCCGATAGAGGAGAACTTAATTATTACTTTTATGTAATTGATAAAAAAGATAAAAAAGAAGAAATAATTAACGCTTTTAGTTTGCCGGGCGGTTATATTTATATTTTTAAGGATTTATTGGATATATTAGATGAAGACGAACTTGCTTTTGTTCTAGCTCATGAGATGGCCCATATTGTAAGCCGGCATCATATAAAAAGGCTTCAGGCGGCAATGGGGTACAACCTTGCTCTTATTGCTTCGGCGGCTGCGCCTTCAGACGATAACTTTACCGGCGGCCTTTCTTTTGCCTTAGCTCAGATCATATCGGCTCATTCGCGTCAAGACGAGTTTAATGCCGACAGCCTGGCGGTTAAATATTGCAAAAAGGCCGGTTATAACCCTAAGGCCGGCTTAAGAGTATTGGAGAAGCTTTATAAAAAAAGTAAGGAAAAAATAAGGCCGCTTTCTTATTTTAAAACCCATCCATATCCGGCCCAAAGAATTGTGAATATAAAAAAACAACTCTACCTTCCTTTAGATGCGGAAGATTACATTAATCAATGAAAAATTAAAGTTTAGTTCCTAAGAAAAATAGAAGGGTTACGGCATTATGGAGCGCGTGAAAAACAAAAGCCGTTCCTATTTTTTGAGTTGTTTCATAAACATAACAGAGAGTAAAGCTTATCGCAAAAAGCCCGATTATTCCTGAAGGGGAGCGGTGGAGGAAGGCAAAAAATAAAGATATAACGGCAGCGGAGATAAAAAAAGAATATTTTTTTCGCAACAACTTATAAAAGATACCCCGGAAAATTAATTCTTCCGCAAAAGGAGCGATAAAGATTACCTGAGACGCAAAAAGAAAAAGGGCTGTTTTTGTGTTAATTAACGGTATGAGTTTTATGAGAGGAGAAGGCGGAGGTTCTATTCCCAAAGATTTAAGGAGAAATAAATTAATAAAAATAGACGCAACTAAAATTGGAGTGAGAGCGGTATAGGTTTCTAAGAGAAAACCCAATTCTTTTTTTTTCAAGCGAAAATCAAAAAAATTGGGTTTTAAATAATTGAATATAATAAGGATGGTTCCAATTTGGAACAAGTAGTTTGCCCCCAGTATTATATATATTGGATTTAAGCCGCTAAAGGACAGAAGAGGGCCGGGCAAAAGGTAGGTCAACAGCGTTAAAAAGCTGATTGAAAAGATTAATTCGGCGCTGTTATCTTGGTTTAAAGGTAATTCTTTCTTTGGATATTTTAGAGTAGTAATTGGATAACCTTTTATCTTCCGGATAAAAAAGAGGCCCAGATTAATCAAGCCGGCAAAAAAGATAAAAGCGTAAAGAAGGCTGGCAAAAATGAGGATAGGGTTTTTGAAACCGAAAGCAGCGGGAATTTTTTCAGGAAAAATTGAGCCAGTTTTTTTAAAAGCAGAAGAAGGGGCGGTAGGTAAATTATCTATCAATATCAGCGAAAGTATACAAATAATAGTTAAAACAATATATATATTTCGTTTTCGCATTTTTTATTGTTTTGCAGTTATTTAACGAAGCAAAAGTCAATTTTTAAAATATTTACGGAGAGGGAGGGATTCGAACCCTCGGTGGGGTTGCCCCCACAACGGTTTTCGAGACCGTCCCAATAAACCGGGCTCTGGCACCTCTCCGTATGCCCTCGAGAGGATTCGAACCTCCATTTCCTTTTGGAAACTAGCTCCTGAAGCTAGCGTGTCTGCCAGTTCCACCACGAGGGCATGAGTAAGGATAAAGGAAAAAGGATAAAGGAAAAATTAAGAAGTCTTGTGTTTACTTTAACCTTTAACCTTTAACCTTGAACCTTTATCCTTTCTTTTATAGCCAAGTTTATTGTTTTTGTCAATGAAATATCCTATGTTATAATTTTAACTATGATTATTATCTCATTATCGGTTATAAAGTTGTCGTTAATTGCTTGTTTTGGATTCATTCTCTATAAGCGGAGGATTATCGACAAAAGAGTGTTGAAATTTTTAACTTCATTTGTAATTAATTTTTCAATACCTTGTTTATTTTTTTCCCAGCTGGTTAAGGATTACAAAACGGTTCTTGCGTATCCGGTTTGGATTTTTTTGGCAGCAAGTTTTGCTATATTTTTGATAGGCTTGATTTTAGGCATTTTAATCAGCCTAGGCCGAAAAAAGAATTTGCGGAGAGAGTTCTTCAGTGTAGTTAGTTTTCAAAATGCCGGTTATCTGCCGATGAATATCGCTCTTTTTCTTTTTAGCAAGGCCCTGCGAGATGAATTTTTAATTTACGTTTTTCTTTTTCTTCTTGGGTTTAATATTCTAATGTGGTCAATCGGAACTTTTTTTATCTTTAAAAGAAAAGATGAGCCTTTTAGTTTTAAAACTCTATTGAATCCGCCGGTTACGGCAACTCTTGCGGCTTTATTTTTTATATACACAAATTCAGCCCGGTTTGTTCCGGCAGTATTGCTTAACCCGATGGAAATGGTTGGAGAAACTAGTTTTGTCTTATCGATGCTTGTGCTGGGATGTTGGCTGGCAAAAGTTGAGCTGCAGGATATTTATAAAAGATGGTTTATTCTTTTAGAAGCCAGCTTTTTAAAATTAATAATTTTGCCTTTGTTGGTATTTCTTATTGTATTAAAGTTTGAACTTTTTTCGCTTTTTGGTTTATTTATAATATTGGAGGCTGCTATGCCTTCGGCTGCGTCACTTCCGATTATTGTGGATATAAGAGGCGCAGATAGCAAATTTGTATCCCAGTGTGTATTCATTACTCACCTTTTTAGCGTAGTAACGGTTCCTTTGTGGCTGGGATTATATTTGAAATTTACGCCTTTTTCTTTATAACCAGTTTAAATTACCGATAAAAGTATGCAAATAACCGGCCAAAATAAAAAAGCAAAAAGAGATTATAATATTCTCCAGACTTTTGAAGCAGGAATTGTGCTTTATGGCGATGAGGTAAAATCTCTGCGGGCAAAAAGCTGTTCTCTCCAGGATAGTTTTGCCCGGATTGAAGGCGAAGAAGCATATTTATATAATATGCACATTCCGGAGTTTAGCCAAAGTTCTTACTTTAAGAGCGAACCGAAAAGAAGAAGGAAGCTTCTTTTGCATAAAAAAGAAATCAAAAAACTTATGGGCCGCATTACTCAACAGGGATTAACCATCGTGGCCTTGAAGGTTTATTTTAACAAAAGAGGATTGGTTAAGGTAGAAATCGCTTTGGCTAAAGGCAGGCATACCTATGATAAAAGAAGAAAGTTAAAAGAAAAAACAGAAAAACGGGAAGCTCAACGAGAGCTAAGAAACTTTAATCGGTAAAAAGCAAAGGTCGAAATAAAAAAGAAGGAAATAATCAAGATACAAGAAACAATAATCAAATAGGATAAAAAACAAAAACTCATGGCGTTTGGTGATTGGTTATTGAATATTGGAATTTATTTGTATCTTGTTTCTTGTTTATTGGATATTTCGATTGTAAAAAACTTATAGAAAGGAGGCAAAATGGCTGAAATTTTAGATACAGCGATAGCGGCGGCTAAGGAAGCGGGGGATTTTCTATTGGATAATTTTGGAAAAGTTAATAAGGTAGAGTCTAAAGGCGATAGAAATTTAGTTACTAATTTAGATAAAAAAGCAGAAACTATGATTCGGGCAAAAATCGAAAGCAAATTTTCAAATCATGGCATACTTGGCGAAGAAGACGGAAAAAAAAATATAGAAAGTGATTATCTTTGGATTATAGACCCTTTAGATGGAACTCATAACTATATTAGAAAAATAAATATTTTTGGAGTTTCGATTGGTATTGTTTATAAAAATAAATTTATAGGCGGAGCTGTTTATATGCCAAATGACGATGAAATGTATTGGGCAGAATCCGGGGCGGGGGCTTATAAAAACGGAGAAAAGATTTCAGTATCTTCTTGCGGCCAATTGAAAGATTTATCAATTGCTTTTGATTCAAGTATTCGTTATTCTCCCGAAATCATGTTAAAGGTATTGGGTGATTTATCCAAAGAAGTTTTTAATGTAAGAATGTTTGGTTCATCGGTCCGGACTTTAACCTATTTAGCCGAAGGGGTTCTTGATTGTTCGGTAGAATTTCACGACCGCCCCTGGGATTTTTCAGGAAGCGTAGCTATAATCGAAGAGGCTGGAGGTAAATTGACTGATTTACGGAAAAACCCGCTTACCTATAAAACCATTGGTTATATTGCCGCCAACAAAGAAGCTTATGGCCGAATATCAGAGATTGTGGCAAATTATTTTTAAAATATTAATTAATAGGCTTGACAAAAAATAATTTTTTGCTAATATAAATTCATTATGTGGCTTGTAATTTTATTTGTATTTATAGGAATATCGGCCCGGCTTATTCCCCATGTTCCTAATTTTGCCCCGATTGCGGCAGTTGCGCTTTTTTCGGGGGTTTATTTCAGGAAAAAGCATGGATGGTTATTGCCGTTAGGTGTTTATATGGTTTCGGATTTAATAGTCGGCCTGCATCAGACCATATTCTTTACCTGGGGTTCTATTTTACTTATTTACTTTTTAGGAAAAATTTTACAAACTAAAAAGACAGCCGCTAATATAGTTGTATTTGGCTTGGCGTCTTCATTTATATTTTTTCTAATTACTAATTTCGGTGTTTGGCTGATGGGCTGGTATCCTCAAAATTTAGCCGGGTTAATCAGCTGCTACATAAATGCCCTTCCTTTTTTTAGAATGTCACTTGTTTCCAACATGGTATATATGGCAGTTTTCTTTGGTGTTTATGAATATTGCATGAGAAAGACCAAACTCGCCTGCAAAGCTCTTTAAGAGATGTTCCTTTTTATTAATCAGTAATGGAAGTTAAGTTATTATCCTATACCCTTAATCCGAAAAAGGTAATTTATTCAGCGGCCCGCCAGTGTTATTCAAAATTATCTGCTTATAAAATTTATGCTGATCGCGAGAAACTGAACTCAGAAAAATTAAAAAAATTTATCAGCCATTTGGTAAAAAGAGGGCATCTTTCCCCTCTTGAGCATGTTAACTTTACTTATTCGGCAACAGGTATCTCCCGGGTATGCAGCCATCAATTAGTAAGGCATAGAATCGCTTCCTATTCTCAGCAAAGCCAGCGTTATGTTAGTATGGATAATTTTCAATATGTGGTTCCGAAAGCAATTAAAGAGAACAAAGAAGCAGAAGAAAATTTTATAGAGGCGGTTGATTATTTAAAAAGTAAATGCCGCCAGATTCGGGAAATTTTAGAAAAAAATCGGCAATTAGACAAAGAAAAGATAAATCAGGATTTACGTTTTCTTCTTCCCCAAGCCTGTCAGGTTAAAATCGTAATAACCATGAACAGCCGTCAACTTCTCCATTTTTTTTCAGAGCGTTTATGCTTGCGGGCTCAGTGGGAAATAAGAGAATTAGCAGCTAGAATGCTTTCTTTAACTAAAGAAGTTTTGCCGGAAGTTTTTGATATAGGAGGGCCTAAATGCAAGAGTTTAGGCTTTTGCCCTGAATCTGCCGATGAGTGTCCCCTTAATCCCCAGAAAAAGTAATTCGTGCGGCTATATTATAAAATATCTTTACACTCAATAAAATGCCGATATAATAAAATTTTAATTTAAATTTAAGGATTTTGTCGGGTAATTTAGCTGACAGCTTTGGCTGTCATTCTGAGGAACATTAGCGACGAAGAATCTCAGTGCCGCAATTCTCTAGAAAATGAGCATGGAGGATTGGCCCTGAATGAAACGAGGAAATATTTAAGGTTCGGAAGACTTCTCATCTTCTTTCGAAGATTCGAAGTCCCGAAAAATTTTTAAAAATTTTTCGGGAGGTGGCGCAGTTTGGTTTAGCGCACTTGCTTTGGGAGCAAGGGGTCGTGGGTTCGAATCCCACTCTCCCGACCAGCGCCCGTAGCTCAATCGGATAGAGCATCGGCCTTCTAAGCCGAGGGTTGCAGGTTCGATTCCTGCCGGGCGCATGTTGTTTTTTATCTGAATAGTTACTTTTGCTAATTGAAGCTTTGCTTAATTTGTAAGCAGACATCGGAACAAATAAAATCAGTTGAAGTAAACAGGGAGCTTCGGCTGCGCCGAAGATTTGTTTCGATTCCTGCCGGGCGC
>JAIPHC010000033.1 GCA_021735405.1 Candidatus Omnitrophota bacterium | reverse complement strand
CTTACCGATAAAGATACGGTTGAGCGAAGCCGTTTGCTTATGGAGGAGTTAAATATTAAAATTGAACAAAGAAAGGTGGTTAAAGCTGCAAGAGAAGCCAGTCAAGAGGCTACAAAAAAGAGAAAAAAACAATCTGAATCTTTTTCTGCGGCGGCTATTGAGTTAGATGATTCTAAGCTTATTACAGGGAAAAGTTCTTCTTTGATGCATGCGCCGTCAAGCCTTATTTTAAATGCGGTAAAAGTTTTATCCGGGATACCGGATAAGATTCATCTTCTTTCGCCAAATACAATTGAATCAATTAAAAGGCTTAAAAAAAGTATATCCAAAGCAAAAACAGCTAGCCTAGACTTAGAAGAAACCTTAATAGCTTTAAGTATCAGTGCTTCAACTAACCCTACTGCCGCTTTAGCCCTGGAAAATCTAAAGAAAATAAAAGATAAAGAAGTTCATCTTACCCATATCCCTTCATCCGGGGATGAGGCCGGGTTGCGAAGATTAGGCGTAAACTTAACCAGTGACCCTAATTTTTCAAGCAATAGTTTATTTTTTGAATAGGGTTGTTGTTTAAGCAGAAAATCTTTTTTGGGGAGAGAAATATTTTCTTGACCAAACCCTGTTTTTTGTTATACTGATTTCAAATATTAAATCTGGACAAAGGCGTCCTTTCTTTTTTTTAAGAAAGGGCGCCTTTTCTTTTTTTACAAGTTAAATCATGAAAAAATTTATTTTTGTTACCGGCGGAGTAGTTTCAAGTTTAGGCAAAGGTATTGCTTCTGCTTCTCTTGGCAAGCTTCTTGAATCTCAAGGCCTAAAGGTTAATTTAGTTAAATGTGATCCTTACATAAACGTTGACCCGGGAACCATGAGCCCTTATCAGCATGGAGAAGTTTATGTTACCGAAGATGGAGCCGAAGCCGATCTTGATTTAGGCCATTATGAACGTTTTACCAATGCTTCAATTAGGGCTAAAAATAATATTACTACCGGAAAGGTTTATGAAACAGTTATAAGAAAGGAGAGAAGAGGTGATTATCTCGGTAAAACCGTTCAAGTTATACCTCATATTACAAATGAGATAAAGAAAAAAATTAGAAATGCGGCCAAAAATAATTTAGTAGATGTGGTTATTGTTGAAATTGGTGGAACTGTAGGTGACATTGAGAGCTTACCGTTTCTAGAAGCAATCAGGCAGTTTAGGCTTGAGGAAGGGCTTGGCAATACTTTAAGCATTCATGTTACTTTAGTGCCCTATATCAAGAGCGCTGATGAGGTCAAAACTAAACCAACTCAACATAGTGTAGGCAGGATGAGAGAGATTGGGATTCAACCTGACATATTGCTCTGCCGCTGTATTAATCCACTTTCAAAATCAGTGAAAGAAAAAATTGCTTTATTTTGTAATGTTTCCCAAGATTGTGTTGTAGAGGCTGTAGACGTAAAAAGTGTTTATGAAGTACCGGTAAAATTCCAGGAACAAGGCTTAGGGAAAAAGGTTGCCGGCAAACTTAATATTAAAAAGAAAGATAAAAATTTAGATAAATGGAAAAAGAAAGTAATTCAAAGAGTTTATTTTCCAAAGTATGAAACTAAAATTGCCGTAGTAGGCAAATATATAGCCCTTCAAGATGCTTATAAATCTATTTATGAAGCTTTAACCCATAGCGGCATAGCCAATAACGCAAAAATTAAAGTAAAAAGAGTTGATTCCGAAAAAATCCAAAAGCATGGCGCAGGTAAATATTTAAATAATATTGACGCAGTGCTTATTCCAGGCGGCTTTGGCTTGCGCGGGATAGAAGGAAAAATTCAAGCAGCTAAATTTGCCCGGGAAAATAATATTTCTTATTTAGGAATATGCTTAGGCATGCAAGTTGCTGTAGCTGAATTCGCTCGTAATTGCTGTGGTTTAAGAAAAGCTAATTCTTCGGAGTTTAATTCCCAAACTCCAGATCCGGTTATTGATCTTATGCTTGAGCAAGCCGAGGTTAGAGATAAAGGGGCAACTATGCGTTTGGGCTCATATCGCTGCAAAATTAAAAAAGGCACAAAAGCGTATCAAGCTTATAAAAAACCAGTTATTGATGAACGCCACCGGCATCGTTATGAATTTAACAGCAAATATAAAAAAATAATGGAAAGAAGTGGTATGGTTTTTTCTGGAATTAATCCGAGTAAAAAATTAGTTGAAATTATTGAGTTAAAAGATCATAAATGGTTTATTGGCTGTCAATTCCACCCAGAATTTAAATCAAAGCCCGATAAAGCCCACCCCTTATTTAAGAGTTTTATTCAAGCTGCTCTCTAAGGTCAAAAGTTGACATATCCAGCCAAAAGCTTAAAATAATAACATATTGCTCAATACTCAATACGCGATGCTAAACAAAAGGAGGCGATATGGAGAGAGTGCATCTTACTCAAGAAGGCTATGAGAAGCTGTCGCATCAGTTAGACTATCTCAAACAAAAGAAACGGAAGGAAATTTCTGAAACTATCGAGCATGCCCGTTCATTAGGGGATTTGAAAGAGAATGCTGAGTATCATGCCGCAAAAGAGGCTATGGCAGAAAATGAACGCAAGATCCGGGAATTAGAAGATAAGTTGAGCCGGGCTGAAATTATCGATACAAAAAACATAGATACCGGCAAAGCCTACCTAGGCGCAAAAGTTAAGTTAAAAGATTTGGATTCCGGTGAAGAGATTTTTTATAAGCTTGTGGGCCAGGATGAAGCCAATCCCATTGAAGATCTTATTTCGATTAGCTCTCCGGTAGGCAAATCGCTGCTTGGGCGCAAAAAAGGAGATATTGTCGAAGTAGAAGCTCCTGTTGGCGTATTAAAGTACGAGATAATTGAAATATCATGGTAGGAGCTAAAAAGGTTGAGCTTGTTTGCGGGGCCGGGGGCTGGCCTTCCTTAAAAGCAGCTGTCGAAGCTGGTTCTGACAGCGTATATTTTGGTTTAAAGAAGTTTAATATGCGCGCTAATGCTTCTAACTTCGATACCTTAGAGCTAAAGAAAGTAGTAAATTTTTGTCATAAATCCAACAAAAAAGCGTATCTTACTCTAAATTCACTTATTTATGATGATGAAATTTTTGAGCTAAAACAATTATTAAGCAAGGCAAAAGAAGCAAAAATAGATGCGGTAATTCTTTGGGATATGGCCGCTTTTGAAATAGCTAGCCAGCTTGGCTTAAGGGTTCATTTATCTACTCAAGCTAGTGTAGCTAATTTTTCTAGTTTAAAAAAATATGCAAAAGACGGGGCCAGGAGAATAGTTTTGGCGCGAGAATGCAGGCTTTGGCAGATTAAAAAGATAGCTAATAAAATAAAAAAAGAAAAGATCAATTGCCAGTTGGAGGCTTTTATTCATGGGGCGATGTGTGTATCTATATCGGGCCGCTGTTTGCTTTCGGAGCTTTCTTTCCTAAAGCCTGCCAATCGAGGCCAGTGCCTTCAGGTATGCAGGCGGGAGTTTAAGATTATTGAGAATCAGGATAACAACGAATATGTTTTAGGCTCCGATTATATTTTAAGCCCGAAAGATTTATGCGCTATAGATTTTATCGGCCAGCTTATCCGGTCAGGTTTGGATGCTTTTAAAATCGAAGGAAGAAAACGTTCTCCCGAGTATATATTTTTAGTTGTATCGGCTTATAGAAAAGCAATTGATGCTTTTTATCAGAATAAATTAGATAATAAATACAAAGATAGTTTGATAAAAGAGCTTGAAAAGGTCTATAATCGAGGCTTTTCAAGCGGATTTTATTTTGGTAAACCAAAGAAATGGAGAAGCAAAGAATTAGAAAATAAATATCAAAAAAGATATCTAGGAATAGTTAAGAAATTCTACAAAAAGATTAAAGTAGCTGAGATAGAAATCACCAACGGATCATTGAGCGGGGGAGAAACTTTATTGTTCATCGGCGCAAATACAGGGGCAAAATTTGCTAAAGCCGGTCAAATTCAGGTAAACCATCAGTTTGTTGATAAAGTAACTGCAGGTAAAAAATGCGGGATAAAGTTGGATTTTACCGTTAAACCTAAGGATAAAATATTTATTTGGTCCAGGAAGGAATAAAATGACGAGAGCAAAAAATATTGATATCTCTAAGATGAGTGAATCGGAGTTGCTTGATTTAAGGGTTTGTGATTTACCGTTGCAGATAAAAGAAAGCTGGCTCCAAAAGCGGATTGAACAGTTATATAATGAATTAGAAGCAAAAGGAATTAAGTTTAAACCTGTTTGTTATTTAGCTGATGAATGGCTGGCTCCGGATAAAGAGCCGGTAATCGGGATTCCTTTCTTTTTAGCCCACCCGCGTTTGATAAAATTAGAGAAAAAAATGATGCTTGAAGCTGAAGGCGATAGCCGTCTTTGGTGCATGAAGCTGCTTCGCCATGAAAGCGGGCATGTAATAAACTATGCTTATAAGTTGTATCGCCGAAACAGCTGGAGAAAGATTTTTGGAAAATTTGGCCAAGAATACCCTGATACTTATCGTTTTCGTCCTTATAGCAGGAGTTTTGTCAGGCATCTTGAAAACTATTACGCTCAGTACCATCCCGATGAAGATTTTGCAGAAACCTTTGCGGTTTGGATGACTCCGGGCCTAAATTGGAGAAAAAAATATAAAGGCTGGAAAGCGCTGGATAAACTGTTTTATCTTGATAAGCTGATGAGTCAAATTAAAGATAAAGAACCTTTAGTTAAAAGAGCGAATAAGTATTGGCAGTATTCAAATATGCGGATTCGGTTAAAAAATTTTTATAAAAAGAAAAAGCGTTATTATGCTGAAGATTTCCCTGATTTCCATGACCCTAATTTAAAAAAAATTTTTATGGTAAAAAATCAGCCAGAACAAAAAGGAGATAAATCACAGCCGGCGGAAAAATTTATAAAAACTTACAAAAAAGATATTTTGAATTCAGTCGCAGCCTGGACAGGTGAAAAAAAATATATTATCTCCGATCTTATTAATACTATAATTAATAGAGTTAAAGAGCTTAACCTGGCGATTTTAGATTCAGAGGATAAGGCCTTAGCGGATGTTTCAATATACGTAACTGCTTTGGTGATGAACTATCTGCATACCGGCCGCTATCGTAAATAATCTTAAAATATATGAAAAAAATTCTTCTACTTTTTGATTCTCCTTATTCAGTTAAGCGGGGCTATGATTTTAGAAAAGAGTTCTCTGACTTTGATTGGGACACCGAAAGAGAAGTCTATAAGGCTCTGCTTGCTTGCGGGTATCAGGTAAAAATGTTAGGGCTTTATAATAATATCAGCCTTTTATTGGAAGAAATAGCTGAATTCAAGCCGGATGTTATCTTTAATTTAGTCGAAGTTTTTGATCAAAAATCCCATCTTGATAAAAATGTCGCCTCTGTTTTAGAAATGCTGCAAATTCCTTATACGGGAGCTTCACCCAGAAGCTTGCTGGTTTGTTGTGATAAAGGATTAACTAAGACTATTTTAAATTTTCATAAAATTAAGGTACCTCAATTTCATACATTTTACCGAAAAAGAAAAGTCTGGCTCCCTAAACGCATGAACTCACCTTTAATCGTCAAACCTTTAAGCGATGAAGCTTCGCGCGGCCTTTCTCAAGCCTCACTTGTTGAAGATAAAGAAGGGTTGATAGAAAGGGTTAAATTTATCCATGACAGTATTGGCGATGATGCTATAATCGAAGAATATATCGAAGGTAGAGAATTTTATGTAAGTGTGATCGGCACCTATCGTTTAAAAGTCTTGCCTTTGCGGGAATTAACATTTGGCAAACTTTCTGAGGGTGAGCCAAAGATTGCAACCTATCGAGCCAAATGGGATTATGATTACCGGAAGCGTTGGCAATTAAAAAATATTTTTGCCAATAACCTTTCTTCTGATTTAAGAAAAAAAATTGAAAAGGTCTGTAAACGGGCTTATCGGGTTTTAAATATGAAAAGTTATGCTCGTTTCGATATCAGGGTTACCGAAGAGGGAAAAATTTATATTTTAGAGGCCAATGCCAATCCTTCTTTGGATCCTGATGACGAATTAGCTGAGTCTGCTAAAAAGGGCGGAATTAAATATAAAGATTTAATTGAAAAAATAGTTAAATTTTCAACAAAACGCTAGGAGGTTTTTATGTCGGGTGAATTAACTATCGATAATTTTAAAAACATAGGCGGTTCGGCGGTTCTCATAATCGGTAAAGTAGAATCAGGAAGCGTTGCCGAAGGAGATATAGGAAAAACCTATAAAGGGAAAAAGTGCGCGGTGGTAAAGATAGAAAAACAAGGCAATCGTACCCGCCGGGCTAAAGAGGATGAAGACGTCAGCTTATGGGTTAAGTATATTGCACCTGCCGATATATCTATCGGTGAGTCTTTGTTCTTTTAAGATGAAAAAAGAAGATATTTTTTTAGTAATTTTTCTTTTTTTGTTTAATTTTAATCTTTTTGCCGAATCGGTTAAAAAGGCTGATTTGGCCGGGCTGTGGTATCCCGGCCAGCCAAAGCAATTAGCTTCATTGATTCGGGAGTGCCTTAACCGGGCAGATACCTCTTTGCTTAAAGGGGAAGTTGTGGGGATGATTTCTCCCCATGCCGGCATTCAATACTCGGGAAAAATAGCTGCGGCCGGGTTTAAAGCTTTAGCCGGTAAGAAAATAGATAAAGTTATAGTGGTTGGCTGCTCCCACCGGCAAAATTATAACAAAATAGCAGTTTTTGATAAAAATGCCTACCAGACACCCCTAGGCGCGCTTTCTGCCGGAAAAAGGTTATCCGATAAACTCACAGCATATCATCCAAAGATAGAGTATAGCTTAGAACCTTTTTATAAGGAAAATTCAATAGAAATGATAATTCCTTTTATTCAGGTAGCTTTAGGTAATCCCAGGATTGTTTTGACTGTAATCGGAAGCCAGAGCTGGAGCAATGCTAAAATTTTAGGAGATGCCTTGGCCGGAACCTTGGCCGGAGAAGAAAATTTTCTTATAGTCGCCAGCACAGATTTAAGCCATTATTTACCGGTGAACCAAGCAGAAAAAATCGATAAAGAAACTGCGCTTTTAATCAAAGAATTTAAGCCGGAGAAGTTGTACCGAAAGTGTGTTAATCAAAACAGAATGTGCGGGACAACTGCCGTAGCTGCGGTTATGATTGCCTCAAAAAAATTGGGGGCGGATAAATCAGAAATTTTAGCTTATTCTCATTCTGCGCAAGTAACGGGAAAAGGCGGGAAAACAGTAGGCTACTTAAGCGCTGCCTTTATAAAGAATAAAAATAATAAGAAAGAGGAGAGTGTTAAGATGGAAGGGATTTTAAATCATGTCCAAAAAAAAGAATTGATTAATATTGCCCGAAAAACTTTAAATCAATACATAAAGAAAGGCGAAACCTATCAGCCTGAAGTCGATGACCTTGAGCTTAAAAAAGATATGGGGGCATTTGTTACTTTGCGCAAAAACGGCAATTTACGCGGCTGTATCGGCAATATCATTGCCAAGAGCCCGCTTTATATCGGGGTAAGGGATATGGCTATTGCCGCCTCGACTCAGGACCCGCGTTTTCCTCCGGTAGAGGAATCCGAGCTTGATGATATCAACTTAGAAATTTCAGTCCTATCACCTTTAGAAAAAATAGATAATCCCGATAAAATTGTTTTAGGCAAACACGGGGTGCTGGTTAAAAAGGGCTTAAGGTCCGGAGTTTTTCTGCCCCAAGTTGCAGATGAAACCGGCTGGAGCAAGGAAGAGTTTATGAACAATCTTTGCGCTCATAAGGCCGGACTTGAGCCAACTTGTTGGAAAACAGGAGATTGTGATATTTTTATATTTAGCGCAGAGGTATTCGAAGAATAACCAATAACCCCAGAGATATTAAAATCAGGCCGCAAATTATTTTTATAATCTTTTCGCCCTTTTTGCTTTTTGAAAAAATTTGAGAAAACTTTGCCGAAAACGCAATGATAAGTATAAGCGGCGATATTGCAGTGCCTAGGCCAAAGGCAAGCGCAAAAGCGCCGGCGTCAATTAGATTGGATGAAATGATGGCAATGTAATTTAGAATTCCAATCAGCGGCAAACAAGGCGCAAATCCAATTAAAAACCCGATGATACCCACATTTCTGATATTTCCTTTATGAAAGCGGCGGCAAAACCAATTAGGATTGTCCTTTTTGTAGAAAAGAGTAGTTATTCCAATTAAGATAATAAAAATAGCTAAAAGATTATAAACAAGCGATGAATATTTTGCCAGTAAATAGTCAGAAAATAAATTTACCGCTTTTGTCCAAATTAAGGCTAAAATAATATAGCTTATAATCTTGCTAGTTGAAAAAATCAGATAGGAAATTAAAGATTTTTGTAACCCTTTTTTAAAAACGGCAGAATAACTGGCAAGCAGCGGAGCGCAGAAAGCCAAGCACGGCCCTGAACCCAAAACAATGCCGCTAATAAATAAATAGTAGAGATTATGAGCCATTAATTCATTATAAGCGGAAGGTAACCATATTGTCTATGGCAGTTTTTATAATTTTAGGCATAACAGCTTCACTCTATCAGTTAATATTACTGCGGGAATTTACTTTTTCTATCGCAAAAAATGAACTTTCTCTGGTGGTGGCGATAGGGGTATGGATTATTTTTTGTTCTTTAGGCAGTTTAGCCGGCCGAAAAAAAAGATTCGTAAAGATAAGTTACTTACCTTTTTTTTATTCTTTAATTTTTTCTTTAAGCGCTGCCTTAATTCATTTAGTAAAAAAAACAGCCGGGCTAAGCTATTATGAAATAGCCAGTTTTGGCTTTATTGCGGTTTCTGCGCTTTTCTTTTTTGGCGCTATCGGATTTTTAGTAGGCTATTCTTTCTCTTTGTTGTGCCGCAATTATCTTGACCGCAATAAATACTCTTCTTCTACTTTTGCCAACTTTTTCGGCTACGAAGCCCTTGGTTTTTTTATTGGTGGTATTGTTTTTACCTTTTTTTTGGCAACTTATCGAAACCCATTTATTTTCTCGGCCTTGCCGCTTCTTTTCTATCTATTTATTTCTGTTAAATTAAGGAGAAAAATATTTTTTGCTTTTTTTATAATAGTTTTAACTTTTTTTTCGGCACAAAGCTTTAAAAAAATAATCAAGTCAGAGTTCAAAGGGGCTAAAATTATATTTTATAAAGGGACTCCCTATGGGCCGGTTATCGGGGTTAAAAAAAATAAAGTCAGCTCTTTTTATCTAAACGGTTCTTTAGCCGGTTCATCCGAAGATTTATTTTGGGATGAGAAATTTATCCATACCACTCTATCTGCTTTAAAGGAGCCAAAAGATGTATTATTTATCGGTTCTTCTTTTTCCAATCAGCTGCCGGAGATTTTAAAGCATAAGGTCAAAAGCCTGCATTATCTAAGTTTAAATAAAACCGTTGTCTCTTTAGCCAAAAAGAGAGCCGGCCGGGCCGAAAAAGAAAAAATAAAATTTATAATTGCTGATCCTAGAAAATACCTCAAAACCAATCGAAAAAAGTATGATTGTATAATACTCAACAAGCCTCCGCCGGCATCCCTTTCTTTAAATCGTTTTTTTACTTATGAATTTTTTAAATTGGTGGATGAAAGGCTGAAAACCGGCGGCGTTTTTTCTTTTTTTATACCTTCAAAGCGGGATATTTTAAGTCCTCATATTTTAAAATTTAATTCCTGTATCTTAAATACGTTAGATCAGGTTTTTGACAATAAATTATTGCTGCCGTCGGATTCGATGCTTGTTATTGCTTCTAAGCGGGAAATCACTTCCCGGTTTATTTTTGATAATTTTTCTCAAAGTAATATTAGTACAGATTATTTGACTATTTACCATTTAAAAGATTATTTGGCAAAAAACCGGCGCAGTTATTTTAGGGAAAAAATTGATCCGGCAATCGGTATAAATAAAGATCACTATCCTTTAGGTTTTTTTTATTATCTTTCTTTAGAACAGGCAAAGTTTTACCCGCATTTTTTTCCAGAAGTTAAACCGGCCAAAAATTATATAATTTTTATTTTTATCTTATTCGGGCTATTTCTTATTTCGTTGAGCCTAAGAAGCAGGAAGGCAAACTATTTTATTTCAACTTTTGTTGTCGGCTTTAGTTCAATCACTCTCACTGCTTTTGTTTTTATTCTTTTTCAAGTTAGCTGCGGTGCTTTGTTTGAAATGGTAGGGATTTTAACTGGCTTGTTTATGTTGGGGCTGGCGGGAGGAACTTTTTTTCTAAATATGGTTTTAACTAAATTTGGCCTAAAAAGATTAAGCCTTAGTTTTTATTTTGGATTTTGGGTGTTATTCAGTTTGATTTTATGGGCAGGAGTCAATTTATTTACTCAATCTTATCAAATGATGTTGTTTTTATATTTTTATTCTTTTGTTTCCGGGGTTTTGACCGGAGCAATTTATCCCCTGATTTCTTTTTACTTGGCCGGGGATTATCGAATAAGAAAAACTATTCCCGTCTCATTGTATGCAGCAGATTTAGGCGGCTCATTTTTAGGGACTTTAATTGTATCGGTTTTTTTTATTCCTTTTTTAGGAGTTTGGGCCGGTTTAAGCCTGATAGTTTATTTTCTGGTTTTATTTTTTATTAGAAATTTTTATTGATTCCAAATACCGGGAATCTTTTTGCCGCAGTATGGGCATTTCCCTTCTTTTATCTTATTCTTTAAAATATGGTATCCGGCGCGTTTGATTAAAAGTTTTTCGCAGTTAGGGCAGTAAGTATTTTCTCCAATTTGCCCGGGGACATTTCCGATATAGATAAAATGCAAGCCTTCTTCTTTAGCGATTTTTTCTGCGCGTTTCAGGCTGGATAAAGGAGTAGGGGAAAGATTGGTTAGTTTATACATTGGATAAAAACGGGAAAAATGGACAGGGGTTTCTGCGCCTAAATTTTTAACAACCCAGCGGCAAAGTTTACGCAGGTCTTCTTTACTGTCATTTGCTCCGGGGATGAGCAGATTGGTGATTTCCACCCAAACACCTTCTTGGTCCAGAATTTTTAAACTATTTAATACTGTCTCTAAACTCCCCTGGGTATAGGAGCTGTAGAAATCCTGACTGAAAGCCTTGAGGTCAATATTTGCGGCTGTTAGGTGTTTTGCCAGCTTCCGTAAAGGCTTTTCTCTGATTTGTCCGGCCGAGTGCATAACGGATTCGATTTTCTGTTTATTCGCTTCTTTTGCGATATCAATCATGTATTCATAGAATATAGTAGGTTCTGTAT
>JAIPHC010000032.1 GCA_021735405.1 Candidatus Omnitrophota bacterium | reverse complement strand
CTAGCTGGCTTTAAGCTAGATCTTTAAATATTATTTAGAAAGGAATAGTATGAGTAAGTAAAATCACTCTTTTATAACATAACTATTTTTTCTGTCAAGCAGATATTATTTTTAATCTAAAACATACAACTTAGGACTTTGGGCTTTGGGCTTTAGACTAAAATCATATCTCAGCATCTTCTACTAATTTACGATAATAATCTATACATTCCTTGCAAACCGGCTCTTCTTTAGCCCAACGGGGATGATCTTTAGATATAAGTTTCATCAAATATTCTTCGGTTTTAATATGCTCTAAAGCATGGGCTTGGTGAATCATCCGTTTACAGACTGGACATTGATATTTTTCCTCTCCCGCCTTATCCGGTCTTGCCCGCCTGGCCTGGGGACTATCTGCAACGGTCTTGTTAGCGCAACGGTTGCATAGCTGGGGGTCTTTATCAGATAAATGTTGCCGAAAAAATAACTTCCTGATTTTTCCTTTTAACCCGCTTAAGGCCGCTCCGCAAACTTTACATTTTTTCATCTTCCCTCCTTTTTTTTAGCTATCCCTTTTCGAGTTCTCAGCTAGTATATTACAAAATAATTCTCCTTGTTCTATAGCATCTTCTAAAGCAACGTGGCTTCTTTGATTTTTATCAAACCATTTTTTTGGCATTGCATTTTTTGTAACTTTATAAAACGGTTTTTTCAACAAGGCCATAGCGTAGCTTTTAATATCTAAAGCCAGATAGGAAAAAGGGTTTTTGCCAATAAATTTAATAAAATACCAATTAATAAAATTAAAATCAAAAGAAGCAGGATAGGCAACAAATACAGGTTTACCGGGCAGCTTATCTATCCACTGAAAATATTCTTGCATGGCTTTCTTAGGATTTTGTAAATTTTTTCGGCAGGCTGCCCAGCCTTTTTTTTGCGACTCCCACCATTTCATTGTCTCGGGATCCTTCCTGGCTCTGGGCAAACATTTCAAATTCGCGCTGAAAGTAGAAACTATTTTTTTATTTTTTCTAAAAGCCGCTGAACCAAAACTTAACATAGAATATAAGCCGGGAACCGGCCCGTCAGACTCTATGTCGGTACTTACATAAATCTCATCCATTTTTGCCTCCTTAATTAATCCATATAATCATCGAATGTACGAATCTTTTACGAATATACGAATACATATTTATACTAATTCGCAAATTCGTATAGATTAGTAAATTCGTTGATTACTTCTACCCACAACTTTAGATACAGAATTGATTTTCATGCACAACTAACCATTGTTTCCTTTGTTTATAGTCAGGAATTATTTTTTCTAAAAATTTCCAAAATTTAGCTGAATGATTAGAAATAATTATATGAGTTAACTCATGCGCCACTACATAATCAATAACAGTAATTGGCGCCATTACTAAATAAGGGCTGAAACTAACTTGTTTTTTGCTTGAACAATTGCCCCAGCTTCTATTAAAAGATTTAATCCGAAGATCAGAAACATATACTCCTAAAACTTTTTCATAAAAAGAGACTCTTTCCAATATTTTTTTATAGGCTTGCTCCTTATACCATACTTTTAACTTATTCTGAATATATTTTTTCCGGGTTAAATATTTTTTTGACCCCGAAAATTTTAGATACTTATTATCCAACCTGATATTGAATTTACCTTCGATAAGAAGAAGTTGGTAGTAATTACCTAAATAAAGGTATTCTTCCCCAGAAATATATTTCCGCATCAAAGGCGGTTTCCTTATTTTTTTATTAAAATCAAGCTGTTTTTGAATCCATCTAGATTTTCGAATGATAAACTGATTAATTAACTTATCTGGATAACTTTTAGAAGCTTTAACTACAATTTTATTTTTTGGAGTTACTTCTACACTGATAGTTTTACGGTACGGCTTCCTTAAAAGAATATAATTAAACCCTTGCATAAGCTTAAATGTTGACAACCTTATTAATTAAGATATTATATAGACAAATACGAAAAAATAAAATGAAATATATAATTTTGGTTATATTTTTATCTCTGTCTTTTTCAGGCTGTTTCCCTTACGAAACTGCCCGCTTAGCAGGAATCGGAGTTAGGCCTTTTAAAACTAAAGGTAAAATTTATAGCCAGAATTTTGAAAAAGATATCGCTGATTGTTATCATAAAGTAGAAAAAATTATAAAAGGCTTAGAAGCTATCCCTTATCGGGGTTCTCTAAATAAAGGCTTTATAATTTCATTCGGCTACACTAATGTTTTTCCTTCCGCCAACCACTCTACTGAAGTAGCCGTATTTTTTAATTGGCTCAATGAAAATAAAACTAAAGTTGAGGTATCTTCTCTTAACTATAATTTAGCAAAGTTTATTTCTGAAAAAATATTTCAAAAACTTGCCGAAAAACCTAACAATTGATAAAACTCTATTTCTTTTCCGCCTTCTTTTTTTTGGCTAAATATTTTTCTAAATCATCTGGGCTATCTAGCATAATATTATAATATTTTCCGTATCGTTCACAATGAGGAGGATTATGATTGCGGCATTTTTTTGGCCTTCGTTGGTAAATTGTACAAAAATTATCCGAGGATAAATACATGCATCTTCCTTCCACTAATTGATACCATCTATTTTTTCTAATGTAGACTTTTACTGTATCAAATTGAAGCTGCCACTTTAAATCTTCCACTTCTTTCCTGTTTTCGGGTTTTCCTATCTCCATTGCTAAATTTTTGCAACAAATTGCCGGACACCCTTTACAATATTGGTTACTTTTAATTTTACCAGCCATTTTATTCTTTGTGGTTTCTGATTTTTTTTGCGATATCTTCTAATTCATTATCTTTTGCTTCTTTTGCATTAGCAAAATTTAGATCTCCTAAAGCAGTCATAGGAATCAAATGAATATGAGCATGGGGTACCTCTAAGCCTGCCACCATAATTCCGACTCTTTTACATTCAACTGCTTTTTCAATCATTTTAGCCACCCTTTTTGAAAAAATTAAAATATTTGAAAGGGTTTTATCATCTAAATCAAAAACATAGTCAATTTCTCGTTTGGGAACAACCAAAGTATGGCCAGGATTAATTGGGCGGATATCTAAAAAAGCTAAAAATTGGTCATTTTCTAATATCTTATGTGCAGGTATTTCTCCCTTTATAATTTTTGTAAATAAAGTTGCCATTTTGCCCCCTTGTTTAAAATTTTTCCCAATGCAATAAATCTCCAACATTTCTTTTCTGATGTGATTTCGGTTCTGCTTTAGGGTATCCTAACGAAACAATACTAACCAACTTATAACCATCGGGAACCCGAAGATATTTACAAATATCAGCTCCATAAGATTTTTTGTCTCCCGCAATCCAGCAAGAACCAATACCTAAAGAAGCGGCCGCAAGTAAAATATTTTCGGTTGCTGCAGAACCATCTTCTAGGTAATATTTTGTATCTTTAGCTACAACTACAATCCCAGCAGCAGCGCCTTTTAAAAACTTGCCGTGATCGGTAATCTCGCCTAATTCCTCCAATGATTTTTTTTCAGTAACTACGATGAACTCCCAAGGCTCTTCACCACGGGCAGTGGGCGCAAGATGAGCTGCATCAATTATATTTTTTAACTTCTCTTGCTCAATTTCTTGATCACTATACTCTCTCACGCTAATCCTCATTTTTACGACTTCCCAAAAATCCATATCTCACCTCCATTAAAAATGAATATATTTAAAGTATACCTTTATCTATTTGTAGAAATACTTCGTCATTTCATTCCTCAATATTAATTCGACTACAACTTTTTCGTTGAAAAAGTTAAGTCTCATTGAATTACTCAGCAAATAGTTATTATACAACTAAACGTAAATTTTTCAAAATAAAGGGGGCGTTTCCCCTTTTAGATAAGTTTCTGGAAAACTGTACATCATAAGTTATTGATAAGCAAGGTGTTATAAACGAGGGAAACGTCCCCTTTATGAGTCGGGACGTTCTTTTTTGGAACGGAACCTTTTCTTTTCTGATCTTTTCTTTTTAAACTCTAACATTTTTTCTTTGGCGCGTTTAGAACGTTTTCTTTTTTGCTTGCGGATTTTATCGATTTTTTTATTTTTTTCTGATTCTTTTTTAAATTTGATTTCTTCAATTTTTGCAATTAAAATTCTTCTGGCAAAAAAACGATTTTCTTGACGAGACCGGCTTCTCTGGCATTTGGCTTCAATTCCTGAAGGCAGATGCTTTAAATAAACACAGGAAGCGGTTTTATTTATTTTCTGTCCGCCCTTGCCTCCTCCTTTTATAAACTTTTCCGATAAATCCTTCTCCTTTATCCCTAACTTTTCTATCTTTTTTTTTAGATTTTCTTGTTTTCTTTTACTTATTGCAGACATAATTAAAATATTTGGCTCAATTGTTTACTTTTTTTAAACAGGTATATTTTTTAACATTTGAAAATCTTTTTTCAAAATAGAAAACATATTTGGATTATAGGTAACGCTGGCTGGATGATAAAGAGGCATTATCTTCAAAAGCCGCATCTTAGGCGGTATAAAAATTTTTCCATGAATCTTTCCTATAGGTTGAATTTTGTTTGATAAACCAAATTTTTCCATAATAAAAGAAACAGAAAAATTACCCAAACAGCAAATTATTTTAGGCTGAATAGCTTCTAATTGACCAACAAGGTAAGGAGTGCAAAGTTTTATTTCCTCCAGTTTTGGGTTTCTATTTTTGGGGGGCCGGCATTTTAATATATTCGCAATATAAATATCTTCTCTTTTATAGCCGGATATTTTTAACAATTGATCAAGGACCCGGCCGGCCTTGCCACAAAAAGGCTTTCCCGTTAAGTCTTCATTCTTGCCGGGAGCTTCACCCACAAACAATAAATCCGCCTTGGAATTTCCTTCACCCACTACATGATTGGTACATGAATCACCTAAAGGACACTTCCGGCATACCCGTATCTCTGAATTAATTTTTTCTAAAATAGTTGTATCCATCTTATTTTCCTCAATAAAATAGATAAATAAAATAATGGCCGCTCTATAGCTATTTTAGCTAAAATTATAACAAAAATAATTATTTTGTATATTAAATTAACCAGAAGAAGATTGAAGTTGTGGCCAGGCTCTAAAAGATTAGTTTTTGAGGAGAAAAAACCTAATATGCTTAAGGATCCGTTGACGGGCCTTTTTATCAATTTTACTAAATTCTAAAGCAATTAGATAAGGAAACTGGGGATTGCCAGTTTCATTTCTCCGCAATACTTGTGCTTCAGCAATTATAGGTACTTTTTCTTCGGGTACATAAATTCCCAACTTTACGATATCCCCAATAGCCATTTTTTGTTTTGCAAAAATGCATATTCCATTTTGGGAAATATCCTGAGTTAAAGAATTAGATTCAAGAAGATATTTAGGTGAGCATCGAACAACTGCCAACCTGTCTTTTAGCCGGAAAGATTTTCTTTGTTCTCGCTGCATAATCACCTCCTATTTAAAGATACCACAAAATAACCGATTAAAAAAGCAATTTCGTTCATTAACTAAAAACGTTTTCATTTGCATACACTATTGAACAAAAATTATTTAAAAATTGAACTATTTTAAAATACCGGTATAATAAGAAACAGCAAAAAAGGAGATAAAATGCTAGCTTTATTTGGTTTATTTGCGATTATAATTCTTTCAATTACCGTAATTCGTATCGGTTCGATTGCCTTTGAACTTACCGGCCTTTCACCGGAAGTCGCAACCTTTCAGGCCCAATCAGTGTTTTCCGGAGTCGGTTTTACCACCGATGAATCAGAAACTATCGTATCCCATCCCGTACGAAGAAAAATTGCCCGGCTTTTGATGCTTCTAGGCAGCGCCGGAATAACTTCGACTATTGCTACCTTTATTCTAACCTTTTTGGGAGAATCATCTAAAACCATTATGATTAGAATTATAGTTTTGTTTCTTGGATTAATAGTGATTTATTTATTAAGCAGATCAAAACTTATCTACTCCTGGATGAAAAAGGTTATTAAAAAAGCTTTGGCTCGTTATACTTCTTTATCTTTGTTTGATTATCAAGAAATTTTAGGCTTAAGAAAAGGCTATACTGTCAGCAGAATAAAGGTAAATAAAAATAACTGGATGGTTGGCAAGCAATTGCATCAGCTAAATCTACACCTCGAAGGAATATTAATATTGGCTGTAAACAGATTAGTTGATGGAAAAGAAAAGTTTATCGGAGCCCCTCAAGCTCATACCATAATCAATGAAGGCGACCTTTTAATATGTTATGGCCGAGGCGAAACCAGTAAGCAATTATCATCTCGCAATAAAGGCCGGGGGGGAGATTCTCAGCATTTTGAAGCAGTCGAAAAAGAGAAAAAAATCGCTGAAGCTGAAAAAGAAACTGGCCAAACTATAGAATCATAAAGTTAATTAATAAGTTCGGCATCATCTTCAAACCAATCTATTACTTTGTTTTTTCTTACAACAAATATTATAACTTTTTTTAAATTTATCTTTTTGGGAAAAACTAAATATTTATTGCTACCCCTGGTATAGGCCCTGATAAGTTCTTTTTCCCCAAACCCATACAACCGTAAATCTTCTGCGGGCATCCCTTCATAAATAACACCTAAATCAGCAAGAGTTTCTTTTTTGCCTTTAGCTGAGAAATCAAAAGGAATTGTATAAGTATAATCTTTATACCTGCCTTCTTCTGCCACAAACACTATAGGTTGATTACTGCAAGCAGAAAATTTAAAAATCGCTAGAGAAGCAATAATAATTAAAATAGCATTCATATCTAAAAAACTTTTATTTTTAGTTATATTACCACTTATTAAGAAAAAAACAATATTTAGGTAAAAATATAATTACATTTTTGGCAAGACACTTTTACCCATTAGGTAAGAATCAATAAAATATGCGGCGCGGCGTCCTTCGGCTATGGCCCAAACAATTAAAGACTGGCCGCGGCGGCAATCCCCCGCAGAAAAAATAGCTTTTTCCGAAGTCATATAACTAAAATCGGTTTCAATATTACTTCTATCGTCAAGCTTTAAGCCTAGACCTTCAATTAGACCCGAAGGCTTAGGATGAAGGAAGCCTACAGCAATAATCACTAAATCAGTTTCAATTTCAAAATCAGAATTTGGAATCTCTTTGATTAAAGAGCATCCTTTTTTATCAGAAATCATATTAATTTTTTTGCATAAAATCTTATCTACTTTCCCGCCTCTACCTTTAAATTCCTTAGTCAAAATCGACCAAAGACGCTGACCGCCTTCTTGGTGGGAAGTAGAAGTCTTTAAAAGTAAAGGGTATTTTGGCCAGGGATCAGATTCAGTCCTGCATTCAGGCGGTTTCGGCAATAACTCAATTTGAGTTACACAACTAGCTCCTTGACGATTAGCTACCCCTACACAATCGGCGCCAGTGTCTCCGCCTCCAATAACTAATACCCTTTTCCCTTTAGCGTTAATTTCTTCGTTTCTGCCGACATCCTTTTTGTTAACTTTTTTATTAGCACAGACAAGATAGTCCATCGCAAAATGAATACCTTTTAAATTTCTTCCGGGCAATTTAAGATCTCTGGGTACACTTGAACCAATTGCTAAGATTATTGCATCGAACTGTTTTTTAAACTTTCTGATTTCGGTTGTTTTTTCAATACATTTATTAAAAATAAATTCTATCCCTTCTTTTTTCATTATGGCTACTCTTTTTTCAATAATTGATTTTTCTAATTTAAAATCCGGTATCCCGTAACGCAGAATTCCCCCGGCAGCATCATCCTTTTCAAAAACCGTTATCCTGTGACCAGCTTGATTTAATTGATCTGCGACTGCTAAGCCAGCTGGGCCTGAGCCAATAACAGCTATTTTTTTACCGGTTCTTTTCTTTGGAATTCTTGGTTTTAAATATTTATCTCTAAACCCTTTTTCCGCAATTGCTAGTTCATTCTCCTTGATTGCAACTGGATCATCATTAATTCCCAAAACACAAGAATACTCACAAAGAGCAGGACAAAGCCTTCCAGTTATTTCAGGAAAATTATTAGTAGCTATAAGGTAATTATGGGCATCTTGCCATCTCCCCAAAGCTAAAGCATCATTCCATTCGGGAATATAATTGCCAAGAGGGCAAGCCCAGTGGCAAAAAGGAGTTCCGCATTCCATGCAACGATGTGCTTGCTCTTTTGAATGTTGATTTGAGGGCAAAATAGCTACTTCTTTAAAATCAGCCACCCTCTCACATACAGGACGATAAGGAAAACCTTTTCTTTTTGTCTTTATGAAAGCTTTTCTATCTTTTTTCATATTAAACTTGCCTTCCCTAGTTTTTACAAATATCCTATTTTCCACCTACGAGGTGGACATAATTAGATACTGATTTTATTGAACTTTTTCATTCCACCTCGTAGGTGGAATGGGGTTAGCCGTCTGAACTCTCGCTAACTCCGAGTTTTTCTTCTATTCTTTTTTGATCTAATACTTTCTTGTACTCAATGGGTACAACTTTTATAAAGTTAGAAAATTCGTTTTCGAAATTATCTAAAATCCGGGAAGCTATAGCACTACCGGTATATTTTTTATGAAGTGTTAATAAATTATTAATAGTACTTTTGTCCTCTTGATTCACCACTTCGATATCAACCATTCCTAAATTACATTTTTTTTGAAAATTTTCTAATTTTTCATAAATATAAGCTACGCCGCCACTCATTCCGGCTGCAAAATTTCTTCCAGTTTTACCAACCACAACCACTATCCCCCCTGTCATATATTCACAGCCATGATCTCCAACCCCTTCGACAACAGTTTCTAAGCCTGAATTACGAATGCAAAATCTTTCTCCAGCTATGCCATTTATAAAAGCCTGTCCAGAAATCGCACCATAGAATGATGTATTTCCGATTATAATATTTTTATTTGGCAGATAATCTGCGGAGGAGTCGGGACGAATAATAATTTTCCCTCCCGATATACCTTTACCCACATAGTCATTTGCTAAACCATCTAACCTAAAAGTGATCCCTTTTGCCAGCCAAGCACCAAAACTTTGTCCAGCTATACCTTTAAATTGGATATCAATAGTATCATTAGCTAACCCATTTTCTCCAAACTTCCTCACAATTTCATTACTAAGCATACAACCAGTAGTCCGCTGCGTATTATCTATATTCATAACTGCTTTAGTAGGCTCATTGTTTTCAATACTTTTTTGGCAAAGTTTAATTAATTTTTTATCTAACACTAAATCTATTTTATGATCTTGTTTTTTTTGGCAAAAAACTCCTATTTTTTTAGAAACCTTTGGTTTGTATAATATTTTTGAATAATCTATATTTTTTGCCTTTTTAGGAATAAGATTCTGATCTGGCTCTACTAAATCAGTCCTGCCTATAAGTTGATCGATATTTTTTATCCCTAACTGAGCCATTATTTGTCTTATCTCTTTAGCCACAAAATTAAAATAATTTACAACATGGTCAGGGTCACCACGAAAACGCTTTTCCAAAATTTCATCTTGGGTCGCTATCCCCAAAGCACAATTATTAAGATGACAGTGGCGAAGCATTACACAACCCGATACAATCAAAGCAGCTGTGCAAAAACCAAACTCTTCAGCCCCTAAAATTGCAGCCATAATAACATCTCTACCGGTCCGCATCTGGCCATCTGTTTGCAGGCGCACTCTAGTGCGTAGATTATTTAAAACTAAAGTTTGATGAGTTTCTGATAAACCCAACTCCCAGGGAAGACCAGCATGATAAATCGAACTCTTCGGAGATGCTCCTGTCCCCCCATCTCCACCGGAAATTAATATCATATCTGCATGCCCTTTAGCAACACCAGCCGCAATTGTACCTACGCCTATTTCTGAAACAAGCTTTACGCTAATTCGAGCCTGAGGGTTTGAATTTTTTAAATCAAATATGAGTTGAGCTAAATCTTCGATAGAATATATATCATGATGCGGTGGTGGTGAAATCAAAGTTACTCCAGGTGTAGTATAACGAGTTTTAGCAATTATTGCACTTACCTTATGCCCGGGGAGCTGGCCTCCTTCCCCCGGCTTTGCTCCTTGGGCTATTTTTATCTGTATTTCATCAGCATTAGCTAAATAATTTGCAGTTACTCCAAAACGGCCTGAAGCAACTTGTTTTATCGCGCTGCGTAAAGAATCCCCCGAAGGTAGACGAATAAAACGTTGGGGATCCTCTCCTCCCTCGCCAGTGTTTGATTTTCCGCCAATCCTATTCATGGCAATCGCTAAAGTTTGATGAGCCCCTTTTGAAATAGAACCAAAACTCATTGCACCAGTCGCAAAGCGCCTCAAAATTGATTGCAATGGCTCAACTTCGTCTAAATTAATTCCTTTTCTTTTTTTAAATTTCAACCCGGCTCTTAAAGTAGTTAAATTAGAGCTTTGATCGTTTATAATCTTGGCAAATTTTTGATAACGCTGATAATCATTATTTCTAGTTGCATCCTGTAAGGCTGCTATACTTTCCGGATTCCATAAATGAAACTGGCCATCACGCCGATAAGCATAATCACCGCCAGATGGTAGCAAATTGATAGAATTTCTGGCTGGATAACCTTTGCGATGCCGCAAAATAGTTTCTTCTGCTAATTGATCAAAATTTAAGCCACTGATTCTAGAAGCTGTTCCGCAAAAACACTTATTTATAATTTCATCAGATAGCCCTAAACTTTCAAAAATTTGCGCGCCTCGATAGCTAGATAAAGTGGATATCCCCATTTTTGAAAGAATCTTTTTAACTCCCTTTTCAACAGCTATCCGATAATTTTCTCTAGCCTTATCCTTTGATAAACTTATTTTCCCTTCTTCAACTAAATTATCAATAGCTTGATAAGCAAGATAAGGATTTATACAATCAGCTCCATAACCAAACAATAGAGAAAAATGATGCGTCTGACGGACCTCCGCGCTCTCTGCAATCAATCCTACTTGAGTTCTTAAGGAATTTTTGACAAGATGATGATGGACCGCTCCGATAGCAAGCAAAGACGGTAATGCGCTCCTTTTTCGATTAACCCCTCGGTCAGTTAATACAATAAAATCATATCCGCTTTTTACCGCAGATTCAGCTTCCTTAACAACTCGATTCAGGCTTTTTTTAAAATTATTTTTTTTATCTATCTCAAAGAGTAAAGAAATCTTTTTTATCTTAAAATCTTTTTTGGCTAAGCTTTCAATTTTTAATAAATCATAGTTGGATAAAATTGGCCTTTGCACATACAATTTATGACAATGCTTTGGTGTTTCAGTTAAAAGATTTTGTTGTGAACCGAGGTAGGAATCTAAGCTCATCTCAATTTCTTGCCGAATCGGGTCAATTGCGGGATTGGTGACCTGGGTAAACAATTGTTTAAAATAATTAAACAATAATTGCGGCTGTTTTGAAAACAGAGCTAAAGGAGTATC
>JAIPHC010000031.1 GCA_021735405.1 Candidatus Omnitrophota bacterium | reverse complement strand
TTTTGTTTATCAGCCCGTGCTTACTTTAAAACCATCAAAATAGCGCGCACTATTGCTGACTTAGATTCTTCTAAAAATATCGATATTGTTCATATGGCAGAAGCCTTGCAATATCGACATCGGAAAAGCGAAGCCAATATTTTTTAACCCAATTCCCACCGCGTAGGTGGGAATTAAAAGAGGAAAGAGCATGAGAAAAGATAAATTAGTTACAGGCAGCATTTATCATGTTTTTAACCGGAGTATTGCGAATTTTAAAATATTTAAAGATGAGCTTTGTTATTGGAGAATAATAAATGTAATTCGTTATTACCAACGAGAAAAACCAGCAACAAAATTTTCTGATTTTATAAAAACAATGAATTCTCATGAGAATAATTCTTATATAGATATTCCTTGTTTTAGAAGCCAAAACCTTGTTGATATAGTGGCATATTGTATTATGCCGACTCATATACATTTGGCTTTAAAGCAACTTCAAGATAAAGGTATATCTATTTTTGTTAATAATATTTTTAATAGTTATACAAGGTACTTTAATGTTCGACATAAACGAAGAGGTCCTTTATGGGAGGGCAGATTTAAAAATGTTCTGGTTAAAACTGACGAACAGCTTATTCACCTAACAAGATACATTCATCTCAATCCGGTAACAGCTTATCTTATTCATAAACCGGAAGAATGGATATTTTCTTCTTGTAATGAATATTTAAGAAGAATTGAGAACGAAAATAAAATTTGTAATTATAATTATATTTTGGATATTGAGCCAAACTCTTATAAAAAATTCATGAAAGACAGAATTTCATACCAGCGAGAATTAGCAAAAATAAAAAATTTACTTTTAGAGTAACCAATTCCCACCGCGTAGGTGGGAATTTAGGGATAAATATGAACAATAAGCATAATTTGATCCTTGGCAATTTAGGAGAAAGCATTGCCAAAGATTATTTGAAGAAGAAAGGATATAAGATTATTGATCAAAATTATAGGACCAGATATGCAGAAATTGATTTGATTGCTATTTATAGGCGAGTTTTAATTTTTATAGAGGTAAGAACTAAAATCGGTGAGCGTTTTGGGTCTCCCGAAGAAACATTAAGTAAAAAAAAGATAAATAAAATTACCAGAAATTGCCTGGCTTACATTCATCAAAATGGCTGGAAGAAAGATTACAGGATAGATGCAATATGTGTTGTATTCGAAGAAAATAAAGGATTAGAGAGGGTTAGCCATTACAAAAATATTTTATTTTAATCTATTTTTTGAGCTGGTCTTTAAGACGATTCGAGATTTCATCATCTTTATTGTGAGAATGTTTTCGCCAGGAATCAAGGATCATGACTAGATTTTTCCCGTTTTCACTTTCAAAAGACCAACGGATTCCTAAAATAAGAGCTCCGATTAAAAATTGGAGAAAATATTTAGGTATTATGAAGGATAATCCGAAAAAGATAATTGTAGCTGCAAGGAATAATCTTCTTTTTATTATCTTTTTTTGAGATTCATTTTTCTTATTTTTAGTTTTCATTGAATTGAGGCTAGTTTTTGTCTTATTTAGGATATTTTCTGGCAGAGAATCAAAATCATTCTGTTTATACTTTTGAAGGGCTTTGGCCGCTATACTTATTTGACTTAGGCAAAAACTACAGCAAGCAATGTGGCTTTCAAAAGATTTACGTTTTTCTTCATTTAAATTGTTTTGAAGATAATCTAGGAAATATTGATTATCAGGGCAATTCTTACCTTTTTTAACTGCGCCGGTATTTAGTTTTTCTTTTAAATATTTTTGGATTATTTCTTGTTCTCTTTTCATAGCCCCCTCTAACTTATAGACGAAATTAAACTCATTTTTCTTTCATTTCTTCTAAATTATTTTTAATTTTTTCTTTTGTCCGGGCGATTATAGTAGAAATTGTATTTATTGATAATCTTGTAATATCTGCAATTTCTTGATGGGTTTTTTCTTCTAAAATATTTAAGGAAATGATAATTTTTTCTTTATTTGATAAATTTCCAATTATTGTATTAACTAAAATAAAATCTTCACGATTAAGCAAACTTTCTTTAAAATTATTATCTTTAAAGGCCGCAAAATCAATTGTTAAATCCTCTCTGTTATTATATTTTTTCCGCATATAATCAATGGTTTTATTAGAGGAAACCATTGCTAACCACCCGGGTAGAAATTTTATGTTTTTTAACTGGTTTAATTTATTTTTTTCAAAAAGAGTTAAAAAAACTTCTTGAAAAATATCTTCGATGTCGTTTTGCTGGTATTGGGAGTTTATTTTTTCTATTCGTTGATGAATTGCCCAATAAATAAGTTTTCCGTATCTATTTAAAAATATTTTCCAGGCTTTCTTATTCTTCTCCAAGCAAAGCCTAATTAGTTTTGTTTCATCCATGGGTTTTAAAAATAAAAGAATCCTTTTTTAAAAGAATTTTACCGTTTATTTTAAAAACTGTAAAGCTTTTTCAAATAAAGAATAAATAGCTTGTTTTTTTACCTTGGAAGCGGGAATTAGTTAAAATAGTTGCCAAAGGCAAGTTCTGCTATTATAATAATTACTTAATTAACCAATTAAAAGGAGGGGGAAGATGACAGATTTAAAGTTAACCAAAGCAGAGGTGAAAGAAGGTGCTCCTTTTGCAGCGCTTTCTTATATTTTTTGTTTATGGATTCTGGTTTTTATCTTTAAGAAAGATAATAAGTTTTCCTATTTTCATGCTAGGCAAGCTGTAGTTATATTTTTTGCCGAAGTAGTTTGCTTAGTTTTTCAATTTGTTCCGGTATTTGGAATATTTTTTATTTTGCTCAATTTTTTGTTAATGTTAATAGCTTTATATGGAATTTATCTTTCTTTGACCGGATCTGCTAAAAAGATACCAATTATCGGGAAACTTGCCGATAAGCTTGTGATTTAATGTTTTATGGCCGATTTAACTCCTTATTTTAAAGACGGTTTTACCAATACCGAAACTTGGCGGGTTTTCCGGATAATGAGCGAGTTTGTCGACGGTTTCGAGGAACTGTCAGTTGTAGGTAGAGGTATATCGTTTTTTGGCTCAAAATGCCTTGGCAAAACTCATCCCTTTTATAAGTTTGCCCGGAAAGCTTCTTATGATTTGACTAAGAAAAATTACCAAATCATTACCGGAGCCGGCCTCGGTATTATGGAAGCAGCAAACAAAGGCGCTCATGAGGCGGGAGGTTTATCGGTTGGCCTAAATATTCTTATTCCCGAAAAGCAGATTCCTAATCAATATATAAACCATTTAATCGAGTTTCGTTATTTCTTTGTAAGAAAGGTTATGTTTGCCAAACATTCCCACGCTTTTGTGGTTTTTCCCGGCGGTTTTGGCACTTTAGATGAGTTATTTGAAATTTTAGCTTTAGTCCAGACTCTCCGGATTAAGCCGGTTCCGGTAGTTTTGGCTTGTAAGAGTTACTGGCAAGGCCTTATCGAATGGCTTAGAGATAAAGTTTTGGCTTCCGGTTGCATCGATAAAAAGGACATAGATTTATTTAAGCTTGCGGATAAGCCAGAGGAAGTATATCAGGCAATAAAAGATTTTTATAAAGCCGGGAAAAAAAGAAAACGAAAATAGCAATGAGATTTTTGCGGATTTGGCAAGAATTAGATTTAGAAGATATCAAAAAGCATTTGCTTGTAATCGGAGAACTCTCGGCGGAGTGTTTTAACTGCCATGAGTTAGGCATAGATTCAACCAGCCGAAGTTGTCCGAGCTGCGGAACTGTTTTTAAATACATTGGTTTTAGAAGAAGATTGAGGCCTGCGGATTTTAAAAGTTTTAAGCAAGAACGCGCCGGAGTTAAATTGATTGATTTTTTTGATTTTAAGAAAGCAATAAGCAAAGAAAACGCCCGCGATATTTTTAAATAAATATATTGTAAAATTTTTTGGATATTTTTATCTGGAGAGGTCGCATAGTCCGGACATTTTCCCGCAGTTATCACTCAGAAAATGTTCTCGAATCTTAACAAAGTTAAGATGAGAGATTTAGGACGCAATGAACGAGAATGATTATAATAAACCATGGTTTGTGTATATAGCTGAATGTAGAGATAAGACTTTATATACAGGTATTGCCATGGATGTAGATAAGCGAATAAAAACACATAATACAACCAGCAAGTGCAGATATACAAGATTTCGTAAACCACTTAAGCTAAAATATAAAAAAGAATGTTTAAATTACAATACTGCACGAAAAAAGGAAGCAAAAATTAAAAAATTCAGCAAGAAGAAGAAGCTTGCTCTTATAGATGGTGTTTAAGACTTCTCGTTTTGCTTTTTGCGAAACTCGAAGTCCTCAAAAATTTTCTGTGAAAATTTTTTCGGAGAGGTCGCATAGTCCGGTCGAGTGCGCGTGTTTGGAGTACACGTGAGCCTTTTTGGCTCCGGGAGTTCGAATCTCCCCCTCTCCGTAGTCTTGTTTAGTTTGATAAATTAAGTGAGCAAACAATGTCCATCGTAATTTGTGAGCCTAATACATTATTCGGATGCAATATAAGGCCTTCGGCCTAGCTTTGTCTTCGACAAAGATTGCATGCGAATCTCCCCCTCTCCGTAGTCTTGTTTGGTTTGGTAAATTAAGTGAGCAAACAATGTCCATCGTAAACAAAGGGGACGTTTCCCTCGTTTACAAGTCTTTGTTAATCAATGGTTTATACAATGGTGTTTTCCGGCAGAATTTTTTTAATTTGTTTTTTTAACTGCGGATTGTGGAAAACACTCTTTTGTAACTTGTTTGTTTTCAATGATTTATGGAGGAGGGAAACGTCCCCTTATTTTAGGAAGATATAGCGGAGGATAAAAAGAATTGAAAAGATTAAAAGCAGCGGCGAGATTTTATTGAATTCTTTTTTTACCAATTTTAGAAAAGTATAAGATATAAAACCAAAAGAAATTCCTTCGGTGATACTTAAGGTAAAAGCCATCATTACCATAGTTAAAAAGGCAGGTATCGCTATACTATAGTCAGACCAGTCTATTTTTTTCACTCCTTTTACCATCATAACCCCTACAATAATTAAGGCAGGAGCTATTATCGGATAAAAAGTAGTTCCCCCTTGGGCGTATCCGGCTGAAACCATCTTAATAAGAGGATAGAAAAATAAAGCCAGGATAAAAAGAAGGGCTGTTACTAAATTTGCCAGGCCAGTTCTTGCTCCTTCTGCTACGCCGGTTGAACTCTCGATATAGCTGGTTGTAGTTGAGGTTCCGGCTGAGGTTCCAATAACGGTTGCCAGAGCGTCACTAAGCAAGGCTTTTTTTGCTCTGGGAAGTTTATCGTTTTTTATAAATTTCCCTTCTTGGCCAATCCCGATTAAGGTGCCCACTGTATCAAAAAGATCAAGAAAAAATAAGGTAAATATAACCACAACCATATCGAGGTTAAAAGCTCCGGCTATATCTAGTTTTAGTAGGGTTGGCATAATAGAGGGAGGCTTGCTTATCAGGCCGGTAAAATTAGTAAGGCCAAAAATTAAAGCTAAAACAGCATTTGCCGCTATTCCAAAAAGAATTGCTCCTTTTATTTTTAAGGTTAAACAAGCAGAGATAACTAAAATCCCAAACAAAGATAGCAATGCTTGAGGGCTTGATATTTTACCCAGGCCGATCAAGGTTCCAGATTTAGCCACAATTAAACCCGACCATTTAAGGCCAATTAAAGCAATAAGCAAACCGATTCCTGTGGCGATTGCATTTTTGAGGGAAGCGGGTATAGAGTTTATCAGTTTTTCTCTTAATCCAAAAAAGGCCAGCAGGATAAAGATTAAAGCTGAGATGAAATTTGCGCCTAAGGCTTTTTGCCAAGGGATGCCCATTCCCAAACAAATTACATAAGCAAAGTAGAAATTATGGCCCATTGCCGGGGCAAGCGCGATAGGGTAGTTTGCGAGAAACGCCATCAGCAAGGTACCAACTGCAGCTGAGATACAGGTTGCCACCATAACAGCTCCTTTATCCATTCCGGCAGCGGATAAAACTACCGGTTGGACAAAGATTATATAAGACATGGCTATAAAAGTAGTAATGCCGCCGATAGTTTCTTTTTTTATATTCGTTTGGTTTTGGCTTAATTTAAAAAATTTCTCCAAAAATACCTTCATAATCAATATTATATGAGTATAGATTTAGTTGACAAGCTAAAATAATAGTTAATTGCCAAAGCCTAAAGACTATGCTAAAATTTAAAAATATGGAAAAGCTGCTTTATTGCAAAGGTGTTTCTAAAAAAGAAAAGAGTCCTTTACCTTTTAATTACATTGCTACAACCAGTATTGCCAAGGCCCGCAGTATAAAATATCCTGTAGTTATTATTGATTATAAATTTATAAAAAAAAGAAAAAATGGAGATTTTTCTTTTATTAAGGATAAAGTCTGCCTATTATGTTGTGAAAGCGGCGAAAAGATTAAGTTGTCTGAATTGAAAAAATTAGGTTTTTTTGGCTATTTTTTTAAAGAGGATAAAAGAGCTCTGATATCTTTTAAGGTAAAACAGGCTAAAGAATTTGCAAAATTAAAAAACAAAAATTTAGGCCTAAAAAAGAAAGTTTTAAAAGAAGAACATGATTCCGAAAAACTTGTTTTAGTTGATTCTTTAACCGGGTGTCATAACTGGAGATTTTTTTTAGAAGAGGCCAGAAGGCAGCTTGTGCGCTCTAAACGGTACTCGGAAAAGGTTTCTTTTATTGGTTTTGATATTGACCATTTCCGCCAAATTAATGAAATTTATGGAGTAAAGGTTGCTGATAAAGTAGTAAAAGATATAGTAAAATTATTAACTAAGAACTTGCGCAAAGAAAACGTGCTTAGCCGCTGGAGAGAAGATGAATTTTTTATTATCGCGCCTCATCTTGATAAAAAGAATGTGGCTATAGTTGCCAATCGGTTAAAAGATGTGATAGCCGGCCATAGTTTTAAATATAAAGGCGTTAGTTTAAAAATTAAAGCAAGTATTGGCGCGATAAGCTATCCCGAAGATAGCGTATCCAGCCCCAAAGATGTTACTACCGCTTTAGACAGGACTATCGCTCAGGCAAAACGAAAAGGAGGGAACACAGTGGTTATTTCTTCCCGGCTCCAGGCGAAACCGGATATAAAAAGAAAAGAAAAGGCTAATATCGAGGAGATGTGCCAAAAGGTAGAAAAGTTAAATATTTTATTGAATAAAGATATCTTAGATGTAATTTATGGATTTGCCCGGGCAATCGAGGCAAAAGATTCCTACACCGGATCCCATGTTGAATATACCGCTAAAATCGCAAAAAATATAGCCCAAGAATTGAAACTGCCTAAAAATGAGATTGAAGATATAGAGCACGCGGCTGTATTGCATGATTTAGGCAAAGTTGGGATAAACAGCAATATTTTATCAAAGCAAGGTTCATTAACTCCAAGGGAGCGAAAAATAATTCAAACTCATCCTTCAATCGCTGTTGAAATATTAAGGGATATCCATAGCTTACGCGGAGCCGTGCCAGGGGTGTTATACCATCATGAACGTTTTGACGGAACTGGTTATCCTCTGGGGTTAAAAGGGGATGAAATTCCTTTAGCTGCAAGGATTGTCGCGGTTGCCGATGTGTACCAGGCTTTAATTTCCGACCGCCCTTACCGAAAAGCTTATAGCAAAGATAAAGCAATTGAAATTATTAAAAAAGAATCGGGCAGCCACTTCGACCCCAGAATAGTAAAAATTTTCTTAAAACTCATAACTAAATGAAAAAAGAAGATCTGTATATGCAGCGAGCGCTTAGGCAAGCTGAGCATGCAGAGAGTGAAGATGAGGTACCGGTTGGCGCGATTATTATCTATAAAGGCAGGATTATCGCAAAAAGCCATAACCAAGTTGAAAAATTGAATGATCCAACCGCTCATGCAGAGATGATTGCTATAACCCAAGCCGCAAATTATCTGGGATCCAAATGGTTAAAAGGCTGCAGTTTATACGTTACGGTGGAGCCGTGTTCGATGTGCGCCGGCGCGCTGATTTTAGCCAGGATAGGCCAAGTAATTTTTGGAGCGGCCGACCCCAAAACCGGAGCTTTTGGTTCAAAATTTGATATAAACAAATTAAAATTAAACCATAAGATAAGGATAAAACAAGGTGTTTTAGAAAAAGATTGCGCAGTTATTTTGCAGAATTTTTTTAAGAAAAAAAGAAAAACAGACAAAAATAAAAATTGTTTTTAATAAAAAATTGACCAACTACTTTTAATATAGTATTATAGGTTTTCTATATGTTGATGTTAGTTGAGGCACTTCGCCGAGGAAGTCGGCTCAGTGCCAATAAACATCAAGGTATACTCTAAATAAATTCATGTTTATTGGAGAGGTGCCTGAGTGGTTGAAAGGAGCTCCCTGCTAAGGAGTTGATCCTATTGCTGGATCCCAGGGTTCGAATCCCTGCCTCTCCGTAATTTTATCTAATTTTTGTAGCTGAGAGGGGTAACAGAGTTCATCATAATTTGTGAGTCGAATATCTTATTCGGATATACTAAACAGGCCTTCGGCCTAGCTCCGACGTCGTCGGAGAAGTATATACGAATCCCTGCCTCTCTGCCAAAACATCTAACCTAATCATATGGAAATATTATTTAATGGCTTATTATTTTTGTTTGGCCTTTTTGTTCTTGTCGCCGCGTCTGATTGGCTAATTCAGGCTTCGGTCAAAATTTCTTTATTTTTTAGATTGACTCCTTTATTTATTGGACTGGTTATAATTGCTTTTGGCACATCTGCTCCTGAAGCAGGAGTAGGTATTGTGGCAACTTTAAAAAATCAGGGCGAAATTACTTTAGCTAATATAATTGGAAGCAATATCGCTAATATTGCTTTAGCTTTAGGTTTATGTTCTATTTTTGTGCCTTTGCAGGTAGATAAAGGTATATTTAAAAAAGAATTTCCTTTTTTGGCTGTATCAACTTTAGCTTTATATTTTGCCGGTTTCGATCTTGTGATTAGCAGAATGGAAGGGTTTATTTTTCTTTTACTTATGATTATATTTGTTTTTTCTTTTATTAAAAGTTCACGGGACGGCTTTATTGAAAAAGAAACTAAAAGCATTAAGTTAAATAGTTTATTCAATAAAGTAAAGTCTCCTTTTATCACTTGTATTTTGCTTTTGCTGGCTTTGGCGGGAGTGGTTTGGGGGGCTCATCTTATGGTAGATGGAGGAGTTTATCTGGCCCGATTTTTTGGGATAAGCCCTTGGATTATCGGTATTACCGTCTTTGCTTTAGGGACATCTTTGCCGGAGATAGCCAGCTCATTTTCTGCTGCGATAAAAAGGGTACCCTCAATTAGTATCGGTAATATAATCGGAAGTAATATTTTTAATATTTTATTAGTTATTGGCGTTGCGGCATTAATTAAACCTATTTATATCAATCCTTCGGTGTTAAAACTCGAACTGCCGATTCTTTTAGGTTTTACCTTTCTTCTCTTTACAGTGATGCTGACTCACTATAAAATAGTGCGGATAGAAGGGTTGATTTTAACTTTAAGTTATGTTGGATTTTTAATTTGGTTAATTGCAGGTAAAATATGAGTTATTTAGCTTTTGCTTTAAAATACCGTCCTCAGGATTTTAGCCAAGTGGTAGGACAAGAGCATGTGGTTTCGTCTTTAAGCGAGGCAATTTTAAAAAGACGCATTCATCATGCTTATTTATTTAGCGGGCCGCGCGGGATAGGCAAAACTTCTTTGGCAAGAATTTTGGCAAAATCCCTTAATTGTCAAAAAGGCCCGACTCCTGAACCTTGCTTGAGCTGCCCGAGTTGTATAGATATCGCGGCCGGAAAATCTTTAGATATAATTGAAATCGACGGCGCTTCTAACCGCGGCATCGATGAGATACGGAGCCTGCGGGAAAATGTAAAGCTTTCCCCGGCGGCAGGCCGTTTTAAGGTTTATATAATTGATGAAGTCCACATGTTGACTAAAGAAGCATTCAACGCTTTGCTTAAAACCTTGGAGGAGCCGCCAAAGCATGTAAAATTTATTTTTGCCACAACTGACCCTCATAAAGTTTTGCCGACCATTCTTTCCCGCTGCCAGAAGTTTCAGTTTAATCTTTTAAGCCTTAATCAAATTGTCGCTAAACTTAAAGATATTGCGAAAAAAGAAAAGATAAAAATAGACGAAGCTCTTTTTTATACAATTGCCCAAGCAGCGGAAGGAAGTATCCGGGATGCTGAGAGCCTGCTTGATCAAGTGTTTCCGGTAATTTCAACCGGAAAAGACATTAAAGATATTTTTTCTTTTTTGGGAATTGTCGATGAAAACGCTTTGGCTAAAATCATTAATTTTTTATCCGACGGTAATTTATCCGATTTACTGGCTTTTATCGATACAATAAATAAAGAAGGCAAGGACTTGGGAGTTTTCCAGGATTATTTTCTCAAGTATTTGCGAAATTTTTTATTGGCTAAAATTGACCTTGATAGGTTTCAACAGCTGGCTGAAATTTCTCCGCAAAGTAAAAGTTTTATAACCAAAACAGTTCCACAATTTTCGTTAGCCCGAATTTTGGAATTAATCGATTTGCTGATTCAGGCTAAAGATAGTTCTAAACAAATTAATTCAGCCCGGATCCCTTTTGAATTGGCTTTAATTAAGTTTGTCTATAAAGAAAAAAATCCGGTTAAAAAAACTAAAGCTTCTTTAGCTAACCAAAAAGAAAAAGAACCTGCTAAAAACCCCAAAGAAGCGGAAACGAAGGAAGAGCCAAATCCGTCTGGCCAGAAAAACAATCAGCAGAAAAGTGATTTAAAAAAAGAAAAGCCTAAAGAGCAAGAGAGCAGTTTAGAAGATGATGTTTTAGTTCAAGCAGTTAATCTGAAATGGAAAGAAATAATATCAGCCATGCAAGCTAAGCGAATGGCAGTAGCTTCTCATCTTTCATTCGGACAGCCTACCGCTTCATCGGGAAAACAGATTTTTATATCTTTTTCAAGCCGGGATAAGTTTCACAAAGAAGCTCTAGATGATGAAAAAAATCGGAAATTTATCGAAGATAATATAGAGCAAGTTATAAATAAAAAGGCCAGAGTTAAGTTTAGAATTAAAGATTCAGACCAAGAAGATTATCCAGAGGTTAAAGGAGATGATTCTGCTAAAGAAGAGAAGGCAGGCCCGAAGGCTAAGAGAATAGAGGATGGGTTTTTAAATGATCTTTTAGATACTTTTGACGGAAAATTTCATAATAATGATTAGTTTTAATAAAATTTTTAATGAAGTGGTTAAAAATATTTCCCGGTTTCCGGGTATTGGGAAGAGAAGCGCCGAAAGAATCGCTTTTAGCATCTTAAAGATGAAGCCGGCGATAGTAGAAGAAATTGCTCAAAGCATCAAAGATTTAAATAAGAAGATAAAGCCTTGCAGGTTATGTAATAATTTTTCAACTAAAGAAGTTTGTTCTATTTGCTCTGATTCAAGGCGGAAAGAAGATGTAGTCTGTGTAGTAGAAGAACCCACCGATATTATGGCTATTGAGAAAACTTCACAATATAAGGGGCTCTACTATGTGCTTTTAGGTTCAATTTCACCTTTAGAGGGAGTCAATGAGGAATCCTTAAACATAGGTAAATTAGTAAATAGAGTAAAAAAGGGAGAGATTAAAGAAGTAATTATTTCTACCGACCCGGATACAGAAGGAGAACTTACCGCCCAATATGTAATTCAGAAACTTTCGCGCTATAAGGTAAAAATTTATCGAATTGCAATTGGAGTACCATTGGGTACAAAGATAGAATATATTGATTCAGCCACACTCGGCGAGGCTTTAACTAAGCGTCAGCCGATAGGCTAAAAAGTTAAAAGTTTAAAGTTTAAAGGTTGTAAGTTAGAGGATAAAGTGAAAGTTATAAATAAAAAAGAATTATTTAGTTTTGAAAACCTAGAAGTTTATCAAAGGGGGATTAATTTTGCTAATAAAATTTTTTCTCTTACTAATAGTTTTCCACAAA
>JAIPHC010000030.1 GCA_021735405.1 Candidatus Omnitrophota bacterium | reverse complement strand
ACGATTACTAAGATAAATCCTTTTTTTACCATATTTACTCAGCAGCCTTATTGGTTATTTTGAATTGGCAGATTTTTTTTGGCTCCATTTTTTCTTTTTTTCGTTTAACTTAATTCGATAGCCGTTGTTTTTTTTTGTAACTATAATGTGATTCTCTCTGGCTAGCCAGCCCAGGCTCATTAATATCAGTTTTTCCGGCTTGTCTATACCATTTGTGATACTATCAAGGCTGGTTTCTCCGTGATCATCGAGAAAATTCCAAATTTCTCCAGCGACAATCCCAATTAATGTTACCACTTATTCACCTCGGTTTAAGCTTTTACAGTTTGGGCATCTCCAATAACTTTTTCGATTGTTTAAAAAAGAAGAAAATCTGCATATTTCGCATTTTTTCTTGATTAAGTATATATTTTTTTGCTTTTTGAAAACATTTCTGTCGCTAAAAGCGTATAAAACGACGTAAATTATTATCAAGCTGTCTAAAAATATGCCAATAAATAAGGCAAAATCTACATTAATCATTTTACTAAAAGGTTAAGTTTTGTCCAGAAAAATTTTGATTTTGCAAAATAAACGGATTCTTTTAAGCGATTATAGTTGAATATATTTTTGTGGGAATCTAAAGTGAGTTTTTCCGGGTAAAGCAAGATAACTCTACCGTAAGGCGAAACTAAAGCCCGGTAAGAAACCGCTTTTTTTTTATTAAGGCCCGGCTCTTTTTTCCAAAGAAAAAAAATGTTTTTATTTTCTTTTCTATATTTTGCCGGAACGCTTTCAGATTCAGAATATTTGTCGATTTTTTCATCAAATTTGTATTTATGGCTAGCCGAGTTTAGAGATCTTGAAAAATATGATTTTCTTATCTTATCGGTAGAGTAACTTATTTCTTTAGGGATATTAGGTGTTTGAGAATTGGCCGATAATTCTTTTTTTTTAAGAATATTTGGCCAGGCATGAATTTCTAATTTTGGTTTACTGGTGAAAGTTAGGTTAGTTAAGGAAAAAAACAAAATATGGATTACGCCTGAAAGGGCAAAAAAGGCAAAAAGTATTTTTATATTATTTTTCATACTTTTGCTTATTTAAACTTTACCGGCATGATTCTATTGCTCTTGATCAGTTGTAGCAATCCCAATTTTATTAATATCCAGTTTTTTGCAAATATCCCAAATGGAGACCACAGTTCCCAAGCTGGCTCCCTTATCTGCTTTTAAAAAAACGGAATTTATTTTTTTCTGGTCGAGATAATTTTTAACTTCTTTTATTGTGTATGGTTCACCTTCTAGATAAATAATATCTTCTGAAGATATTATCAAGGTTAAAGGCCCTGAGTCAATTTTTTCCGAACTAATTGCTTTAGGTAGTTTTATATTTATGCCCGGAACCATCACAAAGCTTGATGAAAGCATGAAAAAGATCAAAAGCAAAAAAACGCAGTCAACCAAAGGAACGATATCCATTTCTTTTAATCCGGCATTTATTTTACTTTCCCGTTTAAATTTCATTCGAGTAGCTCCCTCCGCTTAATATTTCGAGTAGTTCTGTCGAAGCCCTTTCGGCAACTAATGTTAACAGCCTTACTTTATGGATAAAATAGTTATACATAATATAACTTGGGATTGCTACAGATAACCCGGCGGCGGTTGTAAGCAAAGCCGTCCAGATTCCCCCGGCTAAGTCGGTGGGGTTGACCATACCGGCTGTTTGGGTGACTTGCTCTATAGTGTAAAAACAATTCACCATTCCAATTACGGTGCCAAGCAGTCCAAGCAAGGGTGTGATATGGGCAATAGTTCCTAAAAAATTTAGATTTTTTTCTAGTTTGGGTATCTCATACAAGGAAGCGTTTTCCATAGCTTCCTCTATGGCTTTTTTGGGTTTTTGGTTTTGGGAAAGCCCGGCTTTTAAGATATTAGTTCCGTAAAATGGTTTTTTTTGGCAAAGTTCGATTGCTTCGGTTATTTTGTTTTTTTTAGTTAATTCTATTATTTCCGCAAGAGCTGTAGTCTTTTTTGCGCTTATTGTCAGATAGAAAAAAATTCGTTCAAGGATGATCGCAACTGAAAATACAGAACACAAAACTATTGGCGAAAGAAGCCAAAGCAGTTGTTTATTTCCCAGGATAAGTTCTTCCATAATGCCTCCTTTTTTGATTTTATAAAGTTATTTTTTAAGTTTTTCTAACCGTATTTTTGCAATTTTTGACTCTTTAATTCCTAAATCTATAATTTTTTGATAAATTTTACCAGCTAAATCTCGATCGTTTCGATTTTCATAAATTTTAGCGATTCGAAAGTAAGCTTTTATCTTATAATTTATTTGTTGGCTGTCTTGGTTTGTTTCGGGATAAGTATAGATAAGTTTAAAATATTGCTGGATGGCCTCTTGGTTCAATTCCTTTTTTTCAAGGCATACTCCTAAGGCAAATCTTATTTTGGCCGAATCCAGCCCATTTTCTAAGGCTTGTTTGAAAGCTTTTATGGCTTTCTGATATTTTTTCGTCTCTTTTAGCAAGAAAGCCTTGTTAAGGAGCGCAATTTTTGCTATCTCTGTTTGAGAATTAATCAATTCCTGGTAGAGTTCTAGGGCTATTTTGTTTTTTTGTTTTTGCTGGTAAATTTTAGCAAGGTAGAGTTTGCTTTTTAGGCCCAAAGATGTCGGTTGTGCCATTGCTTTTTTAAAATACTCTTCTGCTTTATCTAAATCTTTTTTGCTCCAGGCAAGATGGCCCAATGCCAATAAGGCTTCTTGGTTCGTTAAGGTGTTGTCCGGGTTTTTAGCGACCATTTTATAGTATTTTTCTGCTTCCTGAAATTTTCTTTCTTTTTCATATATTCCGCCTAAATAAAAATTTACTGAATTGGTATATTCAGAATCAGGATAATTTTTTAAAAATTTATTAAAGATATTTTTAGCTTTATCAAATTCTTCTAAATTTAGATAAGCAATCCCGGTATCAATATAAGCAAGTTCCGACACAGGCAAATTTTTATATTTTGCTATAATTTGGCTAAAAATTTCTAAAGATTGTTTGTATTTTTTTTGATTAAAAAGGCATTTAGCATAAAGGTATTTGCCTTCGGGGAGAATGCTTGAGTTAGGGTATTTATTGATAAGTTTATTAAGTATGTTTTCTGCTTCTTTGTATTTATCTTGGGAAAAATAGCCAACAGCTAAATAATATTTTGCTTCGGGTATTAGTTTTGAGTTAGGAAAATTTGTAGTAAGGTTGCGAAAAGCCAAAAATGCTTTATTTATTTCCTTCTTTTTTATAAAAATCATTCCGATTTGAAATTGAATATAATCGGCGTAAAGGGTGTTAGGATGAACTTTCATTATTTCATTGTAGATATCTAAAGCTTTTTGGTATTGATTGGACTCTTGATAAGTGTCTGCTATTTGAATCCGCGAGCTGATTTTTACCGCCGGGTCATGGCTGTATTCTAAGGTTTTTTTAAATTCGGTTATGGCTTTTTTAAAATTATTGTTTTTTAAATAACACCAAGCCAGGCCGTAATGAGCTTTATTTTTTATGTTTGAAGGGGTTGATTCTGGAAATTTTTTAAAAATGTTGCTGTATGCTGAAAGAGAATCATTAATTCTTCCCATTTCATATAAAGTATCTGCTTTTTTCAGGCAAACTTGAGCTAAAAATTTTCCCTGGGGATACTTTTCAAGGTAGATGCTAAAAGTTTCCAGCGCTTGGATGTAGTCATTGGTGTCAAAATAGTATGTTCCTTGGAGAAAAAGCCTTAATTCGTCTTCGACTATTTTATCGATAGTCCTTTTGGCTAAAGAAGGTTTTTCTTGTTTTAAATAGGTTAAGCCTATCCTCCGGTAAATAAGGTCACGTAAATCATTGTTGTCTGTGGCAGCAAGGGATTTTTGATAGTAATGCAGAGCTTCTTTAAAGTTATTTTTTTTGCGGCAGGAATTTGCTAAATAAAGATATATGCGGTCTTTAATCTTTGTTTGCGGGTTATTTTTTAAATATTCTTTTGCTGAAGAATCTATCTTATAAAAATTGTCTTCTTTGCTGTAAATTTGCAGCAGGTTTTGATAGGAAGTATCGACTAAATCTTGATCAATGGATTCCTTAATAATTTTTTCAAATTTAAGTTTTGCTTCCCCGGTTTGATTTAATTCCAGATAGGCTAAGGCTTGAAGATATTTCGCTTTTTGGTAGTAACCGGATTGACTATCTTTTTTTATTTTTTTTAAATGGTTTAGGCAGTTTGTAAATTCCTTCTTTTTAAAAAATGTTTTAGCCAACCAATAATTGATTTGGTCTTTTAGCTCGGCAGGATGCAGTTTTTTTAATTGCTCTAATTCAGCTAAGCTTTTTGAATATTTTTGTTGGTGGTATAGGCACTTGGCGATATATAGCCGCGCTTTTGGGGCCAGTCCGCTTTCGGGGAAGTCTTTAAGAAATTTTTTAAATAAAGATAGAGACGCTTGATAAAACTCATCGGAAAACGCCCCTGATGCTATTTGAAATTTTTCTTGAGCCAGATAATCATTTTCAGAAAAGGCAAAAGGCTCAAGAGTAAAAAATAAAAAAAGACTTATTAAAGCGATTATCGTTGTTTTATTCATTTTGTGGTAATCAATATTATCATGTATCAAGCCTCTGTCAATTGCAAGCTTGCTAATTAAAAAATTCTTTTAAAAAACCGCCGGTGTAGGATTTCCTGGACTTAGATATCTCTTCCGGGCTTCCGGAGCTGATTATCCTGCCGCCGCCTTCTCCTCCATCAGGGCCTAAATCGATAACATAATCAGCGCATTTTATTACGTCCAGGTTGTGTTCGATTATACAAATTGTATTTTTTTTATCTACTAATTTTTGGAGAACAAAAAGAAGCTTTTTAATATCTTCAAAATGCAAACCAGTAGTCGGTTCGTCAAGGATATAAAGAGTTTTTCCGGTTGCTTTTTTGCGCAATTGTGAAGCTAATTTTATCCTCTGGGCTTCTCCTCCGGATAAAGTCGTTGCCGGCTGGCCTAGTTTTATGTAGCCCAGGCCCACATCTTTAATGGTTTTAAGGATGTTTGTTACAGAAGGGATGTTGTTAAACAGCTGGTAGGCCTGATCAATGTTTAAGTCTAAGACATCGGATATGCTTTTTCCTTTATATTTTACTTCTAAAGTTTGCTTATTAAACCTTTGTCCTTGGCAGATTTCACAAGGTATGTAGATATCCGGTAAAAAATGCATTTCGATTTTTTTAGTTCCTTCACCCCGGCAAGCTTGGCAACGGCCGCCGGCAAGATTAAAACTAAAACGTGATTTTTTAAATCCTCTGGCCCGTGCTTCAGGTAGTTTGCTGAAAAGGTCTCTGATTGGCGTAAGTACTCCGGTATAGGTGGCGGGGTTAGAGCGCGGAGTTCTGCCAATCGGAGATTGATCAACGATAATTACTTTATCAATATTTTTTAGGCCGTTAATTTTTTTAAAATTACCGGGTTTGAGGCGTGAATTATAGATATTTTTTGCTAAAGCCCGATAAAGTATATCTTCAACTAATGTGGATTTTCCTGATCCGGAGACTCCGGTTACGCAAATAAAGTTTTCTAAAGGAAACTTTACATCTATGTTTTTTAAATTATGCTCAGCGGCTCCGATTATTTCAAGATGAGGTTTGTTTTGATAGTTTCTTCTTTTTTTTGGTATTTCGATTTCTTTTTTCCGGTTCAGATATTGTCCGGTTAAGGATTTAGATTGTTTTATGCCATTTGTTTTTCCTGCATAGACCACTTCTCCCCCTTCAATTCCGGCTGCGGGGCCTAAATCAATAATATAATCGGAGGCCTCAATCATTTGCTTGTCATGCTCTACTACAATTACTGTATTTCCTATTTTTTTTAGTTTTTCTAAGGTTTTGATTAAATTTTTATCATCGCGGGGGTGAAGCCCGATGGTTGGTTCATCAAGGATATAAATTACGCCTGAGAGGGCAGAACCAACTTGAGTGGCCAATCTTATCCTCTGGGCTTCTCCTCCGGAGAGAGTGGAGCGAAGCCGGTCCAGACAGATATAGGAAAGCCCGACAGTCAAACAAAATTGCAATCTTTTTTTTATTTCTTTAATAATTTCTTGAGCGATTTTTTTCTCTGAATTTGTTAGTTTTAGCTGAGAAAAAAAGTCAAAAGCGGTTTTAATATCCATGCGGATTATTTCCCAAATATTATGTTTTCCCACAAACACCGAAAGAGATTCTTTTTTTAAACGCATCCCCTTACATTTAGGGCAGGGAAGTTTTGACATGTAGTTTGCAATATCATGTTTGCGGTATTGAGAATCAGTTTTATTAAATATTCGTTCGAGATGAGGAATAACGCCTTCATGCGGTTTAGACCAGAGGTAAATCGTGTTGTCTCCGTAAAGGATAGTTTTTTGTATTTTTTTTGAAAGTTTTTCATAAGGAGTATCCATCGAGATGTTGAGCTGATCAGATAACTCCCTCAATAGAGCCCGATAGTACATCATCGACCCCCTGCTTCCTCTCCGAAAAGGTTCAATCGCTCCTTGAGAAAGGCTTTTGCTTTTGTCGGGGATAATCAAATCAGGATCAAATTCGAGGTGAATTCCAAGACCGTTACAAGCCGGGCAAGCTCCATAGGGAGAGTTGAAGGAAAACAGCCTGGGTTCAAGTTTGGGAAAGGATAGTTGACAATGAGCGCAGTTTAGGTGGGTATTGAATAAAGTTTCTTTATTTTTGCTTAAATTATAAATTAAGATATAGCCTTCTGAATATTTAATTGCTGTTTCAACTGAGGCGGCGATTCGTTTTTCATCTTTTTTTGATACTTTTATCCGGTCAACTAAAATCTCAATATTATGAATTTTGTAACGGCTAATTTTAATTTCTTCGTCTAAGTTATAGATTTGGTTGTCGACTCTTATCCGGGAAAAGCCTTCTTTGAGAAGGCGTTTAAATAAAGCTTGATAAGTTCCTTTTTTGCCGCGGATAACCGGCGCAAGGATAAAAATTTTATGGCCCCTAAACGATTCTATCAGATGATCGACTATTTCCTGAGGGGTTTGTTTGGATATTTGCCGCTTGCACCTGGGGCAGCGCGGTTTTCCGATTCTTGCGTATAAAAGGCGCAGGTAATCATATATTTCGGTTTGGGTAGCAACGATTGAGCGCAGGGACCCGCCGGCTTTTTTTTGTTCAATGGCGATTGCGGGAGAAAGCCCGTCGATATGCTCAATGTCGGGTTTTTTTAGCTGTTCGAGGAATTGGCGGGCATAGCTGGATAAGCTTTCCACATAGCGGCGTTGGCCTTCAGCATAGATGGTATCAAAAGCAAGCGAGGATTTTCCTGATCCGGAAAGTCCGGTGATTACAGTTATCTTGTTTTTGGGGATTTTGACATTTATCTTTTTTAAATTATGTTCTTTAGCCCCTTTTATTGATATATAGTTATTCATAATTAAAAAACTGATTTACACAGATTAAAAGAGATACACACAGATATTAGGTTCCTATTTTGAAGGAAGAAAAAATTTTTTCAAGAAGATGTTGAACTGAAAGAATTGTTAAAGCGCTCGTTTTGGGATTCATTTTTGAAGAAGCATTTTCAACCTCTATCTTTATTTTTGCCTCATCAGCTACAGCTTCTATTTTATGGATATTTTTTTTGATTTTTGGATTTAATTTAATTATAACCTTAATTTTATCAAATTTAGATGCAAGAAACAGAGTCGCAGCTACATTAATATTTTTAGGAAAATGCCTTATGGCTTCGGTGACATTCCCGGAAAAAATAGTAACCGGTTTTATTGCTTTGCCCATATTAATTTTTTTATTTTTTAAATATTTAGCCCCGGCTAAACCAGCCGGAGGTTTAGAGGTTGTAAGGGTCATCTTTTTTATATTCCCTTGAGACAAAGCTGCCAGGCCGTCTATTCCGGATATTGCTCCCGACGGTATATAGAGATTTATTTTTTTGGTCCGAATTTCTTTTATGATATTTGGATTTTTTATTAAAGCTCCCACGCTTAAGATGATTAAATCTTTCTTGTGGCCTAAAGCATGCTGGATCACCTCTAAAGCAGCGGCCTGAGAAGCGGCTTCTATTACCAAATCTACTTCCTCAACTAATTTTTTTATATTTTTTATTTTTGCCTTTTTCGAAAGTTTTTTATTAAGAGAAACTGCAGCGGTTTTTCTTTTGTCAGCTAAAGCAGTAAGAACAAATTGGTTGGATGCGGCCTTATTAATAGATAAGGCAACGCCTTCTCCGATTGCGCCGCAGCCAACTATCCCTATTTTTTTCATTTTTTTCTCCTCTATTTTTGTTGTGCTTAAGTTTTGCTTTGTATAATAATATTATCAATGAGGCGCGTTTTGCCAAAATAGACAGCAACCCCAATGAAAATTTTTCCTTTTATTTTTCTAATTTTTTCTAAATTTTTGGCTTTACGGATTTCAATATAATCGATTTTTGCTGTTGGTTTTTTTTCTATTATTTTTTTCATTTCTTTAATTATTTTTTTCGGGTTTTTTTCTTTGTCTTTTACCATTTTTTTTGCTTGGAATAAAGCTTGGTAAATAGCCCGGCTTTCTTTGCGTTCTTTTTTGTTAAGATAGGCATTGCGTGAACTTAAAGCTAATTTGTCTTTTTCTCTTACAATCGGAGCAATTTTTATTTTGGCAGCAAAGTTTAAATCTTTTACTATTTTTTTAATAATCAGAGCTTGTTGGTAATCTTTTTGCCCAAAATAAGATAGATCAGGTTCAACTATGTTAAAAAGCTTTGTAACTATCGTAGTTACTCCTTGGAAATGCCCGGGACGGGATTTTCCGCATAATTTTTTGCTTATTTCTTTTTCCTGAACAAAAGTAGAAAAATCAGGAGTATATATTTTATCAGCTTGGGGATAAAATAAAAGGTTAACTCCGTGTTTTTTTAGCAATTTTTTATCTTTTTTGATATTGCGCGGGTATTTTTTGAAATCTTCAGATGGGCCAAATTGCAAGGGATTGATAAATATGCTTACCACTAGGAAATTGCTTTCCTTTTTTGCTTTATCAATCAAAGAAAGGTGCCCTTTGTGCAAGGCTCCCATAGTAGGGACAAAACCAATTATTTTTCTATTTCTTTTGGATTTTCCTAGCAATTTTTTTATTTTCGGGATACTTTTTGTGGTGATCATTTTAGGTTTGGTTCGATTTCTAAAAGAAGTTTTTTAAGGAAGTTTCTGGTTTTTATTCCGGGATGAGGAATCGTTAGCTTATTGGTTTTTATTTTTTGTTTTCCGTATAATAGTATATCCAAATCAATTATCCGCGGCGCATTTTTAAAAGCTTGTTTTCGCCCCAATCTTTCTTCTATTTCTTTTAATTTATCCAGCAGTTTTTCCGGATTTAAATTCGTAGTTATTTTTACCACACCGTTTAAATAATCCGGCCCGGGGGCTTGATGCGGCTTTGTTTTGAGAAAAGAAGATTTTTTTACTATTTTTGTATCTTCGATAGCGTTTATTTTTTTAATGGCTTTTGTTAAATTTTTCCATCTGTCGCCGAGATTTGAACCTAAACCTACAAATACATCAGTCATTTTAGCTTGTGAAGTTGTTTGTTATCGGCATTCGGCGGTCTTTCCCAAAAGCGCGTTCGCTGATTTTGATTCCAATTGGAGCCTGCCTTCTTTTGTATTCAGAAGAATCTACCATCTTTATAATTTTTTTAACAATTTGTTTATCAAAACCGTTTTTTACAATTTCCTGAAATCCTAAGTTTTTTTCGATGTAGAGATGCAATATTTTATCTAAAAGAGCGTATTCGGGTAAATTGTCTGTATCTTTTTGATCCGGCCTTAACTCTGCCGAAGGCGCTTTTTTGATTATCGATTCAGGTATTATTCTTTTTTTATTTTTTTTGTTTATAAAACGAGCTATCTGATAAGCTGATGTTTTGTAGACATCCTTTAACACCCCAAAGCCGCCAGCCATGTCGCCATAGAGAGTGCAATAGCCGCAGGAGATCTCACTTTTATTGCCGGTAGTTATGACTAAATGGCCAAATTTATTAGAAAATGCCATAAGTAGATTTCCTCTAATCCTGGCTTGGAGATTTTCTTCGCTGCTGTCGGGAGGCAGGTTTTTAAAATAGGGCCTTAAATTTTGATTAAAATTATTAAAAATATTATCAATTTCTATTTTATAATATTTTATCTTAAGGTTTTTACAGAGCTTAATTGCGTCAGTTAAGCTTTCCGGAGATGAATAACAAGAAGGCATAATCAGGGCATTTATTTTACTTGAACCAATAGCTTTTGCGACAATAGCTAAGGTTACCGCCGAATCCAGCCCGCCGCTTAAACCTAAAATCGCTTTTTTGAAGTTGTTCTTTTTCATATAATCTTTTATCCCCAGAGAAAGGGCAAAATAGATATTTTCGATTTTATTTGATTTTATTTTTATTGCCTTTTTTCTATGTTTTCTTAGATTAAAATAAAGTATATCTGTTTGAAATTTTTTCGCTTGTTTTAACGGTTTTGCCTCTGGCGAGTAGATTAGGCTATTTCCGTCAAAAACTATTTCATCCTGGCCTCCAACAAGGTTACAATAAAAAATAAAGCTTTTTGTATTCTTTGCCAAAGATGAGATAATTTTTTGCCTCTGCTTATTTTTATTTATGCTAAATGGCGAAGCAGAAATATTTATAATAAAATCAAGTTTTTTCCCTTTTAATGCATTTAAGTGCTTTTTGGCCCAGATATCTTGGCAGATAGTTAAAGTAAATTTTTTCTTATTGATTTCATAAATAGGCAGGGTTTTTCCCGGGGAAAAATACCTTTTTTCGTCAAAAACTCCATAATTGGGTAGATAAATTTTATGATAGATATCAATTATTTTTTTATCCTGGATTATGGCGCAGCTGTTATAGGTTTTACGCTTGTTTTTATCAACAAAGCCTATAAGCAGGGTGATAGCGGCGGTTTCTTTTTTGATTTTATTGAGAAATTTATAATTTTGTTTAATGAAATAATTTTTTAATAAAAGATCTTCAGGGGGGTATCCGGTTAAAGCCAGCTCGGGAAAAACTATAAAGTTTGCTTTGTTTTTCCTAGCCTTTTTAACTGTTTCGATAATTTTTTCAGAATTCCCCTTTAAATCGCCGACAGTTGAATTCATTTGAGCTAAAGCTATATTTATCATAGTAGATTATTATACTTAAATTTATAGCTTATTCAAGGATTGGATAATTTATTGATTTGCCATTTTGAATCGATCCATAAACCAATTATCTTTATTTTTGGGAAAGTATTTTTTAAAAATAAAACAGATTTTTTTATTTGTTTTAGATGTTCTTTAGGGCCGGCGGGGTTTCCGGCGCAATCATAGTGGCCTGAAACAGCAATTAAGGTTGAACCGTGTTTATCTATAGATAAATTTGTTCTTTTTAGAATTGAATTAATTGTTTTAGTAGCGCTGCCTTCGGCGATTATTTTACAAGGGCCGGCTTCGGTTATTGTGTCAACGTAACTTGCGTTGTAATTATCTTTTAGGTACTTTATTATTGGTTCCTGGATTCTTCCGTCCATACAATGAATTGAAGTAGTAAATTTCATTTCTGCCCACTTTTTTTATTTAAAATTATACTCGCTAAAAAAATCAATAATAATGATAGCCATTGTGAAGTTGAAAAAACAAAGAAAAATCCCCGCGGGTCACCGCGAAAAAATTCGATAATAAATCTAAAAAATCCATAGATTAAAAGATAATAACCGGTAAGCTTGCCGGGGCTCTTTGCTTTATTTCGAACTTTAAAGAGAAATACAAACAATATAAATAAAAAAACCGCCGAGATTATTTGGGTTGGAATTACCTTAACGTCCCAGGATCCAGCTGGTGAATCGAGAGGAAATTTGATTCCCAGAAAAGATTGAGTCGGTAAGCCGTAGCAGCAGCCATAAAAAAAACAACCGATTCTGCCAAAACTATGAGCTAAAGGAATAGCTAATGCAAAAATGTCGGTAATTTTTAGAAACTTAATTTTATATTTTTTCGATGACAAAAAAATAGAAAATATCCCAAAAATTATTCCGCCATAAAAAACAAAACCGCTGCGGCTGAATAAAATATTTAAAGGTTCGTTTAGGAAATACTGCCAGTTTATGATTATGTATACAATCCGCGCTCCGATAAAACCGGCGATTAATGCCTGAAAAAATATATTTGAAAATTGCTGCTTATCAATTCCTGATTCTTTAGCTCTTTTTTGCGAAATAAGGTATCCAAACAATACTCCTAAAAATACAAAAAATCCGTAGGTGTAAATTGTTACCGGGCCGATTTTAAAAAGGATAGGATGCATCGTGTTTATAGTTTTGTTCCGAAAGACGACAGACGACCGCTTTGCTCAGACGATAGACGATTTCGTCCCTGCCTGCCGGCAGGCAGGTTTTCATCCGTCGTCCTTCGTTCATCGGTACTTTTATTATATTTCTAATACAATGTTAACTGGGCCGTTCAGCTCGATATTGATAGCCATATCAGCGCCAAATACTCCTGATTGAACATTTATTTTATTTTGCAGTAAAACTATGAATTTAGCAAACATTTTTTTTGCGGCATCAGGCTGCATCGCTTTCTCAAAAGACGGCCGCCTCCCCTTTTTAGTTGAAGCGCAAAGGGTAAAGTTGGGAATACAAAGAATTGAATAACCTTTTTCTTTAACCGATTGCGAAAGCTTTCCGGAATTGCCGGCAAAAAGACGCGTGTTGACAACTTTTTCAGAAGCAGTTATGAGGGTTGACTCGGTGTCGCCAGACTCAATACCGACAAATACCGCTAACCCTTTTTCTATAGAAGCCCTAACCTCTCCCTCTACCTTAACAGACCCTTTATCTATCCTACTAATTAATATTTTCATTTTTGCCTAAACCTATTCATAATGTGTCCATAATCGGATAATTTTTATGGTTTTGTGTTTTTTTATAATTTGATAAACTACGCGATGTTGGATATTTATTCTCCGGGAATAAGCCCCTTCTAAGTCCCCTATTAATCTTTCAAAAGGAGGGT
>JAIPHC010000029.1 GCA_021735405.1 Candidatus Omnitrophota bacterium | reverse complement strand
CATCTAAAATTTCTGTTCCTTTTTCGTTGCGGAAAATAAAAAATTCAAGCTCAGGCCCAATATAGAAATCATAATCTTTAGCCTTTGCTTTTTTTAGCATTTTCTTTAATATATAACGGCTATCTCCTTCGTAAGGGGTTCTATCCGGTTTTAAGATATCACAAAGCATCCCAGCTACAGCTTTTTCTTTCGGCCGATAAGGTAAAATTCTAAAAGTGGACGGATCAGGCATAGCTACCATATCTGATTCATCAATCCGAGCAAAGCCCTGAATAGAAGAACCATCAAAACCCATCCCATCTTCTAGAGCATTGTCAAGCTCTTCTTTGGTTATAGCAAAACCTTTCATTTGGCCATTGATATCGGCAAACCAAAGCCTTATAAACTTTACATCATTTTCTTTAACAGCCTTTAAAACATCTTTTTTGGTAAAATCTTTTCTGTTCATTTTACTCTCCTTTTCTTAAGGGTTTTGAAAAAATCACTACTATTTATTGTAGCAATCTTTTCTATTAAATCAAGCTGGAACTAGAAATTCCTTTCAAAAACCTGCTTTGGTATGTTACTGCTTTGTTTGGTGGGGCACCTACGGTGTGCTTGAAATAAAAAAACCCTTGGCAAGCGAGCTATCTAATTAGCACGTCTGTCAAGGGCAACTTTGCCTGTTAACATCACTGTTAGATTAAAGATAACACAGAAAAAAAATAATGTCAACTATTTTTTGAAAAAAGGAGGCATGTTTTTGCCTCCTTAATCCAAGAATAGGGTTTTAATGACAATTAATATATACAATATTTAATTGCCCCCTTTCAAGGTTAAATCGCCTCTTAATGTAACCGCTTACTTTTAATTCCCACCTACGCGGTGGGAATTAAATTTATAAGTAATTGATTTGCAAAGACTTTCCCACCGCGTAGGTGGGAAGAGATGATTATAAAATATAAAAACGCCTCTCCGTTAAGAGAGGCGTTTATCTATCTGCTAGGTTCTGATTAACCTTCTAAGATTTTTTTGGCTTGTTGGTCGTTTTTTTCGGTGATGTATTTGAGGCCGGTTTCTTTTTGAGTTTCTCTGTTTCCGGCATAAACATCATCACGGTTGATTTCTGGTAAGGAAAACTTTCTTGCTCCCGCCATCAGCTGCTGTAATCCTGCTCCCAGTTTATCAGATAAGGTCCAGGCAGCAACCGCACCCAGAGGGATATTTTTCATCTCATCTTTCCCGACTTTCTTTTGAACTCCTGCATATCCTGCAAAAATTTCATCAGCGGTAGTTCCAAATTTAGCAACTGAAGCGGGTAGTTTATCCCAATTCCCGTTTAGCTGTTCTTTTCTGTCCGGATTTAATACTCCTTCGATATTTGAACCTAAAAACCCTGGAATCATCAAGCCTCGACCCATACAAACCAGTTTCGTAAACGGTGCCCCTAAGGCAATTGCTTTAAAAATATGATCTTCTCTGGCTAGGCCTCCGGCAAAAGCCATGTCTACTACATCTTGGCCTTTATCGGCTAAAATTTTTGCATATTCATAGGCTTTAGCATGAAGATTTACCGAAGGAACTCCCCAGTTCTGCATCATATTCCAAGGGCTCATCCCGGTTCCTCCACCTGACCCATCAATAGTTAAAAGGTCTAATTTAGCCTCTGTAGCATATTTAATGGCCATGGCTAAAGCTTCCATACCATAGGAGCCAGTTTTTAAAGAAATCCTTTTATAACCTAATTTACGCAAATAATCTACAGATTCGGTAAATTTTTTCTTAACATCACTTTCTGACTGCAGAGATGTATAACCTAGGCGGCTATGGCGGGCAAAAGCCTTAATCGCTTTATGCTTAAAAGCTTCTTGGACTTCAGGAATTGTAGGATCAGGATCAACTACATAACCTCTATTCTTTAAAAATAGAGCATAGTCCAGAGAAGTAACTTGAATCTCTCCCCCGATATCTTTTGCGCCTTGGCCCCACTTAAGCTCAATGATAACCTTGTCACCAAATTTATCTATCACATACTCTGCCACACCATTGCGTGTATCTTCCACATTAAGCTGAACTATTATTGCCCCATATCCGTCATAGTAACGCAAGAAAGTATTGATTCTTCTATCTAGTTCAGGTGCTTTTTGAATCTTTCCATTTTCAATCACAGCTTGCTTGTCTACACCAACCACATTTTCTCCTACCACAATAGGATAACCTACTAAAGCTGCTCCAATTGCAAAAGATTCCCAATATTTAGCAGCAATAAAAGTAGACCCTAAAGCGCCGGTCATAATCGGCACTCTTGCTTTAGTTTTTACTTCTTTGCCAAATGATGTTTCAATTGATGCGTTAGGAAATATACAATCATCTTCTGAAGCGGTAAGGCCTTCTTTTTGGCCTTTCGAGCCATAGTTATAACCATCAATTCTTATTGTCTCATAAGCAACACCTAAATGTTTTGTATTCGATGCACCGGATGTAATTGTACCGAAATCACGCGGATAAAGCATTTTTCGCCCTTTAAGACAAGATAGCCAAGTCTCGCACTTGCCCCGGCAATCTGACTGACAAAGCGTACAAAGGCCTGATTCGGCAGATTGGCCTCTGTTAACTACACCTAAGGCATCATTCATCTTTGGCCATTGAACCATCTTAAACCTCCTTTTAATCAATATTTGTTCATTAATTAAGCATGTCTGGATAAAAAAATAGCGTCCTCCCTCATAAATTAATAGAGAAAGGACGCCTTTGTCCTGATATTAATTTATCAATATATTATTAGATGTCAAGGATTTAATTAACTTATCTAATTAAATCCGAAATCCGAATATCGAAATCCGAAATAAATCCAAAATTTGAATTTTCTAATATCAAAACGGTTTTCTGTTTCGGGTATTGAGATTTCGGTTATTCGATGTTGTTTCGAAATTTGGATTTCGTGCTTCGGATTTTAAATCAATCCTCTTTTGATGCTTGCGGCGGCTTTTTTTGCCGTCCCAAAAGCTTCAATAACCGTACCTTCACCGCCAACAATATCTCCTCCGGCATAAACACCTTCAATTGAAGTCTGCATTGTTTTAGGATCAACAACTAAATCCGAATATTTATCAACTTTTAACTCAGGAGTAACTCCGGTAAGAAGAGTATTTGCTTTTAAACCTACCGCAATTATTGCAGTTTCTGATTCCATAAAAAAGTTACTTCCTTCCTGGGGAATCGGCCTTCTTCTTCCCGATGAATCCGGCTTGCCTAATTTACACTCAAGGCACTCAATTTTTTCAATAAAGCCTTGCTCATTGCCTTTAAAACCAACCGGTTGTACCAAAAACTTAAAGTTTACCCCTTCTTGCCTAGCATGCTCTATTTCTAGCCGCCGAGCCGGCATTTCTGTTTCAGTCCGGCGGTAAATTATTGTAGTATTTTCCGGTATTGCCTGTATTTTTTGCAAACGTAAAGCTGCCCTGGCTGCATCAATTGCAGTATTACCGCCACCGATAACAACAATACTTTTTCCTGCATTTATTGGCGTATGATACTGAGGAAATTTATAAGCTTTCATTAAATTAATTCTAGTTAAAAATTCATTAGCAGAATAAACATTACATAAATTTTCACCATCGAGACCTAAAAATGAAGGAACCCCTGCTCCTAATCCTAAAAATACCGCTGAATAACCTTCCTTAAAAAGCTCCTCTAGAGATTTAGTTCTGCCAACTATAAAATTAAGTACAAATTCTACCCCTAACTTTTTTAGATAATCAATCTCAAAATCTAAAATATTACGCGGCAGCCTAAAAGGCGGTATCCCGTACCTAAGGACTCCTCCTGTCTTATGCAAGGCTTCATAAACGGTCACCTTTACGCCTGACCTTGCTAATTCTCCGGCCACACACAATCCAGCCGGGCCGGAACCAACTATTGCAACTTTAAACTTAGAGAGCCTCCTGTCTTTAGCCAAAGAAGGTTCTAGTTCGTTTTTTATAGCAAAATCACCGACAAATCTTTCTAAAAAATGGATATTAATAGCCTGATCGCTAGCAAAAGGAGAGTCTTTTTTGCTAAGAATACATGCCTTGCGGCATTGGTATTCAGCAGGACAAACCCGGCCACAGATTGAAGGAAAATTATTCTTCTCTTTTATTGTATTATATGCATCTTCATAATTCTTTTGGGTAATTTGAGCAATAAATTTCTTTATATCTATACCTACCGGACACCCTTGACTGCAAGTAGGATTCTTACACTGCAGGCATCTTTGTGCCTCTTGTAATGCTTGTTTTTCAAAATAACCTAAGACTACTTCAGAAAAAGAAGAAGATCTTTCTTGAGCTTTTAATTCATTTACTTTTACGGCTTCTTTTTTCATAAATTATTCAATCGACAAATATGATTTTCCTGTTTTTTATAAACATTATTCCTTTTTCCCAACTCGCCCCAATCCACCAAATGAGCATCAAATTCCGGCCCATCAACGCAAGCAAATTTAGTTTCACCACCTACTGAAACCCGGCAGCAGCCACACATACCAGTTGCATCTACCATCAAAACCGATAAAGAAACTAAAGTTTTGATATTTCTTTCTTTAGTGCGTTTTGCCACCTCTTGCATCATAACAAGCGGACCTACTGCATAAACTAAATCATATCTTTGTTTATTTATTAGCTCATCTAAAATATCAGTAACAAAACCTTTCCTGCCGGATGAACCATCATCAGTTGCAATACATAAACTATCAGCCAATTCTTTTAATTTTTTTTCTAAAATTAATAGTTCTTTTGTTTTTGCCCCAATAATAACTGTAAGATCATTACCAACCTTTTTTAGCGCTTTGGCAACCGGATAAATTTCAGCAATCCCTACTCCGCCTCCCACCAAAATTATTTTTCCGTGATTTTTAATTTCTGTAGAATGACCCAAGGGCCCTGTAACCGAATAAAGAGAATCCCCTTCTTGAAATTCACCTAGCTGCTTGGTACTAAAACCAGCCTCCTGAACAATTAAAACAATAGTACCTTCTTTGGGATTGCTATCAACTAAAGTTAAAGGAATTCTTTCTGATTTTTCAGTTGCCATCACCACTACAAACTGGCCAGCCTTTGCCTTTTTGGCAATAGCCGGCGCATCGAGCTTGAATTGAACTATCTTTGTGATTTGAGTTTTAGCTAATATTTTTTTATTAATTATTTTCATGTTAACTCCAGAAAATTAATTATAACAAAAAACAAAAAAGACGGTAGAAAAATATCTTGTCACAAAAAATGAGGTGAATTGTAACTCATATTGCGACATTATTTAATTTAAAACCCTAAATCCACCACAAGAAGGGACGTTTCCCTCTGTTGTAAGTTACTGCTAATAAAGGAGTTGTGAAGCAGCGTTTTCCGAAAATAAACGGAAAATGGCAGTTTATAAACCGTTGGCTAACAAGAGTTTATGAAGGAGGGAAACGTCCCCTATAAGGAGCGGATGAAAATGTTTGTGCTGATTATTCCTTTTACCACCAGGCTTACGATTATACCGGCAATTAAAACTCCCATTAGTATAGCAAAAAATGACCGCCTAATTCGCAATTCAAATAAATTAGCAGCTACTGTTCCAGTCCAGGCGCCAGTTACAGGAAGAGGTATTGCCACTAAAAGAACCAGCCCCCAAAAACCCCACCTCTCCACAAGCCCGGATTTCTTCTCAACCCGCCTAAACCAGCGGGAAAAAAAATTGCCAATAATTGGAAGACCTTCTAGCTTATGAAAAAATAGTTTAAAAAACAAAAGTAAGGGGACAACTGGAAGCAAGTTGCCTAATACCGATAAAAAATAAACTTTATAAATAGATAAACCAAAACTCACCCCTAAAGGGATTGAACCCCTTAATTCAAAAATAGGTAAAGTGGCAACACCAATTACCATTAACTCTTTTTTTATCATCAACAATAAATCAGGCAAGCTCATTCCAGCCTTCCTCGCCAATTAAAGGTACAAAGACACAGCCACAGACTGCTTTTGAACTAAATTCATCTTTTGCTCTTTTTTCAACTATGGTTATTTCTTGGCTAAATCGAGACCCCAGTGGGATCACCAGCTTCCCCCCTACCGTAAGTTGCTCTAATAAGCTTTGCGGCGCTTTTGGCGCTGCTGCGGTTACGACAATTTTATCAAAAGGCGCAAATTCACGCCAACCTAAAGTCCCGTCTCCAATTTTTATTTTTATCGTATAGCCTAAAGCTGTAATTTTTTCTTTTGCTTCTTTAGCTAAATTCGAATATCTTTCTACTCCGTAAACTTTAGCCTCCATTTTTAGTAAAATTGCAGCTTGATAACCAGAACCGGTACCTACCTCCAACACCTTATCTCCCGGCTTAACCTCAAGCAACTCAGTCATCAGGGCAACAATGTAGGGTTGTGAAATAGTCTGGCCGCTTCCGATAGAAAGAGGGCTGTCTTGATAAGCGTGCTCTTTCACCGGCTCGGGAACAAATACTTCTCGAGGCACCTCTCTAAAAGCTTGTAAAACTTTAGAATCGTTAACCCCTCTGCCAGCTAACTGATGCAGAACCATTTTTTCTCTTAAAAGTTTAGATTGCTGCTTATCCATCATTTAACCTTAAAATAAATTTAACAAACCGAAACGTGTCAGAAAAAGGTTTAATTTTACTGGAAACATTTTTATGATAGATAGTTTTAATGGGAATACTTTTTATCGAATAACCTAATTTTGAGATATTTATTAACATCTCTGATTCTATTTCAAATTTTTTGGTCTTTATAGTTAATTTTTCTATAACTTCTCTTTTGATCAAACGGTAACCGCATTGAGAATCAGGAATACGCTGCCGGGCAATCTTTGAAATTAACCAAGACATAAAATGATTGGTAATAATCCTGGTTTTTGGCATACCTTTAGGATTTTCCATCCTGTTTCCGATTACAAATAAACTCCCTTGTTTAGCTGCATTAATAAATTTATCTAAATCATCCGAACTATGCTGGCCATCAGCATCCATAGTGATTATAAAATCAAAATATTTATTATTAATTAAATAATTAATCCCCTCACGTAAAGAAAGCCCCTTGCCAAAATTCCTTTGATTCTTAATTACTATGTCGGCATATCGTTTCGCAACCTGGTAAGTATTATCCACCGAACCATCATCAACTACCAATATTGATAGATTTTTCTCCTTTATTTTAACAAGGAATTTACCTAAACCATCAGCTTCATTGTAAGCGGGAATTATTGCCCATATTCGCATAGTTTTACTAACCATCTTTTAACCCATCGCACCATTCCGATGGACGACAGACGATCGTTTCACTAAGACGACAGACGATTGCGTCCTTTCGTCCCTCGTCCATCATCCTTCGGAACCTTCCTATCACGATTATTGCCAGTATTTCTGAAATAGATACCATTGATCCGGGTATTTTTTTAGATATTTTTCTAATACAGATACATACTTTGAAATTATTTCTTCTTCGGCATCTTTGCTATCTCGGTTATAGTCCAGCTCTTTTTCAAAGATAAGACGGTAATAGTACTTATTTTCACGGACAAAAAAAGCCGGAACTACCGCAGCCCCGGTTTTTTTTGCGAAAAAAGCTGCGCCGCGGGGAATATATACATTCTCTGAAAACACTTTTTCCTTTTTTCCGGAATGGGAAAAATCTCTATCACCCAATAAAGCTAAAAATTTTCCTTTTTTTAAAACCGATATACTTTTTTTTACCGCTAAGCCAGTAGGTATGACCTCAATCCCGACTCTTTTACGTTGTTTGTTAAAAAAATTATTAGTTCGTAAATCAAGATGAGGCAAGGCTACCACCGAGAGCGGGTAACCCAAAAGAGACATTATGGCCCCGCCTAATTCATAATTGCCTAAATGAGCGGTAAGCAAGACTGCTCCCCGGCCTTTTTTACTGAGCCGGTCAATATATTCTATCCCTTCAAATTCCACATATTTTTTGATAAATTTACTATTTAATTTTGAATAACGGAAAAAATCGGTAAGGTAATAGGCAAAATTAATAAAAACTTTTTTTGCTATTTTTTTTCTTTTATTTTTTTGAGCAACGATAAAGGCAAGATTAAATAAAACCGCTTCTCTGTCTTTTTTAGAAAAATAAAAGTGGATTAAAGCAAAAACTTTTGCTATTTTATAAGAGATTATCCGCGGCAGGCCTAAGACAATAATTTTTCCCAAAATAAAGAGATAATACATTATTGAATACGTTCAAGCACCAAATCTGCTATTTGCGCAGAAGAATTTCCTAAAGAAGTTTTTCCCGCACTTTTTTTAAAAAAATTTAATTTATCCGGATTTTTGATTAATTCAGCAACGCTTTTATTTATCTGAGCAAAATCATCTGTTTTTATAACCGCTTTTTTTCTAATAAGAAAATCTACATTGAGTTCTTCCTGGCCGGGAATTGGTTTCGCAATGATTATTGCCAATTTTTTGCATAAAGCTTCCGCTATAGTAACTCCTCCCGCTTTAGTAATAATAATATCACAAAAATCCATAATTTTATCTATACACTCTATATAGCTAAAAACAAAGAGAGGCTTTTTTGTTTTCTTTTTTATTTTCTCCAGCTTGCGGTAAAGAATCCTATTTTTGCCGCAAACGCCGATTATTTGAAAATCATAATCCAAGCGATCAAGATTTGCGATAATTTCTTCAATTGGACCAATACCTAACCCCCCTCCCATAACTAAAACCGCTTTTAATCTGGGAAAAAATCCGAACTTTTTCGCTATCTCTTCCCGGTCAGAGGACCCCATGAATTTGATTGATATAGGAATTCCGAAAATAAATATTTTATCTGAGTCTACTCCTTCTTTAATCAATGTTTGCTTTGCTTCCTGGGAAGCGACTACATACCGGTCAACAGAGGAATGCACCCAAAAACGATGAGGATGAAAATCGGTAACCACAGCAATGAGAGGTATTTTTGCTTTATATTTCTTTTTATAGTCGGCTACTATCCCGCAAGGAAAAGCCTGAGTTGTAATAAAACAATCCGGACAGCTAAATTTTATATATTTACGTAATTTCCGGAAACAAATATAATTAACAATTGTATGCCAAGGCCTTAGGTGCTTAATCAGCGTTTTTTTATCATAAGCCTTGCCCCAAAGAGAGGGGATTTTTTTGATTACCAGGCTATAAATAGTATCGACTACTTTTTCGGTGCGAGGATAAAAATACTGAAAACTATTTAAATTTACAACCTCAGCATTCTCTTCTTTAGCCAAAATAGCTTCTTTAATATTAACAGCAGCCTGGCTGTGCCCTCCAAAATCAGAGATATGAAAAATATGAATTACCGGTTTTTTAGCCATAATCGGATTGATTAACTATATCACAAAAAATAAGGCGGGTAAAATATTTTATAAACAGTAAAGAAATATCAAAACTTACAATAATCCTTTCCCTCCTTATAAGGGTTAAGGGATTTTTCGATTTTTACCGTTGTGCCGTTTTTGTTTAAGTCAACCACCTCTTCCGAAGGTTCAGAGACTATTTCAACCTTAGGCGCAAAAATATTATCAAAATTCTGCCCCACAACTCTGCCGATTTTACCATCACTAAGTAAAACAACGGTTCCGTTAGGCCAAGCACCCATAAACTTGAAAAAACTATCAAAAAGCCCCGGATGAAACTGTGTCCCCCTTCCCTCTTTCATAATTTTATAAATTTGCTCTGGCGGGAAGCTATTTTTATAGCTGCGCCGCTGGCTCAATGCATCATAGACATCGCAAAGCGAAACCAGCATCGAAACAAGGTGAAGCTGACGCCGAAATCGCAGTTTAGGATAACCGCCGCTATCAAATTTTAGGTGATGCTCAAGAGCAACAACCGGCGCCAATTCACCCAGTTTATCGACAAATTTAAGCAGAATATCGGCGCCCAAAAGAGAGTGGCTCTTTATCTGTTGAAACTCTTCATCGGTTAATTTTCCTCCTTTAAGTATCTTACTCGAAATATAAAGTTTACCAATATCGTGAAAAAGAGAAGCTAAGCCTATTTCTCTGGATTCAGAGTTATTAAACCCTAAATATTTAGAAAAATGCATAGCCAGAAAGGAAACATTTAAAAGGTGGGCAAAGGTAATGGCGTCTTTGCCTTTTATTTTAGATAATTTTAGAATTTCCTGGTAATGATAGCCAACCCCTTCCATTAAATTATTCACTACAGAGCCAAATTTTGTCATATCTACCGATTGGTCCTGGATGAGATCACCTAAAGAAGAAGACAGGCTAGAAACCGATTGAGAATATAAGGCTTTAACCATATCTTTTTGGGAAATTTTTTTCTGTTTATCTCCTTGAGAAGAAAATTCCCTAATTTTATTAAGTTGAATATTTTGGATGCCCCTGTCCTTAAGACAATCTTCTATATTGTTGTTTTCGCTGTCAGAATCGAGGAGAAATAAAAAAAAATTTTTTAGCTCTTCTCTTGAAACAGAACCAGAGAAGGTTATCTTTTCAAATCCCTTGCTGATAAATTTGTTGATTAAAATTGTCAGCCTTTTGCTTAAATCAAAAAATATATCATCTCCGCTGGTTAGCTCTCCGCCAACCAGAGCTAAATTTAACTCTCTTTGGCCGCTTAATACCGCCTGCAAACTCTGGTAAGTTTCAAATAAAGCTTTATTAAATTCCGGATGCTGGCATCCATACATTTGAACCAACTGAAAACAAGATGAAAAGTTTTTTAAAAATTTTTCAATTTTTTGTTTCATAATAAGACTCTAATATCTCCCTTGCTTTTTTTCGTATTCTTCTGTTCCAGAAAAATTTCCGTTTTGTTAATTTAATTAAAAAAGGCTTAGCTTGCCGGCGGTAGCTCTCTTCGATTATATTTAAATTTTCTAAAATAGTTTCAGAATTAATTCCAAAATAATTCGTCCGGGTAAGAAAAATTCGAGCTATTTTTCGGTAAAGATCAGGAAAATTAACTGCAATTTCAGCTACTTTTTTACGAAGATAAAAGTTTTCGCTTTTTGCCAAAGACAATATAAAATCTTCATCGTATTCAGAGTAATTTTTTAAAATACCTAATATTTTGATTTTGGCAGAAAACGGCGCTAGATTATATAAGTTTTTAAAAATACCTAAAGCAGCCGGATGGTCAACTGTTTCCAGGCTATCGATGATTTTTTTAAAAAAATTCAAATCTTTTCTATTATCTTTAATTATCTCAGATAGCTGGTTTATTTGTTTCGGAAAAAATTTAAAAAAAAGTTTTAAAACTAAAGGATTAAACTCCTTTAATTTAATTTTATCTAAATAAAAAGAAGCCCCTAAAGTGCTTGAACCCAACAAATCCGCCAAGAAAGCGAGATCATCGCAAAAATCAATATTAAAAACGTTGCTTTCTGCTTTGGCCCAGATTTTTCTAATCTTGTTATTAAAATCTTTTGATCTTATACCAGCTGGTTTATTTTTATATATTTTTGCAAATTTTTTTAAAAACTCGATATTTTTAGAAAAGTTATTTTCTATCTCTGCCGATATTTTATCCAAAATTAGTTCAAGGCGCCTAAGATTAGTTTCATAAAAAAACAAATCAAGAAGGGTCAAGCGATAGTTTTGATGCAGGTGTTTATGATCAAAAGAAAAATTTTTTTCTTTAATTTCAGCCGGAATATTTACCGATAAGTTCTTTTGATAAATTGGCACAATACCCTCTTTGTCGGGAATTGAAAATAAGTTGTTGATTTTATCCATATCGAATTTTTCCCGATTTTCTTCGGCTTCCTTACCTAGCCTATCAGCAGCTTTTTTATGAATTTCGGGAGATATCAAAGCAGAAAACAGTTTGAACGAAGAAGGATCGATAGCCTGTTTAGACTGTAACAATTTAGATAATACATTCGCTAAATCTTGCGAATCTAGATAAGAAAACAAATTTTTAAGCGATTCTTTGTTTTTTAAATTATCTAGGCCATCATCGCCGAGGATAGATTGAGCCAAGCTTTTAAGAGCTTTTTTAAAACCCTCTTTATCTTTAATTTTAAGTTTTGAAAGCAATTCCAGCAGCTGCTGGGACAATTGATCGTCTTCAAGAACTTCTTTAGCGCCGTATTCCCTTGCCGTCTCTTGGAAATTGTCTATAAATTTATCAGGAGAATCTTGATCTCCGCCTTGGATATTTTTAGAATTCAAAAGATAGCCCCAAACATCTTTTACTTCTTTGCCTTTTCCCTTTATCAACTGTGAATAATCTAATTCTTCAATCTCTATATTTTTTGCCCCTTTATTTTTTAATATTTTTTTTATTCCGCCCTTTGCTAAAATATCCTTTTCACTCAAAGCAACACTAGTTAAAAAATCAGACAGATCTTGAAAAGTTATTTCTTTTTTAATCTTTATTCTCTTTATTTTCTTCCGATGCAATGAAACAGCCAAATTTCTATAGATAGCCTTATCTTTTAAATTTTTCCTGTTTACGATTAAAGAATCGGGCTTAACTTCAATTAAAAGAAAAGATTTTTCTTTATCAAGAGACTTAATGTTTTCTTTAAATTGGCTTATCGACTGGGAAAAAATAGGATGAGTGGGAAAATAAACCGAACAATTAGTAAGCGCAACATTAAAGCTTTTTACAAAATCCTGATATAAATTATCATCCATACGATTTTCAGCAAGTATTTTTTCTTAAAAATATTCTTGATAAACTTTTTTTACTTTTTCCAGCAAAGACCTCTTTTTTTCATATTCTTTTTCTAAAGGCCTAAAAAAGCCATATTTTATGCAGCCAAAAGCCGAAGACCTGCATTTATAAAATGGAACTTCGACCTTGTAAGCTATCATTTTTTTAATATAGTTGTAAAAGCCGTCTTTTACAGTTAAAGGCCCAAGAAAAGAAAAAACAGCCTCATTCTTTTGAAAATCCGGAATAATTTGCAATGTTTCATCTATAATTAGTTTTAAATTGCCGGAAAAAACCATTTTTAAGAAATTAGCCAAAGCTTGAGTACTTAAATTTAGATAACTATCTTCTTTTTTGATGGTTATTTCTTTAAAATAAGGAATATTTTTAAAAGAACCGTAGCGCTCTAACA
>JAIPHC010000028.1 GCA_021735405.1 Candidatus Omnitrophota bacterium | reverse complement strand
TACAGATAACTATCAACGAATATACGAATCAATTACGAATGTACGAATATTTATAATACTATTCGTATATTCGTACAGATTAGTGAATTCGAAGATTACCTTTGTACATTCGTTGATTATCCTCCTTCTACTTTATGTGATTATAGCTTGCGGGAGATAACTTCCTGGCCGAAAACATCAATATAATCTCCCTCTTTTATTTTATCAAATCCTAAATCTATTCCACATTCATACCCTTCTTTCACTTCCCGGGCATCATTCTTAAACCTTTTTAATGTTTCGATTTTGCCCTCAAAAATTACATCGTTGCCGCGGGACAAGTGGCAGGGAGCCCCTCTTAAGATTTTGCCTTTCTCAACTTGGCATCCGGCGATAACCCCTGACTTAGAAACATTAAAAACAGCTTTTACCCTGGCTCTGCCCATAAAAGTCTTTTTTATCTGGGGAGTAAGCATCCCTTCTAGAGCCGCCTTTATATCATCGATTAATTCATAAATAATATGATAAGTCCTAACTTCTATCCCTTTTTTCTTAGCTGAGCTCCTCGCCTGTGAATCAGTCGTAACCTTAAACCCTACCACTATAGCATCACTAACTTCGGCTAATAAAATATCCGACGAATTAATTAAACCGACTCCTTTATGGACAATAGATAACTCCACTTCTTTGGAAGGAATCTTGGCCAAAGCTCCTTCTACAGCTTCCAAGGTCCCGCCTACATCCGCTTTTAAAATAATTTTTAATTTTTTAATTTTTCCTTGTTTAACTTTTTTATGTAAATCTTCAAGGCGTAAATGAGTAACCGGAGTGATTTTTTTCTTCTTTTCTTCTTCTTCCCTTTTTTTCATAATTTCTTTGGCGGTCTTTTCATCGGGGACTACCATCAATTTATCTCCTGGGGCCGGCACTCCGTTTAAACCTAAAATCTCGATTGGTTCAGAAGGAAAAACTTTATCTTCTAAATTGCCTAAATCATCATGCATTGCTTTAATTTTTCCTCCGTATTTTCCGCAAACACACCATTGCCCCAAATTCAGGGTCCCTTCTTTAACAAGAATTGTTGCCAAAGCGCCTTTACCTTTAGAAAGACGCCCTTCAACCACAACTCCGATAGCCGGCCGGTCAAAATCTGCTTTTAATTCCATTACCTCTGCTTGCAATAAAATTAAATCAAGCAGCTCATCTATCCCCGTACCTTTTACGGCCGAAACTTCTACTGTTGTAATTTTTCCTCCCCAATCCTCAGGAACCAAATCATGCTTAGAAAGCCCCTGCTTTACCATATCCACATTAGCATTAGTTTTATCAATTTTATTAATAGCTACAATAATCGGCACATCAGCGGCTTTGGCATGATCGATAGCTTCTATAGTTTGTGGTTTTATTCCGTCATCAGCTGCAATAACAATAATTACGATATCGGTGATACTTGCCCCTCTTGCCCTCATTTGGGTGAAAGTTTCATGCCCGGGAGTATCAAGAAAACTAATTTTCCCTTTGCTTAAATTGAGCTGATAAGCTCCGATATGCTGAGTAATTCCGCCGGTTTCCTGATTAGTCAGCTTACTTTTTCTTATATAGTCTAAAATACTTGTCTTGCCATGGTCGATGTGGCCCATTAGAGTAACTATCGGAGCTCTTTTTTTAACATTCTTCGAGCCTGCCTGTAAAATTTGTTCTTCTTGGGTTGGTTTTTCTTTTAAATTAACTTTATACTCATAGGCGATTTCCTGAGCAGTTTTCTTATCAAGATTTTGGTTGATAGTAAACATCTTTCCTTTTTTAAATAAATTGCTAAGAAGCTGAGACGGTTTCCTGCCCAATTTAATAGCCAAGTCTTTAATTGTTATTGGAAAATTTACCTCGGCCACATTTTCTTCTATTTCTTTTTTATCCAATTCTTCTACTTCGTGTTTTATTATTTCTGCCGTCTCTTTGTCGATAGCAGACATATGATTTTTTACGGGAAATTTTAATACTTTTAGTTTTTTAATTAACTCTTTACTGTCAACCCCTAATTGTTTAGCTAGCTCATAAATTCTCATTATCCATACCTTCCTTTTAAAACTAATTATTTGACTATTTTATCCTCATTTCTCATCTTTTGAGTTGTCTTCTTTTTTATCTTTATCCTCTGCTTTTTTTCTTTCTTTTTCCTGCTCTTTTTCTCGTTCCGCCTTAACTTTTTTAGCCTCTTTTATAATTTTAGCTGCCTTTTTCTTGCCGATTCCTTTCAACTTTGCAAGCTTTTTTTCTTGAGCCTTTTCCAGCGAATTCAAAGAATTATAACCGGAATCAACTAAGCTTTCCGCCGCTTTCTTCCCTAAGCTTTTTAACTTTTGCAGCCCCTTAATCGCTTCTTCTATGCTTTCCTTGGAACGGACATCTATTTCCCAATTAACAAGCTTAGAAGCTAATCTCACATTTTGGCCTCTTTTTCCAATTGCAATCGAAAGCTGATCCGAATTAAGCTGGACCTTGGCTCTTTTATTTTCTCTATCTAATTCTATCATCGAAATCACTGCCGGTGAAAGCGCGGCCTTGATAAATTCCTTTATATCCTCGCTCCATCTGACAATATCAATTTTCTCACCCCGCAGCTCTTCAATTATATTCTTTACTCTTGAACCCCTAATCCCCACACAGGCTCCGACACAATCAACTTTTTCCTCCTTGGAATATACTGCAATTTTGGTCCTGGCGCCAGCTTGACGGGCAATCGACTTTATCTCAACTATCCCTTCCGATATTTCAGGCACTTCAAGTTGAAATAGCTTTTTCACCAAGATTGGATCTATGCGTGAAAGTATAATTTGAGTTCCTCTTTCTTTCTTAACTTCATAGACATAAGCTTTTACTCTTTCTCCCATCCTAAATCTATCAGAAGGAGAAAGAAATGATTGAGGAATTATCCCTTCCGTTTTGCCCATTAAATCTAAAATTACAGCCCTTTTTTCCAACCTATAAACCACCCCTCCAACTATATCGCCTTCTTTTTCTTTATATTCATTGTAAATATTATCCTTTTCTGCTTCGCGAATCTTTTGGATAATTACCTGCCGGGCTGTTTGAGCCGCAATTCGGCCAAACTCTTCAGAAGTTACTTCCCGGTTGCCAATGTATACATGAATGTCACCGCCTTTGCTATCTATGTCAACCTTCACTTCTTCCTCATCATGAGAAGTCATTTTAGCTATCTTTCTCGCCGCAACAGTTAAAGCATAGCGGACAGTTTCCATAAGCACCTCTTTATCAAGGCCTTTTTCCCTTTCTAATTGCGCAATCACACTTAAAAACTCTCTCTTCACGAGCTTACCTCCTTTGATCCGAACTTGATGAATACATTTTTTTAAGTTCTAAATTTTTGTTTTCCTAACTTTACTTTATTAAAATCTATTTCTATTTGTTCCTCTTCTTTTTTTAAAAACAGTTTATCTGATTCAACTTTTGCCAGAGTTGCTTCCATAAAGCTCTTCTGCAAAACCGGCTCTTTAAGCCATAAAAGAATTATTTTACCTTCGACTTTTAAGAAATCTTCAATTTGCCTTAAGGGCCTGTCTAAGCCGGGCGAATTAACCTCAACCGTATAGTTAACATCCGAAAGAAGTTCCTGTAATTGGTTAAAAATCATTTTATTAAGCCGGCCGCACTTATCCAGGGTTATGCCTCCCTGCGGATAATCAACCAAACATCTGATAGTTAACTTGCCTCTTAAATTAAAAGTTCTATACTCAACAAGTTCAACTCCTTCTTGATTGATAATCTTTTCAATTTTTTCTTTAATTTGATTTAGTATTATGCTCATCTTTTAAAAAATCTACTATTTTATCTTTTGCTATTTCAAATTTTTGGCCGGTTTCTCTTTTTTCTACTTCTATCTTAGCCGATTCCCGATAATTTTTACCGATAATCATAATATAAGGATGGCCAATCAAATAAGCGTCATTGAATTTTACTCCGGCCGGCTCTTTACGGTCATCGATTAAAAGAGAAAATCCTTCTTTTTCAAACCAACTTTCAACTTCTAAAGCCTCCTGATTCCGTTCTTTATCTAAAACCAGCAAAGCCGCATCGAAGGGAGCTATAGATTTTGGCCACACCAGCCCCTTGGAATCAGAAACAGTTTCTGCCACCGCAGACAAAACCCTGCTTACTCCTATCCCGTAACAGCCCATAACCAAAGGTTTCCTCTTTCCCTGCTGATCAAGGACAAAAGCTCCTTGTGCTTTTGAATATTTAGTCCCTAATTGAAAAATATGCCCAATTTCAAGCATTTTCTTAGCTTCGGTTTCTCCTTGGCAAGACGCGCACCGGCCTTTTTCTTTACAATAGCTATTACAGCCGGGGCAAAAATAAAGAATATCTTCTCCGGTTTCAGCCGCTACCATAAATTCATGAGAAGCGCTGCCGCCCATTGCTCCGGGATCAGCTTCGCTTATAACATAATTAAGCTTAAACTTATCAAATATCTTTTTGTAAGCTTTATACATTTTTTGATAATTATTTTCTAAACACTGCTGAGTAAGGCTGAAGCTGTAAGCGTCCTTCATAATAAACTCCGAACTTCGCATTAAACCAAAACGAGGGCGCGGCTCATCCCTAAACTTAGTCTGGATTTGATACAAAATAAAAGGGAGCTGTTTGTAAGAAACTGCGTAACGTTTTACAATTTCGGTAACCTCCTCCTCATGAGTGGGCCCAAGGCAAAGCTCTCTGGACTTGCGGTCTTTGAATTTAAACATTACCTCTTCTAAATCTTTATCCCGGCCGGTTTTTTTCCAAATATCGATTGGCTGAATAGCGCTCATCAGCAATTCTTGAGCGCCGGCTGACACCATTTGTCTTTTAATTACTTTATTAATCTTATTTAAAACTCTCCATCCTAAAGGCAGATAAGAATAAATTCCCGAAGAAACCATATAAAGAAAATTTGCCTTAAGCAGCAGTTTATGGCTTCTGCACTCGGCAACCTTCGGGTCTTCCCGGGAAGTGTTGATAAAACTTTTTGAATAAAGCATGTTTGTTCCTAAAGTTAAGTGAAAATATCCTCGTTAATTTTTATCCCTTTCTTTTTAAAGATATCAAAGAAAGTGGGTTTATTTTTGGCCTGAAAACTCCCTTTTACTTTAAAATCATCGCTTAATTTTTCTATCTCGTAAGTAAAGATATCCCTTAATTCTATATTATTATCTTTCAAGCGGCCGACTTCGGTTATATGAGTTAACTTTCTGGTGCCGTCCTGAAGCTGCCCTTGTTGGACTATTAAATCCAAGCCTTGTGATATTTGCTTTCTTATTGCCCAGGCAGGCAGATTCAAGCCGGCGTACAAAGACATGGTTTCCAGCCGAGTCAAAGCGTCAATAGGATCAGATGCGTGGATAACCGACAAAGAACCCCGGTGCCCGCTATTTAAAGCCTGAAGGTAATCCATAGCTTCTTTCCCTCTGATTTCTCCTAAGATTATTCTATTCGGCCTCATCCGTAGGCTATTTCTAAAAAGTTCCCGAGGCGGCACGCTTCCTCTCCCTTCGATATTAGGAAGGCGGGTCAAGAGCCTAATTACATGGTCCTGGCGCAAATTAAGCTCAAGCGCATCTTCGATAGTAATAATTCTTTCTGAATGATCTATATAAGAAGAAAGAACCTCCAAGGTTGTCGTTTTACCTGAACCGGTAGCGCCGGAAAACATGATATTCACTTTGGCTTTTATACAAGCGACTAAAAAATCGGCCATAGATTGAGTAATCGTTCCTAATTTAACTAAATCTTCGGTTTTCGCGATAGAACGCAGAAACTTACGAATAGTAATCGTGATCCCGTCTACAGCCAGAGGAGGCAGAATCACATTCACCCGGGAACCGTCTTTTAAAGAAAAATCTACATAAGGCGAACTTTCGTCTACCCTTCTGCCGCTGGGAGCGACCATCTTTTCGACTATATATCTAAGGTGCGCGTTATCATCAAACTTTACGCCAGACAACACTTTACTTCCGCCTTTTTCAATATAGACCCTATTGGGCCCATTTACCATAATTTCGGTAATTTCAGGATCATCCATCAGCCTTTGAATCGGGCCTAAACCTAAAAAATCGTCACAGAGTGATTTAACTACTTTATTTTTTACCGAATCCTCAACCGTTATTTTTTTAATTTTTTCCAAACGTTCAAAAAACACTACAGCCCTATTTACTATGTATTCTTCGTCAACATTCTGCTTTGCCCCGACTAAAGAACTGATATCTTTTCTTAAACTCTCTTTAATTTCTTTTTGATTCATATTTTTCTAACTCCTTGGCTAAATCATCAACGACTCTATCATCCTTGGTTTTTTTAAAAACTTTGCCTTTTTTAAACAAAACAGCTTCGGTTTTACCGAAGGCAACTCCTAAATCCGCCTGAGCAGCTTCTCCGGGTCCGTTTACCGCGCATCCCATAAGCGCAATTTTAAGCGGCTTTTTGCAATCTCTATCTTCCAGCCGCTTCTTAAATTTTGCTACAATTTCAGGCAAATTGACTTCGCACCTGGAACAAGTCGGGCAAGAAATAATCTCAGGGCCAAAATTCCGCAACCCTAAGGATTGAGCTATATATTTTGCCGCCTTAACTTCAGTCAAAGAATCTGTGGTTAAAGAAACCCTAATTATCTCTCCCAGCCCTTCATTGAGCATAACTCCCAGCCCAACCGATGATTTAATTATTCCTTCTAAATAAGAACCGGTAGCCGTAATCCCCAAATGGAGAGGATAGTTGTATTTTTTACGAAACATTCTGTTAGCAGCAATTGTTGCGCCAATATCGGCGCACTTTAACGAAACCATTATAGCAAAAAAATTTTGGCTCTCCAAGATTTCAATATACTCGCTGGACTTATCAACCATCTGTTTTGCCAGCTCTTTCTTGGTAATTCCCGGCTGCCGGAAACCGCCGGAATTTAAACCCACTCGTATCGGCACTCCTTTTTGGCCGGCTAACTGCGCAATTCTTTTTACATCTTTTTTATTAGAAATATTTAGGGGATTTAACCTAATTTGGTCAAACCCGCTATTTATTGCCAAAACTGCCAATTTTGGCTGAAAATGGATATCGGCAGCGATTGGAACCGAAACATAATTTTTTAAAATTCCGGCCAACTTTGCATCTTCTTCTCCGGGAACCGCAACTCTGATAGCCTCGGCCCCTTCTTTTTCCAACAGCTTAGCTTCCTTTGTTAATAAATCTATCTTTTTAGCCGGAGCCTTAAGCATTCCCTTTATCCTTATTGGGTTTTTTCCGCCAACTCCTAAATTCCCTATCTTAACAATCTTAATTTTTTTCATTATCCTCTTGGTTAAACGACTCCTTAACCTCTTTCCAGATTTTAGGGCCCCTTTTAACAATATCATTATAAAAAACAAAAAACATTAAAACCATAATCAAAGCTAAACCGACTCTAGTTGCCGTATCTTCGGTTTTTTGGCTTAAAGGGTTTCCTTTCAGTTTCTCAATCCCGAAAAAAAGAATATGGCCTCCATCAAATACAGGAATCGGTAAAAGGTTAATTATAAATAAAAAAACACTCAATAAAGACATCAACTGTAATAAAGCAACGAATCCGTGTTGAGCCGTTTTAGAAATGATATATGAAATATAAATCGGGCCGGCTATAGATTCGCGAAAAGAAATCGATGGATCCGTTATCATATACCAAAGGCCCTTAACGCTCAACCAAGTGGTTTGAAACAAGATATCAGCTCCTTTTAGCAAAGAGCCGGGAAAAGCTGTTTTTAAAATTTTATCATTTGAAGGAGGCCTGACGCCAATTACCGAAATATATTCTTGGCCGGATTTAAGCCCTTCAACCTCTTCTTTTTTAACCGGTACTTTTAAAGAAAGAACCTCTTTGCCCCTTTTAATTTTCAATTGCACAGTTTCTTTGGAGCTTTGTATGTTTTCAGCCAACTCTTGCCAATTTTCTATTTCTTTCCCATCTACTTCTAATATCTCATCGCCTTCCTTAATTCCCGCTTCTTCGGCCGGATACCCTTCGATAAGCTCACCGATAATAGGTTTATGAAGCATAATCCCAATTTGAGAAACTTTTGTGGTTTTACCAAGCTGGTCAGTTATTTCTTCTGATACTACCGGGACATTGAGATAAATCTTTTCATTGCCCCGTTCTAAACTTATATCCACTGAACCTTCAGCCTGATGAATATTCTTTTTGAGTTGAGACCAGGTTTCCACCTTTTTATCATTAACGGCAATCAGCTTGTCCCCGGGCTGTATTCCGGCTTCTTGAGCCGGAGAACCTTTTTCTACCGCTCCCACTATAGTATCCTGTACAGGAAAACCAACAGTTGCAATAATAGTTAAGAATAAAAAAGCCAAAACATAATTAAATAACGGCCCGGCAAAAACAATTCCGGAACGAATTCCCGGAGATTTTGAAAAAAACTCATCCCGATAGCCCCGGGACTCAGAACGGTTGTCGCCAGCCATCTTTATATAACCGCCTAAAGGAAACAGGCAAACCGCAAAATTTGTTTGTTTTACTTTCTTCCTTAAAAGAGCCGGGCCAAAGCCAATCGAAAAATCTGTTACCTTAACTCCAAACAACCGGGCTGCAAAAAAATGCCCTAATTCATGAACGATAATTAAAACGCTAAAAACAACTACAATGATAAAAAAATTAAAAATAAATGGTATCATTTCTCTCCTAATATTTCTTTTGTTTTTTTTCTAGCCCAGCTGTCCCAAAAATAAACATCCTTAATTGATTTTACCTGCTTAGATGGATAGATTTTAAAAATCTTTTTTAAAGTTTTCTCAATCTGGATAAATTTTATTTTTTTATCAAGAAAACGATTCACAACCAATTCATCGCAAGCATTTAAAATGATTAAAGAGTTATCGCCGCGTTTAGCCGCATCCAGGATTATTTTTAATAAAGGAAATTTTTTATATGCTACAGGCCTATAGGAAAAACTGTGCTCCTTCTTGTGCTTGCCTGAATCAGGCAAGCTTTTCCGCCTGGGATAAAAAAGAGCAAACGATATTGGCTTTTTCATATCAGGGGGATAGAGGCAGCTAAAACAAGTTTGATCATTTAATTTAACCATAGCATGAATCAAAGACTGCCTATGCAAAAGTATTTCAATTTTCTCATAATCTATATTAAAAAAATTATGAGCTTCTACTACTTCAAACCCTTTATTAACCAAAGTGGCGCTGTCGACAGTTATCCTTTGGCCCATTTCCCAGGTAGGATGGTTTAGCACTTCAGCCGCGCTAACCTTGCTTAAAGACTTTTTATCATAATTTAGGAGCGCGCCTCCCGAAGCTGTAATATAAATTTTTTCCAGATCTTTTTGTTTTAAATTAGTAAACTTTAATAATTGAAATATAGCATTGATCTCGCTATCTACAGGAATAATTTCTGTATTGTGTTTTTTTGCTTTCTTGAAAATAAATTTAGCTCCGGCCACTATTGCTTCTTTATTAGCTAACGCAATTCTTTGACTCTTTTCAATGTTTATAAGTAAAGGCCTTAAGCAGTCTATGCCGGAGATAGCCATGATTGAAATATCAGATTTTAGAGAAGAAAAATCGGCTAAACCCTGCTTACCGCTAAATAACTTAAACTTTATTTTTGTTCTTTTTTTTAACTGGCAAGCAGCATCTTGATCTTTCAAACAAACGTATTTAGGCCTGAACTCTCTAATCTGCTTAATCAATTGATTTACATTCTTGTTGCCGCAAACTCCAACTACTTCAAACTTATCTTTATTTTGCCCAATTATCTCCAGGCTATTTTTACCGACTGAACCTGTTGAACCAAAAACTAATACTTTCTTTTTCATAAATATTGCTCTTAATTATTAGATATATTTCACCTAGCGCATCATTGTAATGTAGACATAAAAGGTCGGAGCTGCAAAAATTAAACTATCAATAACATCTAAAGCTCCTCCCATACTTAAAAACATTTTTCCCGAGTCTTTTACCTGGCAGTCTCTTTTAATCAAAGATTCGAAAAGATCCCCCAATTGGGACACAATCGCTAAAATTATAATTAAAAAAAACTTTTCCCAAAAACTAATACTTTCGATAAATAATGAGTAAACCAAGCCTACTCCCAAACTTGTAAAAAAACCGCCGGCTGTCCCTTCCAGGGTTTTTTTAGGACTTATTTTTTTTATCAAAGAAGTCTTTCCGAATTTCTTACCCCAAAGATAAGCTCCGACATCCGATGATTTGGTAACTAAAACCAAAAAACCGCAGAGCAACGCGCCTTCCGGCAGCTGGCGTATTCTAATTATAAAACTAAAACACCAGGAGATATACAAAACTCCAAAAATAGTGGCTGAAATAGACAGTATCGGTTGATGAGCCCTCTTTTTGGTCAACTCTAATAAAAATAATAAAAATAGGCCTAAAATTACAAAAAGGAATTGCCAGCCTTCTTTTATCGAAAACCCAAAGTAAATAGTGATTGGAATTAAAATCCCGATTGTGAGGCCAACCGGTTTAAACATCCTTACCTTTTTTTTCTCCACCATGTAAAAAAATTCATACAAGGCTATAAAAATAAAAAGAGAGACAAATATGCCGCAAAACGGATAAGAAGTAATCCCAATAAAGGCCACAACCGCTAAAATCAGAGAAAAGATCAATCTTTTAAGCATTAATTTTTCCAAATTTTCTTACCCTCCTTGAATACTCCTGGATAACTTTGCCCACCCATTCTTTGCTAAAATCAGGCCATAGTACCTTGGGGAAATAAAATTCGGTATAAGCTGTCTGCCAAAGAAGAAAGTTGCTAATTCTCTTTTCGCCGGAAGTCCTTACTAAAATATCCGGGTCACCAAACTCTGATAAAGAAAGACAGCTGCCAAAAACTTTTTCATCTATTGACTCCAGAGATTTTTTGCCAAACTGCTTTACGGCCTTCTGAGCAGCGTTTACTATATCCCAGCGTCCGCCGTAATCTATGGCAATATTTAGAAAAAATTTATCATTATCAAAAGTAGCTGCTTCAACCTCTTTAATTTTGTTAAGAACTTTTTTATCAAGCCTGTCTCTGCGTCCGATTATTTTAAGTTTTATTGCTTCTTTGATAAGCTCTGCCTTGTAATTGGTTAAAAAATCTTTCAGATAGTTAAATAAATAATTTATTTCTCTTTTTGGCCGGTTCCAATTTTCTGTCGAAAAAGCAAAAATAGTCAATACTTTTATTCCTCTCCTCTTAGCTTCCTTTACTACCTCTTTTACCCTTATAGAACCTTGCTTATGGCCTTTAGTTCTAGGCAGACCCTTTTTTTTGGCCCACCGCCCATTACCATCCATTATAACCGCAAGATGTTCGGGGATTATTAAATTCATCTTACCTACCCATATAATATTTAAGGGGGCTCATGCCCCCTTTTTATAAAACGAAATTATGCCCGCAAGAAAACAACTACTGTTTCTTGGGGTTTTCTTTTGTAGAACCTTCTTCCTCAGGCTCTTCTTTCTGAGAATCTTTCTTTAAAGATTCATTTTCTTCTTTCAGTTTGTTAATTTTTTCCTCAAGTTGTTTTACCTCTGAAGAAAGCCGGCTGTTTTCTGTCTTTAAATCATCGTCTGTTTTGCTTAAAGAAATATTTTGCTCGTTTAACTGTTCTATTTTTTCTTTCAAATCTATTTTTTCTTCTTCTAAATCTTCTATCGTTTTTTCCAAATTTATATTTTTAGCAGTTTCTTGTTTATATTCCTTAGATAAGGTATTAACCTTAACCAAAAGGGAGACTCCTCCGATTACCAGTACCACAACAAGCCCCACTAATAAACTTATTATCCAAACATTATTTTTCATTTTAGCTCCTCCTCTGGATAGGCGGTATCTGTGTCTTCCGGCTCTATCTTAGTCATTGCCTTAGGCAAAACCACAATCTCTACCCTCCGGTTTAATTGCCGTCCTTTTTCGCTATCATTGGAGGCAACCGGTTTATAAGGGCCGTAACCTATCGCAGAAAGCCTCTTGGGGTTAACTCCTTCACTTTCTAAATAATACAAAACGCTTAAAGCTCTCTGAGCTGAAAGCTCCCAATTTGAATCCCAGCCTGAGTGTTTTATGGGAACGTTATCCGTATGCCCTTCCACCCCGATATTATTATCGGGAACCTCTTCTTTTAAAATCCTAGCCACCTTATCAAGTATTGATTTGCTATCCTCTCTTATTTTGGCTTTTCCGGAATTAAAAAGGACTTCAGCCACAAAGGTAATCACCAATCCTTTTTCTGCCATATTTAAGCGCACTTGCTGATCCTTTAGCTCTTCGGCTAAGCGGCTCTTTAAAACCTCGCGGGCGTGTTTTAAGCTCTGGAGTTCCTCCTTAAGGGTTTCTATTTTTTCGATATCAGAGCGCCGGCCTTTCTGAAAAACTACAGCGCAGCCATTTAAGATAAAAACAGATATGGTTAAAACAATAAATATTTTATTTTTCATATCTCCTCCTGATAAACATACGATTATTAAGGTTTCCTTAACCTTTTAGCTTTTATAAAATTAAACTCTCTAATTAATAAATTTTTGGATAAAATCTTCAAAAAGCCTTAAAAATTCGGCAATTTCAGATTATCATAAACCAAACTTTTAGTCAAGAAGTTTGATTTTATCAAAATATAAAAAGGGAGAGCTAAAACTCTCCCTTTTTAAATAACAAAAGAAGCTCTTAAAATTATTTTTTGTGAACAGCGCAAAACTTTGATCTACCAGCTGCTTTATTCTTGCATTTTTTGCCTGATTTTGTCTTAGCAGCGCATCTTTTTTGTTTAGCCATCTGATTCACCCCCTTGATATTTTTCCAACTCCAATATTTTCATCTTTTATTTTATCATATTTTGCTTTCAGCTTCAAACATAGTTGGCTCTTTATTTATATTTTTTATAACAATCTTCTTTTTCCTTTTCATAAACCCGAAGATGAACAGTTGCAGTATCTTTATCTAAGCCGCAGCCTTCCTTATGGCCTAATGTTTTACAAGAGCTGTTCCATCTTTTAGTATGAAGCTCTTCTGCCCTTTCTAAACATCGATTTAATTTATTTTCTTTTCGGAAGGGTTCGACAATGAATTTATAAAATAGAGATATGCTGGCTATGAAAACAGAAAAGGTTAAAATAATTTTAATGAATTTATTAACCACACTAAAATTATATCACCGTTTAGCCGTTTTGTAAATTTAACTCTTCTGATTGCTCCTGGCCTAAATCAACTTGTTGGATATAAGCAGACGCAATTAACAAAGCTGTAAAAGGCGCCGCAAAAAGACCTAATATAGATCCTAGTAGCGGAATCATCTGTACTGCCGTCATGATTGCTCCAGCTAAAATGCAAATAATAAAATTGGGCCAAAAACCTTTAGCCAATACAATATCCCAGCTTTTTTTGATTGCCTCTTTAGGAGAAGCGCCCTTGTCGGCAGCAAAATAAAAAACATAAAGCAGCATTACCGAAAAAATAAGCCCGGGGATAATAAATAATATATAACCTCCCCCTATTATTAATAACTGAAGATAGAATAAACCTGTCAGCGGCCAAAACCTATTAAAAAAAACAAACAAATCCGCAATTTCAATCTTCTCCTTTTTTTTACGAAGCAGCTCAATTAACACAAGATTATAACTAGCGACTAAAGGCCCGGCGACAATACCTAAAGTTCCGACTATTAACAAACCTAAGATCAACTGTAAAACAATCAGCATCGACCAATGCTGTTTATAAATTTCTAAAGCGTCATTAAAACATTTTCCGATATCTAGATGTTCTTCCATCCCCGCCTCCTTTTTAATTAAATAAGGATAAATAAAAGTTAAAATACTTTCGCTTCGCCGCTGGTCGGTTTCATACCTTCAGCCGCTGTGTTATTCCTTAAAGGAAATTCAAATTCAATCTCTACCTCATCGCCTTCTCTTAATAACTTGATATTTGCTTTATCCCCGGCTGTATATTTACTTAACAAATTTTTTAAATCTGATAACGATTCTACTTCAACCCCGCCAATCTCGGCGATAATATCTGCGATTAAAACTCCCTGCTTATCAGCCGGGCCGAAAGGCATAGTAAAAGCCACCAAAACTCCGCTATCTTTGCTCACATCCATAATCGTTGCTTGTTTTTCGTCTATATTCTCAGCCAATATTCCCAACCAAACGTCGGGTTTGCCGTTTTCCTGAGCATT
>JAIPHC010000027.1 GCA_021735405.1 Candidatus Omnitrophota bacterium | reverse complement strand
CAGAAACAGTTTGGCGCCAGGCAGAGAAGTACCATGTTCCGCGGATTTGTTTTGTTAATAAAATGGACAGGGAAGGAGCCGATTTTTTTGCGGTTATTTCCGAAATGAGGGAAAAGTTTCAGATACCGACGGTGGCTTTACAAGTGCCGATTTATCAGGAAGGCCAATTTAGGGGAGTAGTCGATTTGATCGAGGGAAAAGCTTTGTATTATCAGGGGGAGTTTGGCCAAGACCTGGTAAAAAAAGAGATTCCGGCGGATTTAAAAGAAATTTCTGCTGAAAAAAAAGAGATGATAATCGAAAAAATCGCAGAGTTAGACGATGTTTTTATGAATAAAGTGATCGAGGGAGAAAAAATTGAAAAGGAAGAGGTAATGTCTGCAATCCGGGAGAAGGTAATTGAAAATAAATTAGTTTGTGTGTTCTGCGGATCCGCTTTAAAAAATAAAGGAATCCAGCAGCTGCTCGACGGTGTCTGCAGCTACTTGCCATCGCCTGCTGAGGTAAAACCTGTATCCGGCAAAGATTTATCAAGCCAAGAGGAAAGAGCTGTCGAAGCTAATCCTGACGGTTCTTTTTGCGCTCTCTGTTTTAAGATAGTAACCGATCCCTTTGTGGGTAAATTATTTTATGTGCGCATATATTCCGGTAGCGTGGATTCTTCATCTGTTATTTATAATGTTACTCAAGAAAAGAAAGAAAAAATAACCAAGATCGTAAAAATGCACGCTAATAAACAAGAAATTATAAAAACCGCTCAAGCGGGCGATATAGTTTGTTTTGTTGGCCTCAAGGATACAGTGACCGGGGATACTTTAGGGGTAAAAGGCGATGCGATTATGATTGAAAATATAAAGTTTCCTGAGCCGGTGGTATCTTTGGCTATTGAACCGAAAACAAAAGCCGATCAGGAAAAACTATTTGGGGCATTAAAGAAATTAGCCGACGAAGACCCTTCTTTTAAAGTTACTTATAATCGGGAAACCGGACAAAATGTTATATCCGGCATGGGGCAGCTTCATCTTGCGATTATGGTCGACCGGCTTCTTAGGGAATTTAAGGTAAAAGCCAAAGTAGGCAAACCTCAGGTTTCTTACAAGGAAACTATAAGCAAAAAAGTCCAGGCTACCGGTAAGTTTATCCAACAACGCGGCGGGCAGGGCCAGTATGGGCATGTTGAGATTGTCATGACTCCGTCGGGAGAAGGCAGCGGGGTAAGTTTTGAGAATAAAATAAAATCAGGAGTGATTCCGAAAGAGTTTATAGCTCCGGTTAAAGAAGGAGTTTATGAAGCTGCTGAAAGCGGTATTTTGGGCGGTTATCCCGTTGTTGATTTGAAAGTTATTTTAATCGATGGTTCATACCATGATGTAGATTCTTCCGAATTAAGTTTTAAGATCGCCGGAGAATTGGCGTTTAAGGAGGGGCTGCGTAAAGCCGGTTCAATACTTCTTGAGCCGATTATGGATTTAGAAATTATTACGCCGGTTGAATACCTTTCGCAGGTAATCGGCGACCTTAACTCAAGAAGGGCAAAGATAAATTTAGTTAAAGAGAAAAAAAATTTAAGGACTGTAAGCGTAGAGATACCTTTGAGCGAATCTTTTGATTACGCAGATAATTTGAGAAACTTGACACAGGGCAGAGCCTCGTATACAATAGAGCCTTCATATTATCAAAAGGTTCCCGAAGAGTTACTGAGCAAGATTTTAGGAATATAAAAAAATCGTTAACTAATTAACAAATTAACTAGGATAAAAGGAGGTGCTTTATGGGAAAAGAGAAGTTTGTAAGATCAAAGCCCCATCTTAATATTGGGACTATTGGTCACGTAGATCACGGTAAGACTACTCTTACAGCAGCCATAACACAAGTTTTGGCACTGAAAGGCGGGGGCCAAGCTTTAAAATTTGAAGATATAGATAAAGCTCCCGAAGAGAAAGAACGCGGGGTAACTATTAATATTGCCCATGTTGAGTATGAAACTGAAAAGAGGCATTATGCCCATATCGATTGCCCGGGCCACGCCGATTATATTAAAAATATGATTACCGGAGCCGCTCAGATGGATGGCGCAATACTTGTTGTTGCCGCAACCGACGGGCCGATGCCGCAGACCAGAGAACATTTACTTTTAGCCCGCCAGGTTAATGTGCCGGCCATAGTAGTTTTTGTCAATAAGGTCGATCAGATGGATGATCCTGAGCTGGTTGAGCTGGTTGAAGAAGAGGTTAGGGATTTGCTTACCAAATATGAGTTTCCCGGCAAAGATATTCCGATTATAAAAGGGTCCGCATTAAAAGCTTTAGAAGACGCTACAGCCGGAAATGCCGACAGTGACAATTGTAAGCCGATAGTAGAATTGATTAAGGCTTGTGATGATTATTTTCCCGAGCCAAAACGCGATGTTGAGAGGCCTTTTCTTATGGCTATCGAAGATATATTTTCTATTTCCGGCCGAGGCACGGTTGCCACCGGAAGAGTGGAAAGAGGCAAGGTTAAAACCGGTGAAGAAATTGAGTTAGTCGGAATTAAAGAAGCGACTAAAAAAACTGTAGTTACCGGAATTGAGATGTTTCGAAAGACTTTAGATGAAGCACAAGCCGGAGATAATGCCGGTTTGCTTTTGCGCGGTGTAGAGAAAGAACAGGCAGAAAGAGGGATGGTTATCGCTAAACCCGGATCGATTACGCCTCATAAAAAATTTATGGCAAAAGTTTATGCCTTAAAGAAAGAAGAAGGCGGAAGGCATACTCCGTTTTTCTCAGGCTACCGGCCGCAATTTTATTTCAGGACTACAGATGTTACCGGTACCTGTAAGCTGCCGGAAGGGGTTGAAATGGTTATGCCCGGAGACAATGTTGAATTAGAGGTGACTTTGCTTCAGCCGGTTGCTTGTGAAAAAGAATTGAGGTTTGCTATTCGCGAAGGCGGAAGGACTGTCGGAGCCGGATTGGTTACTAAAATAATTGAGTAAAGATGAAGTCACCACTTAAAATTAGAATCAAACTTAAAGCTTTCGACCACAGATTGCTTGACAGTTCCGCAAAGGAGATAACAGAAGTAGCTATGCGTACCGGAGCTAAGGTCAACGGCCCGATACCTATCCCTACGCGGAAGAAGATTTATACTGTCAACAGAGCTACTAATGTTAACAAAAAGTCTCGGGAACAGTTTATGAGAGCGGTTCATAAACGGATAATAGACTTAGACAGCCCGACGGCAAAGACAATAGATGCATTAAGAAGGTTGAATTTACCAGCCGGCGTAAATGCAGAAATAAAGCAGGAAGTCTAACAACACAGGTGCACACAGATAAAATTGCTGATAAACACAGATAAAATATCAGTGTGAATCTTTTATGGATCTGTGTCTATCTGTGTGTAGATTTTTAAGGGTAAAGAATGATTAAAGAAATTTTTGGAAAAAAAATTGGAATGACTCAAATTTTTGGCCCAGAGGGAGAGCTATTGCCCGTTACCTTAGTTGAGGTAGAACCTGCTTGTATTTTAGAGGCGGTAAACTACCCTGGTAAAAAGAAAGCTAAAATCGGTTGTTTTGAAGTTAAAGAAACAAAAAATTCGAAAGTTAAAAAACCTCAAAGAGGTTATTTTAAAAAAGTAAAAGCGCCTGTGTATAAGTTTATAAAAGAGGTAGAGGCAGAAAAGGACGCTGACTTTTCTTTTCTAAAAAATGAGCAAAAGAAAAAAGATACCCAGGAGAAAAAAGAAGCGCCTTCTCGGTATGCCGGTATTGAGATTTTCAGCCAAGGCCAGTATATAACCGTAAGGTCAAAGTCGAAAGGAAAAGGGTTTGCGGGCGCGATTAAGCGCCACCGAATGCGCCGGCAGCCTAGCTCGCATGGCTCGGGCATGCATCGCAGAGTTGGATCGGTGGGAGCATCGGCGACGCCTTCAAAAATCGCAAAAAACAAAAAAATGCCGGGGCATCTTGGTTCAAACTACCGGGTTGCTAAAAATTTAGAAATTTTAAAGATAGATGAAGAAAAGAAAATTATTTTTGTAAGGGGAAGCTTTAGCGGAAGCCGGGGGGCTATTGTTAGGCTCACTAAGCAAAATTAATTAAAAAAGCGATGGAAGCAAAAAATAAAAAGAAAAAGACTTCTTTGAACTTAACCTTAAAGGTTTTAAGGTTATCCGGTAAAACAAAAGAAGATATTTCTTTAAATAAAAATATTTTTGACGGAAAAGTTTCTCCGGCTTTGTTGCAGCAGGCCGTTAATACTTATTTAGCCAATAAGAGAAAGGGGCTGGCTGTTGCCAAAACAAAAGGTGAAAAAAGAGGCGGGGGCAAGAAGCCCTGGCGGCAGAAAGGCACCGGAAGAGCCAGAGTAGGTTCGATTCGGTCTCCGCTTTGGAAAGGGGGAGGGGTTACTTTTGGCCCCAGGCCTAAATCTTACAATAAAAAATTTCCTGAGCGGATGAAGGCAATGGCTTTTAAAAGCGCTCTTAACGCAAAATTAAAGGATAACCAGATAATGGTAGTGGACAAAATGAATACGGAATCTCCTAAAACAAAGGAGTTTGCTAAAATAATGGCTAATTTAGGCGTTGCCGGCAAGAAAGTATGTTTTGTTCTGCCTGATTCCGATCAAAATTTAGAAAAAGCTTCAGCTAATATCCGAAAGGTTAAATTAGCTAAAGCGGATAGTTTAAACGCCTTAGACGTTTTGGATTGCCGGAGGCTGGTTATTTCCCAAGGCGCTTTAGGCATTATTGAAAAGAGGCTAAAAAAATGGCTTTAGGTTTTCTTTATTCTATAATTAAAGCAGCGTTAGTTACTGAAAAATCCAACCGGGATATTGCCTTGGGCAAATATAGTTTTAAGGTTGCTAAAGAAGCCAATAAAATTGAAATTGCTAAGGCTATAGAAAAAATTTATAAGGTAAAGGTAAAAAAGGTCTCAACTGAAATTGTTAAGGGAAAAGCAAAAAAAATAAGATGGGATCAACCGGGCAAAACATCTTCCTGGAAAAAAGCCGTGGTTACTTTAAAGAAAGGGCACCAGATAGAAATAAGTTAAGGATAAATTATGGGAATTAAAAAATATAAACCAAAGACGCCGGGGTTGCGAACCAGAAAAACTTCTGATTTTTCGGAAGTTACAAAGAAAAGCCCGGAAAAATCTCTTACCAAAGCGGTTAGCCGCAGTGGAGGAAGAAATAATCAAGGCAGAATCACTATGCGCAGAAGAGGCGGCGGCTGTAAGCGTAAATACAGATTAATTGATTTTAGGCGCGATAAGTTTGACTTGGAAGCCGAAGTTTTGGCTATTGAGTATGATCCAAACAGAAACGCCAGAATAGCGCTGCTAAAGTATCCGGATGGAGAAAAAAGATATATTATTTGGCCGGCTAAATTAAAGGTTAAGGACAAGATTGTCAGCGCTTCAGAATCCAGGACAAGCATTAAGCCCGGCAATAGCATGAAGTTAAAATATGTGCCGATGGGAACTTTGATTCATAATATAGAACTTAATCCCGGCCGGGGAGCGGTATTGGTAAGAAGCGCCGGCGCCTGGGCTCAATTGATGGCTAAAGAAAAGGGCACTGCTCAAATAAGGCTTGCCTCTGGCGAGATTAGGCTGGTTAAAGAACAATGCCGGGTTACAGTGGGGCAAGTTGGCTTGGGAGAATATTCTTCCTTCAGTAAAGGTAAAGCGGGTAAGAGCCGCTGGGCCGGAAGGCGTCCTAAAGTAAGAGGGGTTGCGATGAATCCGGTGGATCATCCTCATGGCGGCGGTGAAGGCAAGGCCGGCCAAGGCAATCCGCATCCGGTAAGCCCTTGGGGGGTTCCTGCTAAAGGCGGAAAAACAAGAAGAAAAAAACGGAGTGATAAATATATTATTAAAAGAAGAACTAAAGGCGGGAGAAGATCGAGAAAATGAGTCGTTCGTTAAAAAAAGGGCCATATGTATTTGCTAAATTGCTAAAGAAGGTAGAACGGGTTAAGAAATCGGGAGACAGGAAAGCTATAAAAACCTGGTCACGCGGTTCCATGGTTATTCCTGAATTTGTCGGTTTGACATTTGCGGTGCATGATGGTAAAAAGCATGTTCCGGTTTTTATCACCGAAAGCATGGTTGGGCATCGGCTGGGAGAATTTGTGCCAACCAGAAAGTTCAAAGAGCATGGCGGGATTAAAGCTAAAAAATCAATTTTGAAAAAATAAATTTATTAAAATGGTAACTAGAGCAAAAGCAAAATACATCAGAATTTCTCCAACTAAGTTAAGGCCGGTGATTAAACTGGTCAAAGGGCTTAACGCTAAAGAGGCGGTAAACAAGTTGGAATTTGTTAAGAAGAAGGGCGCAAGGTTTTTAAAGAAGGTAATTAAAAGCGCAATTGCCGATGCCGGGAATAAAGGTTATGATCAGGATTCTTTGTTTATATCCCGGCTGGTGGCTAATCAAGGGCCGGCTTTAAAAAGGTATAGGGCAGAATCATTTGGCCGGGCCGCAGTTATTCGAAAAAGAATGAGCCATTTGGTGGTTGAGTTAGATTCTAACCAAAAAATAATACAGGAGATGAAAAAGACAGGGAATAATTAGAATAAATTCGAAATTAGAAAATTAGGATTTGTTTCGGATTTCGATATTAGATATTAGAATTTAAACATAATTTAAAAGGAAGTAAAGAAATGGGACAAAAAGTTCACCCTTATGTTTTAAGAATTGGTTTTGGTAAAAGTTGGCTGTCAAGATGGTTTTCTCCCAAAAAGGGTGAATACGCTGATTTTATTGAAGAAGATTTAGCTATTCGGGAAAAAATAAAAAAAAGCTATTCCTTAGGTTCAATTGCAACTATTGATATCGAGCGAGTTTCCTCGGGAGGAATAAGAATAAAAGTGCGGACGTCAAGGCCGGGGGTGATTATCGGAAGGCGCGGCCAGGATATCGAACGGGTTAAAAAAGATTTATCGGATTTAACCTCGAAAGAGATAATTATCGATGTTGAGGAAGTAAGCGATCAAGCTCTTGAGGCACAGTTGGTGGCTGAACTAATCGCATTTCAGTTAATAAAAAGAGTAAAATTCAGAAGAGCAATGAAAAAAGCTTTACAACAAGCCCAATCGTCTTTAGGAGAAGGGATAAAAGTTCAATGTTCGGGCCGGTTGGGGGGTGTTGAGTTAGCTCGTTCCGAAAGTTATAAATATGGCAAGGTTCCTCTTCATACCTTTAGAACAGATATTGATTACGGCCTGGCGGTTGCCAAAACCACTTATGGGACTATTGGAGTAAAGGTGTGGATATATAAAGGCGAAAAACATTTAGGGGATTATTTAATCGAAAAAGACCAAAAGGTGAAGAAGTAAAATGCTTATTCCTAAAAGAGTAAAATACAGGAAAACACACAGAGGTAAAAGAGGCGGGCTGGCTGTAGCCGGTTCCAAGGTTTCTTTTGGCGAGTACGGCATAAAAGCTCTTGAATCCGGTTGGCTTAAGAATACTCAAATCGAAACAACCCGGGTTGTGCTTACTCGGCGCCTGCGCCGGGGAGGCAAGCTTTGGATAAGAGTTTTTCCTGATAAGTCAATAACAAAAAAACCGGCGGAGTCCCGGCAGGGCAAAGGTAAAGGAGATGTCGAGGGCTGGGTCAGGGTAGTAAGAAGAGGCAATATAATTTTTGAAATTGGAGGAGTGCCTGAAGACTACGCCAGAGAGTCTTTTAGGTTGGTAGCTTATAAATTACCTTTTAAAACTATGTTTGTTGCCAGAAAGGGTTAGGTTAAGGTTAAAAAAACAGAGATAAATTAATTATGGCCGATATAAAAAAAATAAAATCACTTTCGGAAAAAGAGTTAAAAGAAAAACTAATTGAGAACCGGAAAAAGCTCATGAAATTGCAGTTTAAGAGAAAAAGCGGTTTAGAGAAGCCGCATCTATTTAAAAATGTAAAAAAAGAGATAGCTCAAATATCTACTGTAATTAACGAAAAAAGGAGAAAGAGTGGCGAAAAAACTAGGTAAAATATTAGAGGGAGTTGTCGTCTCGGACAAAATGGACAAGACTGTTGTGGTTTTGGTCAAAAGACGGCTGCCTCATAGTATGTATAACAAACTCACTATGACCAAGAAGAAGTATAAAGCCCATGATAAAGACAATAAGGCAAAAGCCGGGGATAAGGTAAAGATCACCGAATGCCGGCCGTTTTCTAAAGATAAACGTTTTCGGGTTTTTGAGGTTTTAAAATGATAACTTTAAGATCTAATTTAGATGTGGCTGATAACAGCGGGGCTAAAAAGATTTCTTTTATAGGCGTTTTGGGGCGCAAGGGGAAAAGGCATGCTATGGTTGGAGATATTATTAGAGGCAGTGTTAAGGCGGCTATTCCTAATTCTCCGATAAAAAAAGGGGAAGTAGTAAGGGCGGTAGTTGTCCGGACTCATTTTCCGGTTAAAAGAAAGGATGGTTTGGTGGTTAAATTTGATAAAAACGCTTGCGTGGTTATAGATAAGCAGAATAATCCCCGGGCTACCCGTGTTTTCGGGCCGGTTGTAAGAGAACTACGCAGCCGGTTCAGTAAAATTTTATCTTTAGCTCCGGAAGCTATATAATTTAATGAAAGAATTTAAAAAAAATCGGCAACACCGAGAGCATAGAAAAGGATAAAAAAATGAGTTTAAAAATTAAAAAAGGCGATAAGGTAATAGTTAATTCCGGTAAGAGTAAAGGTAAAAAAGGAAAGGTTTTGACTGTTTTTTCCGCCAAACAAAGAGCAGTAGTTGAAGGAGTGAACCTGGTAAAGAAACATAAAAGAAGAAAGTCTGAATCAGAACAAGGCGGTTTTGAGGAAATACCGTTACCTTTACATATGTCAACTATACAATTGTTTTGCCCGAATTGCAACAAAGGGGTCAAAACTACGATTAAAGTCGCTAAGGACAAAACTAAAACAAGAGTTTGCAAAAAATGTCAGAAAGTAATTTAAAAAATTATATTCCCAGGCTGCTTCAGGCCTATAGAGAACAGATTATGCCTGAATTGCAGAAGAAACGCAACTATACTAACGTTTTGGCGGTGCCGCGTTTGGTTAAGATTGTAGTTAATATGGGAGCGGGGGAAGCAACTTCTGATTCCAAATTAATCGAGAGCGTTTCCGAACAGCTGGGGACAATTACCGGCCAGCGCCCCAAGATTTGCCGGGCCCGCAAGGCTATTTCTAATTTTAAACTCAGGCAAGGGGTGGCTGTGGGCTGTTGTGTGACTCTGCGTAAAGCAATGATGTATGATTTTTTCGACCGGCTTATTAGCGCGGCTATTCCGCGGATTCGCGATTTTAGAGGTTTTTTGCCTAATTCTTTCGATGGATCCGGAAACTATAATTTTGGTTTGGTAGAGCAGGGGATATTTCCGGAAATAAATTTAGATAAAATAACTAGAACCCAAGGGATGAATATTTCAATTCATACTACCGCTGACTCGGATCAAGAAGCAAGAGAACTTCTTGACGCATTTGGGTTTCCTTTTAGGAGGAGATAATGGCTAAGAAATCAAAAATTCAAAAATGGATAAAAGAAAAAGAAAATCCGAAATTTAGCACTCGTTATAGAAATAGATGCAGGCGCTGCGGGCGGCCGCGCGGCTATATTAGAGATTTTGAACTTTGCCGGATTTGTTTCCGCGAGTTAGCCTGGCAAGGGTTGATTCCGGGGGTTAAAAAAGCAAGCTGGTAAACACAGATTAAAAAAAAGGAAGGAAGATGAGCAGAACTGACTTAATTGCAGATGCATTTACGATAATAAGGAACGCAACCAGAGCTTATAAGGAAGAGGTTTTTATTCCTTATTCGAATATATTATCTAAGGTATGCCAAATATTAAAAGAGCATGAATATATTGCCAATTTCAAAGAAACAGAGACCAAGAGTTTTAAGCAGATAAAGATATATTTAAAATATGACGGGAAAAAAAGTTTTATTAGCCAAATTAAAAGAGTTTCCCGGCCATCGCGGCGTATTTATAAAAAGAAAGATGAAAATTTTTCGGTTTTAGGCGGATATGGTTTGTCGATAATTTCCACATCAAAGGGAATTTTTACCGACAAACAGGCAAAAAATGAAGGCTTAGGCGGAGAAGTTATCGGAATGGTCTGGTGATTTTAAGGATAAAGCGGAGCGAATGAAGTGAGCGGAGTCCTGAGCGGCCGAAGGAGATAAAAAATGTCAAGAATCGGTAAACAACCAATAATAGTTCCCAAGGAAGTTAAGGCAGAGATTAAGGAAAAGAAGGTTTCTGTGCAAGGGCCAAAGGGAAGCCTTAGCTTTAATTTTGATAAGCTTATTAAAATAGATTTAGCCGAAAACACTTTATCGGTAACGAGAAAAAAGGATAGTAAGCTGGCAAGAAGCTTACATGGAACAACCAGAGCGATTCTGGCTAATCTAATAAAAGGCGTAACCGAAGGGTTTAAAAAAGAGCTTGAGGTTGTAGGGGTTGGTTATAAAGCGCAGATGAAAGGAAAAGCGCTTGATTTAAGCTTAGGTTTTTCTCATCCGGTCGAATTTGCGGTTCCGGAAGGGATAAAAGTTTCCCTGCCTTCAAATACCCGGATAACCATAGAAGGTATAGATAAGCAAAAAGTAGGCCAATTTGCCGCTAAAATCAGAAAAATATATCCACCTGAGCCTTACAAGGGCAAAGGGATTAGGTATCTTGGTGAAGAAGTAAGGAAGAAAATCGGAAAAGCATTAGCCAAATAAACAAGGATAAAGGATAAAGGATAAAGGTTAAAGGTTAAAGGTTAAAAGAGATGAAAAAACAAGCCAGAGCATACAGGCATAAGAGAATATTAAAAAAAATTCAGGGGACTGCTTTGAGGCCGCGCCTTGTAGTCTTTCGCAGCCATAAACATATTTATGCGCAGTTGGTAGATGATCGGGCTCAAAAGGTGATTACCGGCGCGTCTACATTATCTGCGCAATTTAAGAAAAAAAATAATAAAACAGCAGATAAAACTGCCGCCAAAGAGGTGGGTAAAATCATCGCGGATTTAGCAAAGTCAAAGAAAATAAATGTTGTTTGTTTTGACCGGGGTGGATATAAATTTCACGGCCGGATAAAGAGTTTAGCCGAGGGCGCAAGAGAAGGAGGATTAAAATTTTAATGCAGAAAAGAGCAGTTAAAGCAAAAACAGATGAAAAGGCTTTTATTGAAAAAGTATTGTTTATCAATAGAACTACCAAGGTAACTAAAGGGGGCAAGAACCTTTCTTTTTCCGCTTTGGTCGTAGTCGGAGACGGTATTAACCAGGCAGGTTTTGCTGTGGGGAAAGCCAATGAGGTTGCCAGCGCAATTAGAAAAGGGATAAATAAGGCAAAAAAAGATACCGTAAAAGTAAAACATAAAGGATCGACAATACCGCATAAGGTTATTGGTAAATTTGGATCGATGCGGATACTTTTTAAATCTGCTTCCCGCGGTACGGGGGTTATCGCTTGCGGGCCTATCCGGGCCGTTTGTGAATGCGCGGGGATAAAGGATATTTTAACAAAAAATATCGGTAATTCTACAAACCCTATAAATGTAGTTAAGGCTACTTTCGAAGCCTTTAAGAATCTAAAAGGTTGATCTTATGGATTTATCAGATATTAAAATAGTAACCAAGAATAAAAAAACCAAACGACGGGGGAGAGGAACTGGTTCCGGTTTAGGTAAGACTTCAGGCCGGGGGCATAAAGGAGCCGGCCAAAGAAAAGGAAAAAAACTGCCTTACGCCGGATTTCGGGGCGGAAATCTTCCTTTTTTACGGCAAATCCCTAAAAGAGGTTTTACCGCCAGAAATAGAAAAGTATATCAAATAGTGAATTTAGCCGATATCCAAAAAAAGGCTAAAAACGGCAGTGAACTTATTCCGGAGGAGATGGAGAAGTTTGGTTTAATTGAAAATAAACATAAAAGGGTTAAAGTATTAGCTAATCAAAACGGTGAGTTTAATTTAAAAATCACCATAAAAGCTGATAAAATTTCTAAAAAGGCAAAAGAGATTATTGAATCTAAGGGAGGGGTTTTTGAGTGTTTAAAGCGGTAGCGAATATTTTTAAAGTACCGGATTTAAGAAAAAAAATTTTCATAACCCTTTCTCTTTTAGTGGTATACCGGGCCGGATGTTTTATCCCCACCCCGGGAGTAAATACGGGAGCTCTTTCTCAATTTTTTGCAGAGGTTAGCAAGAATCAAGGCCAGACTATCTTTGGAATGCTTAATCTATTTACCGGCGGGGCTTTAACTAAGCTAAGCATTTTTGCTTTAGGTATTATGCCTTATATATCGGCTTCTATTATTATGCAGTTGCTGCAAAATGTAGTTCCTGCTTTAGAAAAAATCGCTAAAGAAGGCAAGGCCGGTTATGAAAAAATTAACCAATATACCAGATACTTTACTTTAGTTTTATGTTTTGTCCAGGGCCTCTTTTTATCTTTTTGGCTTTCCAACCCCGCTAATTTTAGAGGGCATTTAATCGTTCCCGAACCGGGTTTGTTATTCAATTTCACAACGGTTATTACCTTAGCCTGCGGCACGATTTTTATTATGTGGCTGGGTGAACAAATTCAGGAAAGAGGTATTGGCAATGGGATTTCGATTATTATTACAACCAGCATCCTTTCGCGTATCCCTTCATCGGTCAGCCAGCTTTGGCGCCTGTGGTCTCCTACCGATCCGGCGAATCAACAGATATCAACGCCGGTTGTGATTGGATTGGTTGCGGTGCTGGTGTGTATGATTGCTGCTGTGGTTTTATTTACTCAAGCCCAACGGAGAATTCCGATTCAATACGGGAGAAGAGTCGTCGGGCGCAAAATGTACGGAGGCCAGAGCACTTATTTGCCGATTAAGATAGATATGGCAGGGGTTATTGCAATTATTTTTGCTTCGGCCGTGATTTCTTTTCCGGCAACGTTAGCGATGTTTTTGCCTAAAGATATAAAAATTGTCCAATTTTTACAAACTGTAATTCAACAGAGAGGTTTTTGGTACAATTTTATCTTGGTTGGCTTAATTATATTTTTTATGTATTTTTATACAGCTATGGTTTTTCATCCTTTAGAAATTGCCAATAATCTAAAACGTTATGGCGGTTTTGTTCCGGGAGTAAGGCCGGGCCGGCCTACCGCAAATTATCTTGATTATGTTGCCACCCGGGTTGTATTTGTGGGAGCTATATATATTAGTATTATTGCCATTTTTCCAAACATTATCATGGAGATTTTTCGAGTACCTTCGTACCAGTTAGCTTCACTTTTTGGAGGCACAACTCTTTTAATTATGGTGGCGGTTATACTGGATACAATGAAGCAAGTTGAGGGGCAGCTTATGACACGCCATTATGACGGTTTTATCAAGGGGAGCCCCCTTAAAGGAAGGAGATAGGAGATGAGATTGATTCTTTTTGGCGCACCAGGTTCAGGCAAGGGGACGCAGGCGGATATGTTAGCCAGTCAATTTAATTTGAAAAAAATATCTTTAGGAGATATTTTACGCAAGGAAGTTGGCAAAGGCTCTGATTTAGGGGCAGAAGTTAAACAATATATGGATAAAGGAGAGCTTGTTGCCGATGATACGGTTAGGAATGTAATCGCCGCAAATTTAAGAGATGATAATTTTATACTTGATGGTTATCCCCGCAACCGGAAACAAGCGGAAGCATTAGAAGGTATTTTGGGAGAAAAAAATTGCTCGATAGATGCTTTTATCTATTTAGATGTCAGCCAAGATACTATCGTAGACCGTTTAAGCAAAAGAAGGGTTTGCCCAAAATGCGGGACTATTTATCATCTTGATTCTATGCCGCCTAAGGAAGATAATCTTTGCGACCAGTGTAGTTCCGGCCTGGAACAAAGAGATGATGATAATCCCGAAACCATAAAAAAAAGATGGAATGTATTTTTGGAAAACAGTAAAGAAATTTTTGATTTTTATCAAGACAAAGGTATATTTATAGCCGTTGATGGAAGCAAGCCAAAAGAAGAAGTGCTGGAAGAAATCCGGGATAAATTACAAAATAAAAAGATATTAACTTAAAAACGCAAAAAAAACATAGGAATTAAGGGATGCATCCACTTATTTGCGGAGCAAATTCTGCCCGAAGGGCAGTAGTGGATCCATTGATAATTTTAAATAACAAATAAAGCTTTTCAAAAAAAATAAAAGTAATATTAACAAAAAGAGACATAGGAAATAAATTAATGTGCCCAATCTTTGCGAAGCAAAGCTTAACAAATTATAATATTGGGCCCATCATTACTTTGAAAAGTAAATTTAATTTATCAAATAGTAGTTAAATAATATTGGCAAAAAAAACATAGGAATTAAGGGA
>JAIPHC010000026.1 GCA_021735405.1 Candidatus Omnitrophota bacterium | reverse complement strand
TCGAATTCACTAATCTGTACGAATATACGAATAGTATTATAAATATTCGTACATTCGTAATTGATTCGTATATTCGTTGATAGTTATCTGTATTCGTTGATAATTGTCAATTAATTATGAATAAAAAAACAATACTGAGCGGGATGAGGCCAACCGGCAAGCTCCATCTTGGGCATTGGGTAGGAGCGTTATCTAATTGGGTTAATTTGCAGGGAAAGCATCATTGTTTTTTTATGATAGCTGACTGGCATGCTTTAATGAGCGAATACAGGAACCCGGAGCTGGTTAAGAATGCCGCTTTTGATAATTTAGTAGATTGGTTAACTTACGGAATTGATCCGGAGAAAACAACTATTTTCCGGCAATCTGAGGTGGCAGAGCATCTTGAGTTGTTTATGATTTTGTCTGCAATTACTCCTTTAGGATGGCTTTGGCGCTGCCCTACTTTTAAAGAGCAAGTTAAACAGCTAAAGGAAAAAAATATAAATACTTATGCTTTCTTAGGTTATCCGGCTTTACAAGCTTCAGATATAGCCTTGTATAAGGCCGATTCTGTGCCGGTAGGCAATGACCAGCTGCCTCATCTTGAGCTTGCCAGGGAAATAGTGCGGAGATTTAATAGTTTTTATAAAAACAAAGTTTTAAAAGAACCTAAAGCTTTATTAACTAAAGTACCCAGGCTTGGTGGTTTAGATGGAAGAAAAATGAGTAAAAGCTATGATAACTATATAGCTTTAGACGAAGAAGACCGGTCCTTAAAAAAGAAGGTTTTAGGTATGTTTACCGATCCGGCCAGAAAAAGAAAAAGCGATCCCGGCAATCCTAAAAAATGCAATGTTTTCTCTTATTATAAAATAATAAAACCCGAAAGAGAAGATGAGATAAAACAGTGGTGTAAGCATGCCAAAAAAGGTTGTGTTGAATGTAAAAAAATTTTACTGGAGTCAATTAGAGAATTTATAGTTCCCAAAAGAGAAAAAAAGCAGGAAATACTCAAAGACAAAAAGAAAATATATGATATACTAAAAAAAGGAGAGGATAAAGCCAGGCAAGTGGCTTCTTTGACCTTAAAAGAGGTAAAAGAAGCGATGAAGTTAAGTTTGTGAGCTTAATATTAAGGTAATATAGTTTTGCGGTAAAATATGAAACTAAAATTAGATATATTTGAAGGCCCTTTAGATTTACTTCTTTATTTGATCAAAAAAAACCATCTGGAAATTTCGGATATTTCTATTACGCAGGTAGTGGACCAGTACCTGCAGTTTCTTGAATTTATGAAACTTCTTGATTTAACCGTTGCTTCTGAATATTTATTAATGGCTGCTAATTTAATCAGCATAAAATCAAAAAGTGTTTTACCTAAAGAAGAGGAAGAGCCGCAAGAAGAAGAAGAAAATGCCGACCTTTTAGTTAAAAGGCTGCTTGAGTACGAGAAGTTTAAGGAAGCCGCGGGATTCTTGCGTAATAAAGAAAACCAAAGAAATAAATATTTTTCCCGCCCGCCTTCTTCTTCAAAAGAATATAATGAACCTTATATCGAAGCCTCAATTTTTGATTTAATTAGCGCTTTTAAATCAGCTCTTAAAGAAGTTCCTAAAGATGTTTTTTTTGAGGTAATTAAAGAAGAATTTACGGTTGAAGACAAGATTCATGATATTTTGCATGTTGTTTTAGAAAAAAATAAAGTTTCTTTGGAAAAATTGTTTTCACAAAGCAATAGTAAAATAGAAATAGTGGTTACTTTTTTGGCAATTTTAGAGTTAATTAAGTTAAAAGAAATTGTTGCTGTCCAAGAGCAGCTTTTTGGCCCGATTTCGATTGCCAGGCCTCAACTAGTGAACAGCTAATTAAAAATGTCTGAGGAAAGATTTGTCGATTATTTAAAAGAAAACGAAGAAGAACAAATAGTTAACCTTTCTCTGCGCCCCGACAGCCTCGATGAGTTTATCGGCCAGCCAAATACCGTATCGGCTCTTAAAATCGCAATAGAGGCAGCTAAAAAGAGAGAAGAGCCGATTGAACATCTTTTGCTTTCCGGCCCTCCCGGATTAGGCAAGACCTCTCTTGCTTATTGTGTGGCTAAGGAAATGGGAGCAAAGCTTACTTCAACCAGCGGCCCGGCTATTGAACGGGCCGGAGACTTGGTGGGGATTCTTACCAATTTAGAAAAAGGCGATGTTTTATTTATTGATGAGATTCATAGGGTGTCTAAGGTAGTCGAAGAATTTCTCTACCCGGCTATGGAGAATTTTCAGATTGATTTTATAATCGACAAGGGCCCTTATGCTAAAAGCGTTAAATTCAATTTAAATCCGTTTACTTTAATTGGAGCAACCACTAAAAAAGGATTGTTGAGCGCGCCTTTGCGGGGGCGGTTCGGCCTGTTTTTTGATTTTGATTTTTATCCTGTAGATGAATTGGCTTCAGTCGTTTCAAGAAGCGCGAAACTATTAGATGTTCCCATTGATAAAAATAGCTGCTTTGAGATTGCTTCTCGTTCACGCGGCGCCCCCCGGCTCTGCAACCGTCTTCTTAAAAGAATTAGAGATTATGCTCAAGTTGAAGGAGATGGTAAAATTAATTTAGAAATGACAAAAACTGCATTGCAAAAAGTAGGCATAGACGGTCAAGGTTTTGACGATCTTGACAGAAAATATCTTTCTGCGCTGGTAAATATTTATCAAGGCGGCCCGGCCGGAATTGATGCAATCGCGGCTTCTTTAGGCGAGGATCGCCAAACTCTCGAGGATGTAGTTGAACCCTATCTCCTTACCAAAGGTTTTGTAACTCGAAGCCCCCGTGGCCGGGTTGCTACCGATAAATCTTACCGCCACCTCCAAACCTTTTGATGCCTAAACTTATTGATGAGAGTGTTTAAACTACTTAACCAAAGCAAGGATACTAAAGCAAGAACTGGTGTATTTTCTACCAGGAAAGGAGATATTTTGACTCCGGCTTTTTTCCCGGTTGCGACTCAAGGCACGGTTAAAGGCTTAACCAGCCGCCAGCTTTCTGAAATCGGGGTACAAGGGTTTTTGGCAAACGCTTATCACCTTTTTCTTCGCCCTGGCATTGAGGTAATAAAAAAAATGGGCGGCCTTCATAGATTTATGGGAGTGGATAAACCAATCCTAACCGATAGCGGCGGTTATCAGATATTTAGTCTAGCCCGGCTGCGTAAAGTAGAAGACCGGGGAGTTGAATTTCGTTCTCATTTAGACGGCACGAAGATATTTTTAACCCCGGAAGATGTAATCGATATCCAAATCGGGCTTGGTTCCGATATCTTTGTCCCTTTAGATGAATGTATTAAAAACCCTGTTGAATATAAAAAAGCGGCAGAGGCCGCAGAAAGGACGATTTCTTGGGCAAAACGGACAAAAGATCATTTTCGGCAGAAAGGCGGCCTGGATAATTTGTTGTTTGGAATAATTCAAGGTTCGACCTATAAAGATTTAAGAAAAAAATGCCTTGAAGAAATTTTGCGGTTAGAGATAAATGGGTTATGTATAGGGGGATTAAGTGTTGGCGAAGAACCGGATTTACGGTATAATACTCTCTCTTATATTACTGATATTGCAGATAGCAGTTATTTACGTTATTTTATGGGGTACGGAAAACCCGAGGACATCGTTGAAGCTGTAAGTTTAGGCGTAGATCTTTTTGACTGCGTTGTCCCGACCCGTTATGCCCGAACCGGCACGGCCTTTACAAGCCAGGGAGAAATCGTTATAAGGAATTCTCCCTATATATCCGATTCTGCGCCGATAGATTCAGAATGTAGTTGCTACAGTTGCAGGAATTATTCAAGAGCCTATATTCGCCATTTAATTAATGCCGGAGAAATGTTGGGAATCCAGCTTTTATCTTATCATAACATTTATTGGTATAACGATTTGATGAAAAATATAAGAAAAGCGATAGAAGATAATAACTTCGCGAAATTTAAAAAAGATTTCTTAGAAAATTATAAAAAAAATAAGTCTATGTCTTAAAGGTTTTTTGACCTTGGACATAGGACTTTGGACATAGGACTTATAAAATGATCATCGATATCATTACAATTTTTCCTGGTATGTTTTCTCCTGTATTAGAAGAGTCGATTATAAAACGGGCTCAGGAGAAAGGATTAGTTAAAATCAATATACATAACTTAAGAGATTATTCCGATGATCCTAATAGAAGGATAGATGCGCCTTCTTATGGAGGCGGGGGCATGGTTTTTAAGCCGGGGCCGGTTTTTAAGGCGGTTGAAACTATTTTAGGCCGGGATGCAGATTCTAAGGATAAAGACCCGGGCCGGCTAAGAAAGATTTTATTTACCCCTAAAGGAAAGACCTTAAATCAAGAAAAAGTAAGTAAGTTTTTAGATTTTCAGAGGCTGATATTGATCGCTCCTCGCTATGAAGGGGTGGATCAAAGAGTGCATGATTTTTTGATTGATGAAGAAATTTCCGTAGGCGATTATGTATTAAGCGGGGGAGAGCTTCCGGCTATGGTTTTCACTGATTCTTTGATTCGGCTTATCCCCGGTGTAGTCTCAGACAGGGAGTCTGTAAAACAAGAAAGTTTTCAGAAAAATTGCCTAGATTTTTCTCATTATACAAGGCCGGAAAACTTTCGAGGATTAAAGGTGCCGGAAGTTTTGCTTTCCGGAAACCATAAAAAAATAGAAGAATGGAGAAAAGCGCAGGCAGAAAAAATTACCAGAAAACAAAGGCCGGATCTATTAAGTAGTTGAGGTATTCGTTAAATAATTTCATTTTCAATGGAGGTAAAGATGGGAAAATTAGATAGTATCGAAAAAGAGTTAAAGGAGTCTTATAAAAAGGATTATCCGGAGTTCAGCCAGGGTGATATAATCAAAGTATTCTATAAGATAGTTGAAAAAGGCAAGACCCGCCTGCATCCGGTTGAAGGGGTGGTGATAAAGTCACAAGGCCAGATGCAAAGAAAATCTTTTACGGTAAGAAGAATCGCTTACGGCCAGGCTTATGAAGTAACCTTTCCTTATTATTCGCCTAAGATCGAAAAAATCGAGTTGATTAAAAAAAGCAAAAGGCAGCCGAGGAGAAGCAAACTTTATTATCTAAGAGGCAGGGTCGGCCGTAAGGCAACCAACGCCTAAAAATAGTTAATTTGTGAGTAGTCAATTGGTGAGTGGTTAATAAAATTAACCAATTAACCAATTAACCAATTAACCAGATGATAGTAGGAATTGATGAAGCAGGCAGGGGCCCTTTAGCAGGTTCGGTTGTGGTCTGCGCTTTAGCTTTAAGAAATAGATTTCCTTATCCGGTTAAAGATTCCAAAGCTTTATCGGTTAAGAAAAGAGAGTTTGTTTTTTCCTGGATATTAAAAAATTGTGATTATGCGGTTAGTAAAGCCGGCAAAGAAGAAATAGAAGAATTAAATATTTTGGGAGCAACTTATTTAGCGGCCGAAAGAGCGATAATTAAGTTAATCAATAAAGATTCTAAATTTAAAAGCGCCGACTTTATAATTGACGGCAGTTCTTTTAAAACTAAATTAGATATAAAGCATAGATCTATCAAAAAAGCTGATGAAAAAATCGCTCAGGTAGCTTGCGCTTCTGTTGTAGCAAAAGTAACAAGAGACTATTTGATGCAGGTGGCCGGGTTTCTTTATCCTCAGTGGAATTTTCCTAAACATAAAGGTTATCCGACCCGAGAACACTATTCATTGATTGATAAATATAAACTCTCACCGTTACATCGGCGCAGCTTTTTGAAAAATATAAATTTTTTATAAAATTAATTGCAATGATTACAAAAAACTATAGAAAACAAATTAAGCCTTATCTAGACGATTTAGCCAAAAATAGGCTTGCGCCGGGCGGAGGCAGCGCGGGAGCTTTGGCTTTTTGCCTGGGCTGTTCTTTAATCGCTAAATCGATTAATCATACAAAAAGCAAAGAGATATCTAAAGTAAAGGAAAATAAATTAAACAACCGGCTGGATAAAATATTAAGTTTTAAGAAAAAAGTTTATTTCTATATCGATTGGGACGGGCAGCTTTTTTCTCAGATGGTAAAAAGCAGAGGCAAGGAGAAACAAAAATATTTAAAGAAAACAACCCGCCTGCTTAAAGATCTGGCTCAATTATCCTATAAGGTATTTTTGCTTGCCAAAGAATTAGATTTTGATATAAAAAAGAGTATAAAAAGCGATTTTTACTTAGGCCTGGAATTTATCAAAGTTTCCCTAGAGAGCGCAATTTTTAATTTGGAAGCAAACAAGAAAGAGAAAAAGGGAAAAAATAAATATCTGCAAAATTTGAAAAATAATTTAAAGAAAATAAAAATTAAATAAAATGGGAAAAATAATCGATATAGAAAAGATTGCCGTTAAATTAGAAAAGGAATTGATAAGCGAAACTAAAAAAATGCCTTTTCTTTCGTTGGCTTCTTTGCGGTTTGGGCAAGCTCCCGATGCGCAAATTTATGTAAACAGCCAGATGAAACTGGCTAAAAAAATTGGGGTTGATTTTTTTCTTAATGATCTCTCCGATGAGTTGTCGCAAGAGGAAGCTGTCGGCCAAGTAAAAAACCTTAATCAGGATAAAAAGGTTAAAGGAATTATTGTCAACAAACCTTTTCCCCAAGAATGGAAGCCGGAAGAAATTTTTGCAGCGATTCTGCCGCAAAAAGATATAGAAGGGGTAAGCCCTTACAACTTGGGGAAAATGATTTATGGAGATTTAACTTTTGTGTCTCCGACGGTTTTAGCGGTGTTTGAAATTATAAATTCTTTAGATATTGATTTATACGGCAAGAATGTAACTGTAGTCGGTTTTTCTACTTTGATTGGAAAACCGTTGGTTCTTTTGCTTGGCCAAAGATTCGCTACCGTAAGCGTCACCCATATTGCTACTTATCAAAAAGAAAAACTCCCTTTTTATGTTAAAAACGCCGACCTTTTGATATCGGCAGTCGGCAAACCTCATTTTATAAAAGCAGAATGGATCAAAGATGGCGCTGTTGTGATTGATGTGGGAATATCTAAAAAAGAATCAAAAATTGTCGGCGATGTTGAATTTGAACCGGCAGTTAAAAAGGCAGCTTTGATTAGCCCGGTACCGGGGGGAGTAGGCAGGTTAACATCGCTTTTTCTTTTTAAAAATTTACTTAAGGCGGGAAAGCTATGCAATTGAAAGAAAAAATAGAAAAAAAGCAATTTGTAATCACCGTAGAGCTGGAGGCGCCCAAGGGGGCCTCTACCCGGGAGATATTTACTAATCTGGATAAGGTTAAAGCCAAAATCGACGCTTTTAATGTAACAGATATGCAAGCTTCCCGAATGCGGATGAGCTCCTGGGGCCTATGCTTAAAGCTAAAACAATCCGGCTTGGAACCAATAATGCAGTTGACAGCAAGAGACCGTAACGTTCTTGCTTTGCAAGGGGACCTTTTGGCGGTTTTTTCTTTTGGGGTCGAAAACTTATTGCTGTTAAGCGGCGATGACCCCAGTTGGGGGGATCATCCTGAAGCTAAAGGTGTATTTGAATTGGATTCTGTTAAGCTGATTCAAATGGTTAAAAAATTGAATTCCGGCAGTGATTGGGCTGGAAATCGGTTAAAAGAAAAAACCAATTTTTATAGCGGCGCAGCCTTAAATCCATTTTCTCCCAATTTAGACAAAGAGCTTAAAAAAATGGATGGCAAAATAAAAGCAGGTGTTTCTTTTTTTCAAACTCAGCCTATATTCGATGTGGAACGGTATAGAAAATTTGTCGAAAAATATAACCCGCCGGTCCCAGTAATTGCCGGGATAACTTTATTAAAAAGTGAAAAGATGGCCCGCTATTTAAATGAGAATATTCCCGGAGTAGAAGTCCCATCTTATTGCCTTGAGAAAATGAAAAAAGCTGAGTCAAAACGGGATGAATCCGTATCGATTGCAAAAACTATTTTTAAAGAGATAAAAGGATTATCCGGCGGAGTCCATTTTATGCCATTTGGCTGGTTTGGCCAGCTGCGACAAATTTTAGCTGATGAGTAGTGAAAAAATAACTGAGATAACGGTAATCGGAGCCGGCCTGGCAGGCAGTTCTTTCTTAGAGGCTTTAAGAAAAGTTAGCCAAAGCATAGAAGTAACTCTTATAGATAAGAATGATTTTTATTTTCCCAAAGACCAACTTAGTAAAGATCCGGTTGATTTAAAAAAAATAAAAAAAATCAGTCAATGGGCCAGAGATGCCGGATTTAATTTTATCTCTGCCAGGGTAGATAAAATAAGCGAAAAAAGAAAAAAGATATACTTAGACAATTCAAAAAAAGTTGAGTTTAAAAATTTAGTGGTAGCTTCGGGGGCTCTTTCTAAAAGGATAGATATAAAAGGGACAAGAAAAGAAGGGTTTTTTTATTTGTCGGAAATTAACCCCTATGATTTAAAAACTCTTTTAAAAATCCATAATGAAGTTACTTTATCTGCAGCTACCTTAGAAGGCATAAAGTTTAGCCTACTTTTTAAATCTCTAAAAAAGGAAGTAAGAATCGTAGCGGCTGATTTGGATTTTTTAGGGCCGGATAAAGAAAAAATAATAGATTTCCTAAAAAGACAGAATATAGAAATTCATCTGGGTTATAAGTTGGATGAGGTTATTGGGGAACGGGCCGTTAAAGCTGTAAAGATTAAAAAAGAAAAAAACAGTTTCAAAGAGGACGAGAGTTTTCCGGTGAAATTGTTTTCTTCGCAGCTGGTTTTTGCCGATAGCGGTTTAAAGCCTAATCTTGGTTTTTTAGATAGTTCGGGAATTGATTTAGAGACTAAATGTTTTTTCTCAAAATACGGCCAAATTTATATAGCCGGCGATGCGGCTAACGCAGAATTAGAAGGCCAAAAGTCCTATAGAGGCAATAAGGCAAAGGTTGAAAGAGGTTCTGCTGCCTTGGCTAATTATATTTTAGGTTTGGATTTAAGCCAGTTTAAAACAGGCCAAGAAGAAAATCAAGAAAATAGGTTTAAAGAAGAAATAATAGAAGAAATATACGATAAGGAGGGTTAATTATGGCAGAATGGGTTGGTATAGGAAGACGGGCCAGGCGTTGTTATGGCTTTGATGAAATTGCGCTTGCGCCGGGAGAAGTAACTGTAAATCCGGATGAAGTTGATAGCTCATGGAAATTCGGCGGTAAAAAATTTTCGATTCCAATTTTAGCTGCGGCAATGGATGGGGTCGTAGGTGTTGATTTTGCCGTGGAAATGTCTAAATTGGGCGGAGTTGCTGTTTTAAATTTAGATGGAGTACAGACTCGTTATGAAAATCCTGATCAAATATTAAAAGAAATTTCGGAAGCCACGCCGGAAGCCGCCACCGCCTTAATTCAAAAAGCCTATACTGCGAAAATTAAGGAAAATTTAATCGCAAAAAGAGTAAGCGAGATTAAAAATGCCGGCGGTTATGCGGCGGTAAGCTGCATACCTCAAAATGCTAATCGATTTAGTAAAATCGCCGAAGATGCGGGGGCTGATTGTTTTGTGGTTCAGTCGACTGTGACAACCGCAAAGCATATTGCCAACGCTTATAAACCTTTAAATTTATATAGTTTTTGCAAGGAAAAAAATATTCCTGTAATTATCGGTAACTGTGTTACTTATAAAGTTACTTTGGATTTACTTGCTACCGGATGCGCAGGCATTCTAGTTGGAGTCGGCCCCGGAGCAGCTTGCACCACCCGGGGGGTTTTAGGCATAGGGGTTCCTCAGGTTACTTCAACCATTGATTGCGCTGCGGCAAGAGATTTTTATTTCCGTAAAACCGGTAAATTTGTGCCGATTATCACCGATGGCGGAATGAGCAAGGGGGGCGATATTTGTAAAGCATTTGCATCCGGAGCGGATGCTGTAATGATTGGCTCTGCTTTTACTCGGGCTAAAGAAGCGCCGGGGAGGGGTTACCATTGGGGTATGGCGACTTCTCACAGCAATTTACCCAGAGGCACCAGGATTAAAACCGGAATATCCGGGACTTTAAAACAAATCCTTTTTGGCCCGGCTGTAGTCGATGATGGCTCACAAAATTTGATGGGGGCTTTGGCTACTTCGATGGGTTCTTTAGGGGCAAAAACTTTAGATGAGATGCATTTTGTTGAAATTATCATAGCGCCTTCTATTCAAACTGAAGGTAAAGTTTTTCAAGCTACCCAACGAGTAGGAATGGGCAAATAGAAACTGGTGAGTGGTTAATTGGTGATTGGTGAGTAGAAAATTAACCAATTAACTAATTAACTAATTAACCAATTAACCAATATGAGAAAAGACACTGTATTAATTATTGACTTTGGTTCACAATACACTCAGCTTATAGCCAGAAGGGTTCGTGAGCTGAAAGTTTTTAGTGTAGTAAAACCCTATACTATTACCAAAACAGAGGCTGAGAGAATAAAACCAAAAGCGATAATTTTATCCGGCGGCCCCCATAGTGTTTATCAAAAAGGAGCTCCTGCTTTGAAAAAGGAGTTTTTGAAACTGAAAGTTCCTGTTTTAGGTATTTGCTACGGAATGCAAATTTTAATACAAGCCAAAGGAGGAGTGGTAAAAGAAAGCAAAAAGAGAGAATATGGGCATGCCAGAATGCAGATTGATAACCACCAAGACCTTTTTTTCTCTTTGCCGAAGGAAATATCCAGCTGGATGAGCCATACCGACCAGATTATCGAACTTCCCTATGGTTTTGAGCCGCTTTCTCACACAGCTAATACGAAGTTTGCTTCGGTGGGGAATTCCAGAAAAAAACTTTACGGCGTCCAATTCCACCCCGAAGTTATCCATACCGAATTGGGGATACAGATAATTTCCAATTTTTTATTTAGAATATCCGATTGTTTTGCTAATTGGCAGTTAGAGGATTTTGTTTCCGAGCAGATTAAAGCGATAAAAAAGAAAGTTGGCAAAGGTAATGTGATTTGCGGCTTAAGCGGGGGGGTTGATTCATCGACCGGAGCAGTTTTGCTCCAGAAAGCGATTGGGAAAAAACTTAAATGTATATTTGTAAACAACGGATTGCTCCAAAAAGGAGAAGTAAAAAGAGTATTAAAGGTTTTTAAAGATAACTATAAAATAAATTTACATTATGTCAATGCGTCAAGCCGGTTTATAAAAAAACTTAAAGGAGTAATAGATCCGGAAAAAAAGCGCAAAATTATCGGCCATCAGTTTATAGAAATCTTTGAAGAAGAAGCTAAAAAATTTAAAAACGCTAAATTTTTAATGCAAGGCACTTTATATCCGGATGTGATTGAGTCAATTTCCTTTTTTGGCGGCCCCACCGCTTGTATAAAATCACACCATAATGTGGGAGGGTTGCCCGATAAGATGAAGCTGAAGTTAATAGAGCCTTTTCGGGATCTTTTTAAAGATGAAGTAAGAAAAATTGCTCAAATTTTGGATTTACCCGGCACAATAGTAAACAGGCATCCTTTTCCCGGCCCGGGTTTGGCAGTAAGAATTTTAGGAGAGGTAAATAGGGAAAGGCTTAAAGTTTTAAGAGAGTCTGATTATATTTTAGAAAAAATTATAAAACAAGCAGGGCTTTATAGCCGCTATTGGCAGGTTTTTGCTGTTTTGTTACCAATCAGGTCGGTAGGGGTGATGGGAGACAAGAGGACTTACGAAAATGCTGTAGCAATACGAGCTGTTACCAGCTTAGACGGCATGACCGCTGACTGGGCTAAAGTGCCTCAGGATATATTGGCCCGGATTTCCAATGCAATTATAAATAAAGTGCGCGGTGTAAACCGGGTAGTTTTTGATATAAGCTCAAAACCTCCCGCTACAATCGAATGGGAATAAAATAAATTGGTGAGTGGTTAATTGGTGATTGGTGAGTCGAAAATTAACCAATTAACCAATTAACTAATTAACCAATTAACCAAAATATGGAACATGCCGATTTTGTCCATCTTCACGTTCATACTCAATACAGCCTTTTAGATGGAGCTTGCCTTCTTGAGAAGTTAGTTGATAAAGCTGCCCGTCTAAAACTGCCTGCTTTAGCTATAACCGACCATGGCAACATGTTTGGCGCTATAAAGTTTTACAATCTTTGTGTAAAAAAAGGAATAAAGCCGATTTTAGGTTGCGAGTTTTATCTTGCTTCCGGTTCCCGGCTGGATAAAACCAATAAAGGCCAAAATTACCATCTTGTTCTTTTAGCCAAGAATAATACCGGTTATCAAAATCTCATAAAACTTGTCAGCTTGGCGCATTTAGAAGGGTTCTACTATAAGCCAAGGATTGATAAAGAACTTATCTGTAACCATCATCACGGCCTTATCGCTTCCAGCGCCTGCCTCAAAGGCGAAATTCCTTCTTTAATTTTAGCCGGAGACATTCCCGGCGCTTATAAAGCGGCCGATGAATATCTCAATATATTCGGCAAAGGTAATTTTTATCTAGAGGTTATGAAAAACGGATTAGACGATCAAGATAAAGTAAATTCTTATTTGATTAAAATTTCTCAAGAGTTAGGGATTCCTCTATTGGCCACAAATGATATCCATTATCTCGATAAAGGCCAGGCTTTTGCGCACCAGGCTTTGCTGGCTATTCAGACCCAAACTACTCTTTCTGACCCGAACCGGTTCCGTTTTGGCAGTGAAAGTTTTTATTTTAAAAGCCCGGAAGAAATGAAGAAAGAGTTTTATCAAATTCCGGAAGCGGTTCAGAATACTCTTGAAGTTATGCAAAAATGCAACCTTACTTTAGATTTTTCCAAAATACATTTGCCTCATTTTCCTTTGCCTGAGGGCCAAAATGATCAAGATTTTCTTAAAGAATTAGTTAAGCGTAATTTCGAAAAAAAATATTCAAAAGAAAATCTAAAAGCAAAAAAAAGGTTAGAACATGAATTAAATGTTATTAGTCAAACAGGGTTTTCCAGTTATTTTTTAATTGTCTGGGATTTAATCAAGTTTGCTAAAGAAAATAATATTCCGGTTGGCCCGGGCAGAGGCAGCGCCGCCGGCAGTATTGTGAGTTATTTGCTGAATATAACCGATATTGACCCTTTGGCCTATGATCTTTTGTTTGAGAGGTTTCTTAATCCGGCCCGGATTTCCATGCCTGATATCGATATAGATTTCTGTTACGAAAAAAGGTCTGAAATTTTAGAATATGTGGGCCGGCGTTATGGACGAGAAAACGTTGCTCAAATTATTACTTTTGGAACTATGTTAGCCAGAGCGGTTGTCCGCGATGTGGGCAGGGTCATGGATTTTACTTATTCCGAGGTTGATAAAATCGCAAAGATGATTCCTACTTCCGTAGGCCATACTGTTACTCTTAAAGAAGCTATTTCTTTGAATTCTGACCTTGAAAATATTTATAAATCCGACAATAGAATAAAGAAGTTAATAGATGTAGCCATGCAATTAGAAGGAGTCTCCCGGCATGCTTCTACGCATGCTGCCGGTGTAGTGGTTTCCGACAGGCCTCTTTTAGAAAGAATTCCTCTCAGCCGGGGCTCTGAAGGGGAAATCGTAACCGGATACGATATGGATTCTTTGGAAAAAACCGGTATGCTTAAAATGGATTTTCTCGGCCTAAAGACTTTAACTGTGATAGATGAAACTATTAAAATTATAAAACGCACGCGTCAGGAGGATATTGATATAACAGAGATTCCTATTTCTGATAAAAAAACTTTTTCGCTTTTAAGCAAAGCTGAAACTATGGGAGTTTTTCAGCTTGAGTCTGGAGGGATGAGAGAGATTTTAGAGAAAATGAAGCCCTCAACCTTTGAAGATATTATTGCCGTACTGGCCCTTTACCGGCCCGGGCCTTTGGGAAGCGGCATGGTTGATGATTTTATTCAGCGGAAACAAGGTAAAAAGAAAGTTCATTACCCGCATCCGAAATTAGAACAAATTTTGAAAAAAACTTATGGGATTATAGTCTATCAGGAGCAGATTATGCAAATAGTTTCAGAGTTGGCCGGTTTTGACATGGCCAGGGCTGATACTTTAAGAAAGGCTATCGGAAAAAAAATACCGGAGATAATTCAACAACAAAAACAATTGTTTTTACAGGGTTGTAAAAACAATGATATACCGGAAAAAGCGGCTAATCAGATATTTGATTTAATTGACTACTTTTCCGGGTACGGCTTCAACAAATGTGTAGTGGGAGATACTGAAATTATTGATGCTGATACAGGTGGGTTGGTTAAAGTAGAGGATATTTATAGATATAGGTCGACGAAAACTACTTTAGGATGCACTGATCAGTTGAAAATAAACAAGGTAAATATAGAAAATGTAGTTTGTAACGGGGTTAAGCCTGTTTATAAGCTGAAAACTAATCTTGGCAGGGAAATAGAAGTTACTTCTAACCATCCTTTTCTTACTATGGAAGGCTGGAAAAAGCTGGAAAATCTA
>JAIPHC010000025.1 GCA_021735405.1 Candidatus Omnitrophota bacterium | reverse complement strand
GATTTTTATTATTTTTTAAGAAGTAAAGGGGCAGAGAGAACTAAATACTACAAGGGTTCTTATTGGCTGATTGAATTTACTCTGTCTACAGAAAACCTTGATGATTTAAAAGAGACCATAAGGCTGGAAGAGAGTATTCTAAGAAGCCTCATTTTGAATAAAGAAAGCGATAAGGTCAATATACCAGAAAGCAAAATGCAATCTAGTTAATTATAGGAGGAAAGCTATGGCAAGTTTGAATAAGGTATTTTTATTAGGTAATCTAACCAGAGACCCTGAACTGCGTTATACTCCCGGAGGGACTCCGGTTACAACTCTTGGACTGGCGGTTAACAGGGTATATAAAACTAAAGACGGCCAGAGCCAGCAAGATACATGTTTTGTCAATGTTGTTGTTTGGAGCCAAATGGCAGAAGTTTCCAACCAATACCTCCAGAAAGGAAGATTGATTTTAGTCGAAGGAAGGCTGCAGTTTCGCAGTTGGGAGAATCAACAGGGCCAGAAGAGAAATGTGATTGAAGTGGTGGCAACTAATATTCAATTTTTACCGCAAGGCGGTTCTCAGAGCCAGGCCGAGCCGCAAAAAAAAGAGACTGAAAAAGTAGTTAATTTAGAAGACGAAGATAATAACTTAGGAGAAGCGATATAATATGGCTAAAAGAAGCAAAAAGAAAAGCAGGCAAAAGATAACTCGTTTTAAGAAAAATTGTATATTTTGTAAAAGAGAGTTAGAAATCGATTATAAAGATATCGATTTGATAAAAAAATATCTTACCAACCGCGGCAAAATAAAATCCCGCCGGATTACAGGGATTTGCGCAAAACACCAGCGTAAATTGACTAAAGAAATTCAGAGAGCGAGATTTTTGAATTTATTACCTTATGTAGTCAAGTAAGGAAGGAGTAAAAATTTATGAAAATTATTCTTCTTAAAAATATGGAAAATTTAGGCAAGGAAGGGGACCTGGCCGAAGTCAAGGATGGCTACGGGCGCAACTATCTTATTCCCAAGAAGATAGCTTTACCGGTTACGCCGGGAAACTTAAAAAAGGTTGACCAGTTAAAAGCCGAAAGGGCCAAGAAGGAAAAGAAGAAAGAAGAGAGCCTGGCTAATTTAAGCAATAAAATCGAAGGCCTGTCTTTAACTATTACCACCGAAGCCAAAGACGACGACACTCTTTACGGAAATATCGGCCAAGCGCAAATTTTGAAGTTATTAAAAGAAAAAGAAGAGATAGAACTGCCTAAGGATAAAATATCTTTAGAAAATCCTATCGATAAATTAGGGGCTTACAAGGTGCCTGTTGAGATATCAAAAGATCTTAAACCTGTTTTGCGTTTATGGGTCGTGAGAAAATAAAATAGACTTATGAATTTAAATAGCTCTGTCCAAAATATTAATAAAATTCCTCCCCAAAGCCTCGAAGCAGAGATGGCTACTTTGGGAGCCATGCTGCAAAATGAAAAAGTTATCTCCGAGATTATCGAGATTACCGATTCATCTTTATTTTATAAAAAGGAACATAAAATTATTTTTGAAACGATTCTTGAACTTTATGATGAAAGGAACAAGATAGATATTTTAACTGTTTCTGAAAGGCTGAGGAAAAAGAATGTTTTAAATAAAATCGGGGGAACTGCCCAGCTTACTACTTTGGCTGATTTTGTGCCTTCTTCTGCCAATGCTTCCAATTATGCCCGAATCGTTAAAGAAAAGGGAATTTTGCGGGCTTTAATCGAAAACTCTTCTGAGATTATATCTTTAAGCTATAAGGGAGAAGAAGAGGTAAGTTCTTTGCTGGATAAGGCGGAAAGATTAATTTTTGATATTAGCGACCGCAGGGTTGAAGGCGGTTATGTTCATATTAAAGATATTATCAAAGACGGTATTGAGTTGATAGAGTCGCTTTATCATAAAAAATCCCACGTAACCGGCGTTCCTACCGGATTCCGCGATCTTGATTTAAAAACCGCCGGATTTCAAAAAGGTGATTTAGTGATTGTCGCCGGCCGGCCTTCTATGGGTAAAAGCGCTTTGGTAACTTCGATTACCGGCCATGTTGCAATTAAGAAAAAGATACCGGTTGGCATATTTAGCCTGGAAATGTCAAAGGAGCAGCTTATGCAGCGCTTTTTATGCGCGGAAGCTAAAGTAGAGGTAAACAGGGTAAGAACCGGTTTCCTTTCTCCTTCGGAATGGCCGACTTTGACTTCAGCCGCCGGGAGGCTGTCTGAAGCCCCGATTTATATAGACGATACTCCCGCCTTAAATATTTTTGAAATCAGGGCTAAGGCAAGAAGGCTTAAAGCGCATCATGATATACAGCTTATCCTGGTCGATTACCTTCAGTTGATAAGGGGAGCCGGCAGGACCGAGAGCCGGCAGCAGGAAATATCAAATATTTCACAAGGGCTCAAAGCTTTGGCTAAAGAATTGGGTGTCCCTTTGATTGCAGTCAGCCAGCTTTCCCGGGCAGTCGAGTCCAGGGAAGGCCATCGGCCCAAGCTTTCCGATTTACGCGAGTCAGGGGCTATAGAGCAGGACGCCGACCTGGTAGTCCTTCTTTTTCGCGAAGAATACTATCAGCCAAACGATGAGAATAAAGGTATAGCCGAGGCGATTATCGCAAAACAGAGAAACGGCCCGGTGGGAACTATAAATTTAGCTTTTTTAAAAGAATATATGAGATTTGCCGATTTGGCAAAATAAAAGGGGGTTTGACTTTGAAAAACAAAAAGCCTATAATGCTTTTTACTATGAAAAAAATAAGGCTAAGTTTTCTTTTTATAATGTTATTGGCTGTTTCTTTGGCGGGATACGCCCAAGAAACAGTTTCCCAAATAGAAATAGAAGGCAATAATATAATCAGCGACGCCAAAATAGTTTCTGAAATAAAAACCAAGGCCGGCCAATCTTTTAATAAAAATACTATCAATCAGGACGTTAAAAACCTTTATCAGACCGGATTCTTTCAGGAAGTTGCTACAGAAACCAAGGAAGGCCCGGAAGGGGTGGTGGTGGTTTTTAAGGTAGAAGAAAAGCCGGTGATAGAAGAATTGTTGGTGGAAGGGCAGAGGTATATCAGGAAAAAGCAAATTCTTGATGAGATAGAATTAAAAGAAGGAAGCTTTGTCGACGAGTACCGGATTAAGCAAGCCGTTAAGAAAATAGAGGATCTTTATAATCAGAAAGGTTTTACCCAGGCAGAGATTAATTATCAGTTGATTCCAACCGAGGCAAAGAAAGTTAATCTAAAAATTACTATAGCCGAGAAAGGCATTATTAAGGTAAGGGCGGTTGAAATTAAGGGAAATAATACTTTTTCGGATAATCGGATAAAAAAATTGATGAAAACCCGCAAAGCCTGGTTGTTTAATAGAGGGATATTTAAAAAGGAAGAGTTTAAGGATGATTTAAAACGGATAAAAGGGTTTTACCAGCATAAAGGTTATACCGATGTTGGAGTTGATTCAGAAGTAGATTTTAGAGAAAAGGGCGTTTATATAACAATAAAAATAGATGAGGGGAAAAGGTATTATATCGGCCAAATCGAGATAAAAGGAAATCAGGAAATCGATAAAGAAGAAATTCTGGAAGCGTTGACGATTTCCGGCGGCGATATTTTCAGCCGGCAGGCGGTTTATCAAGGTTCATCCCGGATTAGGCAGTTATATGTAGATAGAGGCTATATTTTTGCTCAAGCCGAACCGGTAAGCGTGTTGAATCCGGAAACCGGAAAAATCGATATTACCTATCAAATCAGCGAAAGCCATATTGCTTATTTAGAAGATGTCCAGATAAAAGGCAACGAAAAGACCAAAGACGAGGTAATAAGAAGGGAGTTGAAGGTTTATCCGGGAGAAAAATTCGACGGGAAAAAAATGCAGGAGAGTAAGCAAAATTTGGAAAATTTAGGTTTTTTTGAAGATATAAGGTTTAGGACTGAACCCGGTTCAGAAGAAGATAAAGTGGATTTAGTGGTGGATGTAAGCGAAGCTAAAACCGGTTATTTCAGTTTTGGCGGAGGCTATAGTTCTATCGATGAATTTCTTGGTTTTGTCGAACTGCGCCAGAGAAATTTCGATTATCAAAATTGGAAAACTTTTACCGGCGCCGGCCAGGACTTAACTTTAAAAGCCAGTTTGGGAACATTAACCAGCCGTTACCAGCTAAGTTTTACTAATCCCTGGATTTTCGATAAGCCGCTGTCTTTTGGGTTTGATCTTTATAAAAAAGGCCATGATAAGGATGATGATGTAGGTTATGCTTATTCGGAAGATATAACCGGCGGGGCTTTGCGCCTGGGTAAAGAGTTTAGCGATGAAATAAACGCAAGAGTCCTTTACCGCTTTGACAATGTAGATATCGGCGATACCGAGGATGCCAGTTCCGCTATCCAGAAAGAGGATGGCAGTACTAACCTAAGCAGCACCGAAGTTACCTTGGCTTACGATACCAGGGATAATGTTTTTTCTCCGCGTAAAGGAATTTATTTTTCAAATACTTTGCAGTTGACAGGAAGCTTTCTGGGAGGGGATAAGGATTTTACCAAATATCACAGCAGGTTAAGCCTTTATTTTCCCGCGGTTAATGAATCGGTGGTTGAAACCCGGTTTAAGGTTGGTTTTGCCGACCCGTTCTCTGATACAGACGAGGTTCCCATCTATGAAAGGTTTTTTGCCGGGGGAGCTTCCACTATCAGGGGTTACCATGAAAGAAAAGTCGGGCCTATTACTAATGATGGTGAGGACGATCCGCTTGGCGGGGAAGCTTTATTTGTGGCAAATATTGAGTATACCTATCCTTTAGCGGATTTTTTAAAAGTCGCCACCTTTTATGATGTTGGTAATGTATGGAAAAAAAACAGCGATTTTTTCCAAACCGAAGACGGCCGGGAGGCTCTATACTCTAGTGTGGGGTTAGGCTTGCGGGTAAAAACTCCGATTGGGCCGGTAAGTGTGGATTATGGCTGGCCGCTGGATAAAGAGCCCGGCGAAGAAGGCAGAGAAGGAAGGTTTCATTTTAACGTAAGTAGAGACTTCTAATAGTTTAAGGTTTAAAGTTTAAGGTTTAAAGTTTAAGGTTTAAAGTTTAAGAGTTATGCAGGTAACAGGTTCGCCTGTTCTTTATAACAAAAAATACAAGGAGGATGTGATGAGAAAGTTTTTGGGAATTTTTTTAGTAGCAATGGCTGCTTTTAGTTTTAGTATTTGCGGGTTCGCCGAAAATTTAAAAATTGGTTATGTAGATACCATTGAAGTTTTTAATGAATATCAGAGGACCAAAGACCAGGATCAACAGTTAGAGAAAAAAAAGGAAATTATTCAGGAAAAGTTAGATACAAAAGAAAAAGAGATAGAGAAGATACAGAGCCGGTTGGAAGTCTTAAAAGAAGACCAGAAAGAGAAAGAAAGAGAGAAATTGCAAACTAAAATGCAAGAGTATAGAGAACTGCGCCAAAAAGAGTTTACCGATATAAAGAAAGAAAGAGATGAAATGATGAAAAAAATCGTAGATGATATTGATCAGGTAATTAAAGGCTACGGGAAAGAAAACAAATACGATTTTATTCTCAACGGCAATAGTGTCTTGTATGGCACCAAAGCCAATAATCTAACCAGTAAGGTTATTAAGATTATCAACAAAAACTACAAGTAACTTACTCGAATTTTTGCGGAGTAAGGCTTAAATGAACTATAAACTTTCAGAGATAAGTGAAATAGTAAAGGGAGAGCTTAGCGGTGATCCCGAGGTCGTGATTACCGGGATATCCGGGATAAAAGAAGCCAAAGAAGGGGATATAACTTTTTTGGCTAATCCCCGCTACTCATCTTTACTTGATTCCACAAAAGCTTCGGCGGTAATTACCTCCCGGGGCGTTTCTTCTTCCCGCCCTTTAATTAAAACCGATAATCCTTCTGTTGCTTTTGCTAAAGTAGTGAATTTAGTTGTAGGCCGGGGCCTAAAGCATCCTGAAGGAATAAGCCCAAGCGCGGTTGTGTCCGAAAAAGCAAATTTAGCTTCTTCTGTTTCGGTGGGGCCTTTTACTTTTATCGAGGCAGGAGTAAAAATCGGAGAAGGTTCTATTATCTATGGAGGGTGTTTTATCGGCCACAAGGTAAAAATTGGAAAAAATTCTTTGATTTATCCAAACGCAACTATTCGGGAGAAAACAGAAATAGGCGATAAGGTGATTATTCATTCGGGGACGGTCATCGGAAGCGATGGTTTTGGTTTTGAACTGGCAGATGGGGCCCGGAAAAAGATACCTCAAATCGGGATAGTGGTAATTGAAGATAGTGTTGAAATAGGGGCTAATGTTACAATCGATAGAGCCCGTTTTGATAAAACAATTATTGGCGCAGGAACTAAAATTGATAATTTGGTTCAAATTGCGCATAATGTTATAGTCGGCAAAAACTGTGTGATTATCGCTCAGGTAGGAGTCTCGGGGAGTACTATTATCGAAGATAGTGTTATCTTAGCCGGACAAGCCGGGATTGTGGGCCACATCAAGATTGGCGAAAAGGCTATTGTTGCGGCTCAGGCCGGAGTAACCAAATCTGTCCCTCCCGGGACTAAAGTCTCCGGTTATCCGGCAAAACCTCACCGGCAGGCAGCTAAAGTTAACGCTTGTATCCAAAAGTTGCCTGAGCTGAGTAAAAAAGTTAAACAATTGGAGGATAAAATAAAATCATTAGAAAAGGATAGAAAAAATGGATAAACAAAAAACAATCAAAGGTAAATTTCACTTAGAAGGCAAAGGGCTTCATACCGGAGAAGAGGCAAAACTTGAATTTTTACCCGCTTCGGCCGGAAGCGGAATCGTATTTATTAAACAAGACGTTAACCCGCCTGCTTTGATAAAAGGAGATTTTTATTCAGTAGGAGAGCTGGATAAATTCCCCCGCAGGACTTCTATCGGGTCGGGAGAAAACTATATTCAAACAGTCGAGCACCTGATGGCTTCTTTATCGATTTTAGGTATCGATAATATCCAAATTAATATCTGGGGCAACGAGGTACCCGGCTTAGACGGAAGCTCTAAGGAATTTGTGGAAAAGATAAAAAAAGCAGGCTTGATAGAGCAAGAAGGCAGCAGGGATACTATCGTTGTTAAAGAGCCGCTATGGATTGAAGAAGGGGAGAGTTCGATTGTGCTTTTACCTTCTAATCAATTTCGTGTTTCTTACGGATTAGATTATAATAGTTCTAAAATTGGTTCCGGTTTTGCGGATATAGTAGTAGGCGAAGACAAAATAGATAATTTCTATCAGGCCAGGACTTTTTGCCTTAAAAATGAGGTAGACAAGCTGCTTGAAATGGGTCTGGGCAAGGGGGCAAATTATAAAAACACCCTGGTGGTTTCAGAGCAAGGGGTTGTCGATAATGAATTAAGGTTTCCCGATGAATTCATAAAACATAAGATATTAGATTTAGTCGGCGACCTCTATTTGGCCGGCCCGCTTAAAGCGCATGTGGTTGCGGTAAGGAGCGGGCATTCTTTAAACATAAGGCTGCTTAAAAAACTGCGCCGTTATAAGCAAAAAAGAAAAAGCGCCGCCGTGGGGTCTAGCTGCGGCTATATCCCGGATAAGGCTGAACTCAATACCGAGGAGGTAATGAAAATACTTCCCCATCGCTATCCTTTTCTCTTGGTAGATAAAGTGGTTGAATTAGACAGGGGAAAGAGAGCAGTGGGGATTAAAAGCGTTACTATGAATGAATATTTTTTCCAGGGCCATTTTCCCGGCAAGCCGGTTATGCCGGGTGTGTTGTTGGTTGAAGCCATGGCTCAGGTAGGAGGCGTGCTTATGCTTGCTTGTCCCGAGCATCGGGGTAAATTAGCATATTTTATGGCGGCAGAAAAAGTAAAATTTAGAAAAACGGTACTGCCCGGAGATCAATTAGTTATGGAAGTATTAACAAAAAAAATTCGCAGCAGAACCGGCAAAGTTACCGCAAAGGCAAAAGTGTCCGGTAAAGTAGTGGCGGAAGCCGAACTTATGTTTTCATTAGTTTAGAGCACAGATAGACAACAGATTAACACAGATGAAGGGGAGATAAATCAAGCAAGATGGGACAAAAGATTGATTCTAGAGCAATGATAGGTTCTTCGGCTAAGATAGCCGATAATGTAAAGATTGGGCCTTATGCTATTATTGCCGATAATGCCGAAATTGGAGAAGGTACGGTTATTGAACCGTTTGCCCAGGTTTTAGGCCACACTAAAGTGGGTTGTAATTGCCATATTTTTTCTCAAGCTGTGGTAGGAAGCATTCCTCAGGATTTAAAATATAAAGGCGAAAAAAGTTATTTAGTTATAGGAGACCGTAACCGAATTAGGGAGTTTGTGACAATTAATCCCGGTACAGAAAAAGAGGCAAAGACTATAATCGGTAATGACAATTTAATTATGGCGTATTCCCATATTGCCCATGATTGTGTTATCGGTGATGAAAATGTTTTTGCTAACGGATCTACTTTGGCCGGTTATGTGGATGTAGGCAGAAATGCTGTAGTTGGCGGCCTGGTAGCCATCCATCAGTTTTGCCGCCTGGGAGATTATTCTATAGTGGGAGGGTGTTCTAAGGTTGTTCAGGATATTCCCCCTTATTCGATGTGTGACGGCCATCCGGCAGTTGTCAGAGCCTTAAATTCGGTTGGCTTGAAAAGAAAAAAATTTCCCAATCAAGCGATTAAGGATTTAAAGAAAGCGTTTAAAATAATCTTTTTTGATAATCATTCTTTTGCCGAAGCAATAAAGATTGTTGAGACAACGGTTAATTCAGCCGGTCAAGTAAAGACTCTTTTAAATTTCGTAGCAGCTTCTAAAAGAGGCATAGGCAAAAAATAGAGCCTATTTTTTAACCAATTCCATTATTTTAATCATGAATAAGCAGATAGGTATTGTTGCCGGAAGCAAAAATCTGCCTTTGCTTTTAGCTAAGCGGATTTTAGAAAGCAAAAAGTTTACAAAAATTGCCGCAATTTGTTTTAAGGGCGAGACCTCTTTTAAGCTGTGCCGATATGCTGATAAATGCTTATGGGTAAAGGCCGGCAAGCTAAAAGATTTAAGAGAGGCGATTAAATCTCAAAAGGTTAAAGACTGGGTGATGGCCGGACAGGTTAATCCATTAAATATTTTTAAAAAAAGCAAGTGGGATGACGAGTTGAAAAGTGTAGCCGAAGGCAAAATAAATTTTTGCCCCCATACTTTTTTTAAAGCAATAATTAATCATTTAGAGAGCGAAGGTATAAACTTTTTGGATTCTACTCTTTATCTAAAAAACGATTTGGCTAAAGAAGGAGTGATGAACGGCCTGGGTTTACCGGAGGCAACTAAAGAAAATATTGATTTTGGGCTGGATAAAATATCTAAGTTTGTTGAAATCGATATCGGGCAGGTTTTGGTTGTTAAGAATAAAACCGTAGTTGCCATTGAATCATTAGAAGGTACCGACAATACCATCAAAAGAGGTTTTAAAATAGCCGGGCCGGGGGCAGCGATTTTTAAGTGTGCCAAGGGGTCTCAGGATTTACGTTTCGATGTTCCGGTTGTCGGTATTTCTACTTTAAAATTGGCCAAAAGAATTCAGGCTTCTTGTTTAGTTTTAGAGGAAGGCAAGACTATAATTTTGGAAAAAGAAAAATTTTTGTATTTAAGTAAAAAATGGAAAATTCCCGTAATCGGCCTAAAACGAAACTAATTTTTTTTTTACAAATTGCAGCCATAGTAATTTTTCTTTCTATTTTACCGCCGCTTGTTTTTTCGGGAAACAAATCCGATAAAATAAAATCCTGCCTTCATACCGCTGTTACCTCTAAGCAATCTTTTCAATACAAAAAAGCTATAGAGACGCTTGGGAATTCCGAAGAAGGCGACAGCAATCTTATTAAGGAATATTTGGCTAGGTTTTTTTATCTAAGCGGCCAGAGCAAGCGCGCTTATCAAAAGATAAATGAACTTGATTCTAAGAATTGGGACAGTTATCTTTATTTGGGTTTGATAAGCGAAGATTTAGGCCGGGTTAACCAAGCAATTTCTGCCTATGAAAAATCTTTAGAGCTAGAAAAAAGCAGTATCGGTTTGTTTCGCTTAGGAAAAATTTACCAAAGCCGGGGGCAGTTTCAAAAAGCAGCAGTTTTTTTTAAAAAATTGATAGATCATGATTCCAGTTTCAGATTAGCTTATTATTATCTGGGCCAGTCTTTAAAAAAGGCCGGCAAAAATAAAAATGCTTATAAATATTTGGCTAAAGCTCTTAATTTTTATCCCGAGGTTGAGAAGATAAGTGATGAATTTAAAGAGGTAAAAAAAAATATAGGAAAAGAATTTTTTCTAAAAAAGAGAGAAGAAAAAGCTGCCAAAAGAGAAAAGGTTGCTTTGGAGCCTTATTATAAACAAAAAGGCATTCCCTTGGTTAAAGTCGGGATTGCCAGGGGGCTGGATCGGTTTTCTTTTTTTTCGCCGGCGGGATTTAAGCTGCAAGGCAAAAACTCGGCTTATAGGGGCAAACCGGATTTTTTCTATGATTGTAAGTTAAGAAATAAAAAAGTTGTTTTAACCAGCCGAAAAACAGGCCGGGTTTTAGAAGTTTTTTCTCCGCCAATCGAATTGATTCCGGAAACAAAGGAAGGAAAGTATTTTCCCGTCTATGTATTAGATGTGGTTTATGGAGCCGGAGATTTTTGGCACAAAAAAATAGACCGGGCTTACCGGGGCGATTTTAGAGTAGTTTTGAAAAAAAATAAAATTACTTTAATAAATATCGTAAGCCTTGAAGAATACCTTTACGGAGTATTGGCCGCAGAAATCCCTCCCAGCGTCGGCAAGGAAGCTTTGTCGGCTCAGGCTGTTTTGGCCAGGAGTTTAGCGTTTCGAAATAAGGCAAGGCATAGCGGAGAAGGTTTTGACTTTTGCGCAGACAGCCATTGCCAGGTATATCATGGTTTTTCGGCTGAGACTAATTCGACCCGGGAAGCCGTAGATGCGACCCGCGGCGAAGTTATTTTTTATCAAGGCAAGGTTCCGGAAATTTTTTATCATTCTAACTGCGGCGGTTGTTTGTCTTTTGATATTTTCGGGAAAAAACAATATTTAGCAAAAGGAAGGGACTTAGAAAAGGCAGGGATGCCCGATTCGGCTTATGGCAAAGAAGAATGGTTTCGAAAATACCCGGAAAGTTTTTGTAAAACTGAGAGTTCTAAATTCCGCTGGCAAAGAATTTACGACAGACAGGATTCTCAGATAGCTTTTGGGGCCAGTTTAGATAGAATAGCCGCGATTATTCCCAAAGCCTCTAAGAGTTGTTTTCGCCATAGCAAAATGGACCTTGTTTTAACAGATAAAATAATAACCTTAGAAACAGGCTTGGCGATTCGAAACTTTTTTGATCATTTGCGCAGCAGCGCTTTTAGCCTTGAATTGAAAAAAAATAAATCCGGCCGGCCGGAAATGCTTATTTTTTGGGGGGCAGGTTTTGGCCATGGTTCCGGGCTTTGCCAGTATGGGGCAATTGGGATGGCCAGGCGGGGCTATGGCTATAGGGAAATATTAAAGCATTATTACCCGAAAGCCAGGTTAAAGAAAAGTTATTAAGCTGTGTAGGTTAAAAAAATGTCAAAGAAGACCTTAAATATTATTATTGATTCCATTGTCCATTTAGCTATCAGCTTGGAGGTTTTTTTAATCGCTTATGCTAAAACCGGTGATTTTTTTTATTTTTTTATAGCGGTATTAGGGGGAGTGGTTATAGATATTGACCATGGAATCGATTGTTTAATTCAATTTAAAAAGGTAAGCCTTAAAAAAATATTGGCTTTTCCTTATTTGAAAAAAAAATATGTTTATCTATTTCTCCATTCATGGGAACTAGTCGCAATTTTTGCTTTTTTTTCTTTTTTCTTTAATTCTTTGCCTTGGCAGGTATTTGTTTTTTCTTGGGCGCTGCATCTGCTGGTAGATAATCTTGACGATTTCAAAAGGAAAGGGTTTTTCCATTATTTTTTATTTTACCGTTTCAAGAAAGGCTTTAAGACCGACAAATTAGAAGGTTTTATTTTTATCCGTTAGTTAGAGGTTGTTTTTTATAAGATAGTTTTCAATGCTTTTTGTAGTTTTTAAAGTACTTACCGCCTTCCAGAGATCTTTATTTTCCATGCAAAGATAAAGAGGGGTTTTGGAGTCAAAGCTTCGAATCCATTTAAACATTTTAGTATAGATTATTTCTCGCAGGAATCGAGGGTATCTTAATTTTTTATCTTCTCCAATAAATAGTTCTCCGTAAAAAATATCACTTTCGGGAAAACGCTGTTCAACTATCGGTTTGAGCTGCCGGTTAGCCCGAAGCGTGCCTAAACTTATCCAGGCAAAAGGAGGTGACAGCTTTTCATAGAGAAGCCGGATTAATTCTTTGTAATCTTTTTCCCAATTTTTATAATAGATTATTGGGTCAAAATGAAAAGCAACTTTAAAACCGGCATCCTGTATTTTTTTTGCGGCCGCCAGCCTTTCTTTTAAACTTGATGCGCCTTTTTCTTCGGAGTCGATAATTGTTTTCGGGTTAAGCGACCAGGAGATTATTATGTTTGAGGCCGGTTTTTCTTTGAGGATATTTTCGACTCGGCCGCTTTTGGTTTTTAATTCAAAAAGTACCTTTTTGCTGCGAAAATAAGAAATTAACCGGCAAGAATAATTTGTTATATGGTCTAAGGCCAGCGAATCCAGGAATTCACCGGTACCGATTCTAACCGGCCCGGTAAGTTTTTTCTCAAATTGGTCGAATTGCTTAAAAAAATCATCCAGATTTGCAGGTAAAACTATACCGGGCGAATTGGTGTATTGCTGGAGATAACAATAGGAGCAGTCAAAAGGGCAGCCGTAACCGAGGTTAAATATCCAGTAGCCGCAGCCGAGGTGTTTTTTTGTGCAAGGGCAGGGTTTTAAAAAATCCCGGGTTTCTTTGGTAATAAAGACTAAGGGCTTTTTTAATTCAGCTGTTTTAAATTGATTATTTTTGACATAATTTTTAAAAGTAGATATTTGTCTTATTTTTAAATTTGGAAATTTTCTTTGAAAGTTTTTGACCAGGTAGCTGCCCCTAGTTTCTTTTTCAAAAAAAAGGGCAGCCGGCTTAAAAGTTTTTTTTACCACCCAGTTGTTTTTTAAGACGGGCTGTATTTTGTTTAAAAATAATTTTTTTTTATTGATATCTGCATAGAACGAGGTTAAAGGATAACGGTATTTGATCAAGCAGTTTTTAAGGGCAAGGAATTTATTTTTACCGGTTTGTTTGCTATAACCGGAATTTATTTTTAAGTAGCCAATCAGGCGGGCTGTTGAAATATTTTGCCGGCGTTTAATTTCAAAGATAAGCCTCTCTAAATCTTGGCATTGGTTTTGATTTAATCGAAAAGCAAAATTTTTTTCTATTTTTTCTTTTAATTTTTTATTCATTGACTAGGTTCCATAAGAATATTTATTTAGTATTTGTTGATATTTTTTTATTTCTCCGGGTTTGTTTCTTTTTTTTGACCCCTTTATATAAATTAAGCATTTTTCTTTTAATTGCCGACAGGCGGTTTGGTGTTGATGTTTGTTAATATTTTTAGTTTGAAGGACTTTATCTAAAGCATAAATCCTAAACTTATCCATTCCCGGATATTTTTTTGATTGTTGATCTTTATGCCCGCCTTCCTTTATGGTTAAAGCCTTTGGAATCAGGTATACAGGATACCGTAAAGTTGCTCGTAACCAGAAGTCGTAGTCTTCGCAGGCTAAGAGGTTTTTATCAAAATTGCCAATTTCGCTAAAAATTTGTTTTTTAATTGCAGCGGTAGAGATGCTGATCGAGCATAATTTGACAGCATTTTCGAAGATAAAACCGGAGGGTTTTTTATGTTCTTGTTTTTGGGGAAGGAATTTATTATTTCTGTACCAAATTTCCTGGCTATGGAATATTTTATAGGCGGGATTTTTTTGTATATAGCGGGAGGTAATTTCTAATTTGTCTTTACGGAACCGGTCGTCTGAATCAAGGAAACAGATAAAATCTTTTTTAGCTTTCTTAATGCCTAAATTCCGGGCTAAAGCCGGCCCCTGGTTCTCTTGAAAATAGTATTTTAATTTAGGACTTTTCTGGCTCCTTATAAAGTCTTTTGTATTGTCGGTTGAGCCATCGTCTATAATGATCAGTTCATAATTAGCATAGGTTTGGTTTAATACCGAATCTATTGCGATTTTTAAAAAATCTTTCCGGTTGTAAGTTGGAATAATTACGCTAAATGAAGTTTTTTCGTTCATAATATATTTAGTTAAATAAAATACTAATTAGCTAGACGGTTTGGTTCTTATCCGTATAATTATAACATAGATAATTATAAGCTCGAAATCATAATAACGAAACTTAAAATAGCAGGGATAAATGCGAAGCACGAAATTCGAAATACGAAACA
>JAIPHC010000024.1 GCA_021735405.1 Candidatus Omnitrophota bacterium | reverse complement strand
TACGCTAAAAGAAGAGATTTCACTCAATAGCCCGGAAGCGATAATTGTTGAAAAATTGTATTCTCATTACCGCCACCCCACGACCTTGGGTGTTTTGGCGCAGGTAAAAGGAGTCATTGCTTTGTTGGCTTATCAATCAAATCTTAACTATTTCGAATATCCGCCGACAAAAGCCCGAAAAGCAATGCTGGGTAAAGGTAATGTTGATTCAACTCAGGTAAAAAAAATGGCTGAAAATATAGTAGGGCGTAAATTCAAATCGGTTCATACCGCCGATGCTTTTTCACTTGTTTTTGCATTTTCTAACGCTCAAAATTTTAAAAGTAATCTTTTTTTAAAAAAATAATTAGAAATGATTTGTAAAATTAAAGGCCGGCTATCGGGAAAAAATCAACAATCGGTTGTGGTTGAAAAAGAAGGTATTTTTTATCAAATCTATATGCCGCATACAGTTTTATCTAACCTAAAAGAGATCGGCCAGCCGGTAGAGCTGGTAATTTATCATTACCTTAATATAACGAAAAATAAAGGATTGCCGATTTTAATCGGTTTTATCGATGAACTCGAGAAAGAGTTTTTTGAAAAATTTATAAGCGTATCGGGAATTGGCCCAAAAGCGGCCTTGCGCGCTTTTGATAAACCAATTCCGTTTATTGCTCAAGCAATTGAAGAAGCCGATATGAGTTTTTTAACTAATCTTGCAGGGGTTGGCAAGCAAAAGGCAAAACAAATAATAGCTCATTTACAAGGAAAGGTTGGCAGGTTTGCCTTGATTAAAGAAGAGCTGAAAGAAGAAAAACAAAAAGAGTTCGTAAAGAAAGAAATCGGGCAAGAAGCCAGGCAAATATTAAAGCGCCTGCAGTATAAACCTCAGGAAATCGATAGAATGATCGAAAAAGCGGTAGCCGCCAATCCGGAAATTCAAAACACAGAAAACTTATTAAACGAAATTTACAAACAAAAGAAAAGAAATATTAATTAGCATGGATATAGAAAAGATAAAATCAATTTTAGAATCACTGCTATTTGTAAATGAAAGGCCGATTCAGCTTTCAGAAATTTCCCGGATACTTGAGTTAAAAAATAAAGAGATAAAAGAGGCTTTTGAAATGTTAAAAACTGAATATAAAGACAGGGATTCAGGAATTGCCATAGTCTCTGTTGCCGGTGGATACCAAATGTGCTCGGCTCCTTTCAATGAACCCTGGATAAAAAAAATGTATAGCCATCAAAACAAGCAAAAGCTTTCAACCGCCTCGCTTGAAACCTTAGCCATAATTGCCTACAAACAGCCGATAACCAGGGTGGAAATCGAAGAAATCCGCGGAGTTAACGTTGACGGTGTAGTTAGAAAACTGGGAGAACTGGGTTTAGTAAAAACTGCCGGGAGAAAAGAAGTTGTTGGTAAACCGTTTTTGTATATAACTACCCGCAAATTTTTAGAATATTTTGGAATAAATTCCTTAGAGGATTTACCTAATTTAGAAGAGTTTGTTAATTTAGCCGAAAAAGAAAATATAGTTTCTCAGGAAGAAAAAAAGGAGGAAGAGAGTCGATGAAAAATTATTTTACTTCTGAGTCTGTTACTGAAGGGCATCCGGATAAAGTTTGTGATTTAATATCTGATGCAGTTTTGGATGAAGTCTTAAGCAATGATGTTAACGGAAGAGTTGCTTGTGAAGCTTTAACCAGCCGCGGGTTAGTGATGGTGGCTGGTGAAATCACAACCAACTGTTATATAGAAATACCGAGACTGGTCAGAAATTTACTAAAAGATATTGGTTATGACAATCCTTCCATAGGTTTTGACTATGAAAGTTGTGGAGTCATAACTGCAATTCAGGAACAATCTTCTGATATTGCTTTAGGTGTCGATACCGGGGGTGCAGGAGACCAGGGCTTAATGTTTGGTTTTGCCTGCGATGAAACCAAAGAACTGATGCCGCTTCCGATAATGTTATCCCATAAACTGGTCCGGCGCCTAACTCAGGTAAGAAAAGAAAGAATGCTGACTTATCTTTGGCCAGACGGCAAATCACAAGTATCTGTAGAATATCAGGATGGAGTGCCAAAGAGAGTCGATGCTGTAATTATTGGCGCTCATCATGCGAAATCTGTTGATACAAAAGAACTGCAAAAAGATATCAAAAAATTAGTTATTGATTATATAATCCCTAAAGAATTGATCGATGAAAACACAAAAATATTTATCAACGCAACCGGAAGGTTTGAAGTTGGCGGGCCGGTTTCTGATACGGGAGTAACTGGAAGGAAAATAATAGTAGATACCTATGGTGGTTACGGGCATCACGGGGGCGGCGCATTTTCCGGAAAGGACCCCTCAAAGGTAGACCGTTCTGCATCCTATATGAGCCGCTATATCGCAAAAAATATAGTAGCTGCCGAAATTGCAAAACAATGCGAAGTTCAGCTCTCCTATTGTATCGGTGTTGCAGAGCCGGTTTCGGTAAATGTAAAAACTTTTGGAAGTTCAAAGATTGAGGAAGAAAAAATATCTAAAGTAATCCGCGAAATTTTTCCTCTTACACCGCGAGAAATAATAAAAGAGTTAAATTTATTGCGCCCAATTTATAAAAAAACCGCTGCTTATGGGCATTTTGGCCGTGAGCAGGAAGGTTTCCGCTGGGAAGACATAGATAAAGTTGAAGAATTAAAAAGTAAATTAAAATAAAGGAGTAAAAAATGGTAAAAAGCGATATACGGGATAAACTCTTAAGAAAAGAAGGTAAAAAAAGAATTCAATGGGCTTTAAACAGAATGCCTGTTTTAGAAATTATTCGCGATAGGTTTCGCAAGCAAAAACCTTTAAAAAATTTAAATATTGGCGCTTGCCTGCACATCACAACTGAAACTGCTGCTTTAGCTATCACCTTAAAGGCTGCCGGAGCAAATGCTTCGTTTTGCGCGTCAAACCCTTTATCCACCCAGGATGATGTTGCAGCATCCTTGGTTTACGATTATGGCATTGAAGTTTTTGCCATAAACAATGAAAAACGAAATACTTATTATAATCATATCGATTCTGTATTAGCAAAAAAACCAAAGATAACCTTAGATGATGGCGCAGATTTGATTTCAACTATCCACAAAAAGAACGCCAGTTCCGGTTACAATAACTTCCCTTGGGCAAGTACCGAAGAAACAACAACCGGGGTTATTAGGTTAAAAGCATTGGAAAAAGAGGGGAATCTTCTTTATCCAATAATTGCCGTAAATGATGCTTTTACAAAACATCTTTTTGATAACCGCTACGGAACCGGACAATCCACCTTAGACGGGATAGTGCGGGCAACCAATAAGCTTATAGCTGGTGAAACCTTTGTGGTCGGCGGCTACGGATGGTGCGGCAGAGGTGTAGCCCAAAAAGCAAGAGGAATGGGAGCTAAGGTAATAGTCTGTGAGGTTGACCCCCTAAAAGGGCTTGAAGCCACTATGGATGGATTTTTAGTTATGCCGATGGAAGAAGCCGCAAAATTAGGCGATATCTTTGTGACTACGACAGGCGACATCGATGTAATTGCGAAAAAACATTTTAATAAATTAAAAGATAAAGCAATAATTTCCAACGCCGGCCACTTTGATGTCGAAATTGATACCAAATCTTTGAAAAAAATTGCAAAATCAAGCAAACAAGTAAAACCTTTAGTTACAGAATATACCTTAAAAAATAAGAAAAAGATTTATCTTTTAGCCGAAGGAAGGTTGGTAAATTTAGCTTGCGCAGAAGGCCATCCGGCTGAAGTTATGGATTTAAGTTTCGCTAATCAAGCCTTATCTTGTGAGCATATCGCAAAAAATCATAATAAATTGGAAAATAAAGTTTATAAGGTTCCGGAAAAAATCGATGAAAAGGTTGCTGAATTAAAACTAAAATCAATGGGTATCAAGATTGACACCTTAACCCCCAAGCAAAGAAAATATTTGGCAAGCTGGCAGCAGGGAACTTAAAGGATGAAGAAAAAAATTAAAAAAATCGGAATTATTACCCGTGATTGCGCTGGAATAAACGCGGCAATCAGAGCAGTAGTCAGGACTGCTTATCGAGCCGGTTTTAAAACTACCGGGATAATCCGCGGCTATGAGGGATTAATTGAAAACAATACGATCGAATTAAATCCACGCTCTGTTTCCGGTATTATCAATCGCGGCGGCACAATTTTAAAAACTGCCCGCGCTAAGCGCTTTCGTTACAGCAAAGGCCAAAAACAAGCGCTAAAAACGCTCGAATCAAATAATATCGATGCTTTAGTGGTAATCGGAGGCAATGGTTCATTAACCGGCGCTTCTATTCTTTCTTCGAAATATTCGGTTCCCGTTGTAGGGGTCCCGGCAACAATCGACAATGACATAAACGGAGTCGCTATGTCTATTGGCGCAGATACTTCTTTAAATGTTGCTTTAGGAGCTTTAGATAAGATACGCGATACCGCTACTTCTTTAGAGAGAATATTTGTAGTTGAGGTTATGGGCCGGGATTGTGGTTATATCGCGCTCAGGGCAGGTTTGGCCGGTGGTTGTGAAGATGTAATATTACCAGAGAAAAGGCTTGATATAAAAGAAATATCAAAGGAGATAAGCGAAGGAAGCATCAAAGGGAAAAAGAGCTGGATAGTTGTGGTGGCAGAAGGGAAAGCCAAAGCCGCTGATATCTCTAAAAAAATTACCAAACTTACCGGATTAGAAACTCGAGAAGTGGTCTTAGGCCATATCCAGCGCGGGGGCAGGCCCACAGCTTACGATCGAATGCTGGCTGCCAGATATGGCTATCATTCGATAGAGTTGATTAAAAAAGGCCGGACTGGCCGTTGTGTAACTTTACGAAACGATAAATTGTCGGCGATACCTTTATCAAAAGCAATTAAAAAGAAAGATATCGAAGTAAACAGTTACTATAAGCTGATAAAAGTATTAACCTAACAGGTAAAATGATTTATAAAAATAAAAAAGAAATCTTAAAAAGCCAAAAAATAAAAGTTAAGGGTGATTCTTTTAAAATCAAAGATATTTCTTATTTTAAGAAAAATATTTTACCTAATCTGGTTAATACAATTGTCTTAAGCGAATCAAACCAGCTTAAACGATTTTGCTATCAGCTTGCCTACAGTTGCGGCCTGTCTTTAGGGATATACCCGGCTTCGATTCAAGCCTTATATAAAGCTTGCGGGAGAAAAGAAGTAGGCGGTTTTTGCGTACCAGCTATAAACTTGCGGACTTTAACCTTTGAATTAGCACAAACTATATTTGAAGTAGCTAAAAAAATAAATTCGAATCTTTTTATCTTTGAAATAGCAAAGTCTGAAATTGGCTATACCTGGCAGTCTCCGCAAGAATACTCTGCCTTAATTACTTTAGCAGCAATTAAACAAGGTTATAAGGGGCCTCTTTTCTTCCAAGGCGATCATTTCCAAACTGATATAGAAAAATATAAAAAAGATTACGCTCAGCATATGAAGGAATTAAAAAAATTGATTAAAGAAGCTATCGGCGCTGGCTTCTATAATATTGATATTGATTCATCTACTTTAGTTGATTTATCAAAAAAAAATTTAGATGCTCAGCAAGAGCTTAATTATAAAACCTGCGCTTATTTTACAAAATATTTACGCAGAGTCCAGCCTAAAGGAATTGATATTTCCATCGGAGGAGAAATCGGTGAAATCGGAGGCGCTAATTCAAAACCCGCAGAGCTTAATACTTTTATGCGGGGTTATCTAGGCGAAATTGGTTCTCGAGATGGGATATCTAAAATAAGCGTTCAAGCAGGCACTAAACATGGAGGAGTTATTTTACCCGATGGTTCGATTGCCAAAGTAAAAATTGACTTTGAAACATTGAGCAAACTTTCAAAAATCGCAAAAGATAAATATAAACTCGCGGGAGCGGTGCAACACGGCGCCTCAACATTGCCCAATCAAGCTTTTCATCACTTCCCTAAACAAGGATGCATAGAAATACACCTTGCCACCCAATTTCAAAATATTATTTATGATTACATGCCTTTACCCTTAAAAGAAAAAATTTATTCTTGGTTAGACGAAAACTTTTATAAAGAAAGGCAGAAGGATTGGACTGACGACCAATTTATTTATAAATTACGGAAAAAAGCCCTTGGGCCTTTTAAAAAAGAAATTTATCAACTTCCGGCGGATTTAAAAGATAAGATTAAGTTTGTTTTAAATGAAGAATTTAGCTTTTTATTCGATAAGTTAAATCTAAAAAATACAAAAAAAATTGTTAACAAATATATCAAAGGAGGCCGCCATGAGATCAGATAAAGCAAAAAAGGGCTTAGAGAGGATGCCAAACCGTTCTCTTCTTTACGGAACCGGAATTCATCCCAGCCACATGCGCCGTCCCTTTATAGGGATAGCTTCAAGCTTTACCGATTTGATACCCGGCCATATTAACATGCGAAACTTTGAAAGGTATATTGAACGGGGTATAGAAAATTCTAACGGCACTCCTTTTATTTTTGGAGTACCCGGAATCTGTGATGGCATAGCAATGGGGCATTCCGGAATGAAATACTCTTTACCTTCCCGCGAACTTATCGCCGACACCATAGAAACAGTCGCAAATTCCAACCGCCTCGACGGATTAATACTTTTGACTAACTGCGATAAGATTACTCCCGGGATGATAATGGGGGCTTTGCGGCTTGATATTCCCACAATTGTTGTTACTGCCGGCCCAATGCTTGCCGGGCATTTTGGCAAAAAGCGGTTATCTTTAGTCCGAGATACTTTTGAAGCTGTAGGAAAATTTAAAGCAGGAAAACTTAAAGAAGCAGAAAGAGGAAAAATGGAAATATCTGCCTGTCCTTCTTGCGGCTCTTGCCAGGGGTTGTATACCGCAAACACCATGGCCTGCCTTACTGAAGCTATGGGATTATCTCTGCCTTATTGTGGTACCGCTGCCGCCGTTTTAAACGAAAAAACAAGAATTGCCTATGAAAGCGGACAAAGAATAGTAAAGTTAGTTAAAGAAAAGATAACCGCAAAAAAAATAGTAACCAAGAATTCCTTAGAGAATGCAATTCGCCTGGATATGGCTTTGGGAGGATCTACTAATACAGTTTTACATCTTATGGCAATCGCTGCGCAAGCTGAAGTTAATCTAAATTTAGCCGATTTTGATAAAATTAGCCAAACCACACCCCATATTTCGAATTTGCGCCCCGGGGGTGAAAGTTTTATGGAAGATTTGCATATTGCCGGAGGAATTCCTGCTGTTTTAAAAAGGCTGGCTACAAAAATAAATAATACTAAAACTGTTTCCGGGAAATTAACCTTAAAAATAGCCGAAGAAGCTACTATTTTCGATAACGACATTATTCGGCCTTTAAACAAGGCATATCATAAAAAAGGAGGCATTGCAATATTAAAGGGAAACCTTGCTCCCGAAGGAGCTGTCATAAAGCAGTCGGCAGTAGATGCAGACATGCTCACCTTTACCGGTTCGGCTAAAATATTTAACTCCGAAGAAGAAGCAATGAAAGCAATCATTGGCAAAAAAATAAAAAAAGGAGACGTTGTTGTTATCAGATATGAAGGCCCCAGCGGCGGGCCGGGTATGCGGGAGATGCTTTCTCCTACCTCAAGTATCGTAGGGATGGGGCTTCATAAGCATGTAGCCTTAATTACCGACGGCCGTTTTTCAGGAGGTACGCGGGGGCCGTGCATCGGCCATATATCGCCAGAAGCCGCCTCCGGAGGCCTTATCGCTTACCTGGTTAATGGCGACAAAATTAGAATCGATATTCCCAAACGCAAAATTAACGTAAAACTGAGCCCTGCCCAGATTAAACAACGAAAATCAAAATTAAAATTACTGCCTCCAAAGGTTAAGTCTGGTTATCTTTATCGTTATTCTAAATCAGTAGAATCCGCTTCTCTGGGAGCTATTTATAAAAAAGGCCGTTGACAAGCAGAGTTGGCTCTGCTATTATTTCCTATATAATAATTTAAAAAAAGAGATAAAATAAAATGAAATTTATTTCAAATAGTTTAAAAAGATTAGGTTATTTATTTGATAGTTTTTCTTCCGATATCGGTATTGATTTAGGTACAGCTACCACTTTAGTTTATTTACGCGGAGAAGGTATTGTTCTATGTGAACCGTCAGTTGTAGCTATTTATAAAAATACCGGTACTCCAATGGCAGTCGGTGAAGAAGCAAAACAAATGCTTGGCAGGACACCGGGAAGTATTGTCGCGATTAGGCCCTTAAAAGACGGAGTAATCGCAGACTTTGATATTACCGAAGAAATGCTGCGTTATTTTATCAAAAAAGCCCATCCGAGAAAAATATCGATTGGCCCAAGAATCGTAGTCGCGGTTCCTTCTGGAATTACCGAAGTAGAAAAAAGAGCTGTTAAGGATTCTGCTAACCGGGCCGGAGCAAGGGAAGTAATTCCGGTAGAAGAGCCGATAGTTGCTGCGATTGGTGTTGGCCTGCCCATAGCCGAACCTCAAGGAAATATGATTATCGATATTGGCGGGGGAACCACTGAAATTGCGGTTATCTCCTTAGGCGGTATTGTTCATGCGCGTTCGATGCGGACCGGTGGAGACGAGATGGATTCATCTATTATCGACTATATGAAAAAAAATTACAATTTAATGGTTGGTGAAAGAACCGCCGAAGAGATAAAAATTAAGCTTGGTTCTGCCTGGCCTCTTGAAAACGAAATGGAGTTAGAAGTAAGAGGAAGGGATCTTATTACCGGCCTGCCTAAATTTATAAAAACAACTTCTGAAGAAATCAGAGAAGCTTTGCAAAACCCTTTAAAAGAAATAATTGAAACTACAAAGGTTACTCTAGAAAGGACTCCGCCGGAATTAGCCGCAGATTTAATTGAAAGAGGTATTGTTTTATGCGGCGGAGGAGCGTTGCTTAAAGGTATCGATAAGTTAATTTCTGAAGAAACCGGCCTTGCCTGTTTTGTTGCAGATGATCCCTTGACAGCAGTAGCGTTAGGAACAGGAAAAATATTAGAATCACCAAAATTCTTAAAGAAGCTTTCCCTTGTATCTACCTTCTAAAAAAATTAAATATATTATTTTTACCGTGGTAATAGCTCTTTTAGCTTTTACCGCATTTCGAAGAACTTTCCAAACCCTTATTCTTTCCCTGTCGAAAAGCTTTTTTACTCTTTCTAAAACCTCTTACCAAGAAAAAATAGAATCATTAAATAAAAAAAATCTATCTTACCGGCTAGAATTAAAAAAAAATAAAAAAATATCAGAAGAAAATAAAATACTACGCGAAGCGCTTAATTTTAAAAATAAAAATAATCTTAGCTTAGTCGGCGCAGAAATTATTGCTTTTTCTCCTTCAAGCTGGAATCAATATATTTTTCTAAATTCCGGATCTGGCCAAGGCATAAAAAAGAATATGCTGGTAGTCGATAAAGACGGCAATTTAATCGGAAAAGTAAAAAAAACTTATCAAAATCGCTGCAAGGTAATTTTAGTCAAAAACCCGGATTTCCAAATGCCGGTTTCTGTAAACAATCAATTGCTGGGGTTGTTGCAAGGTACCCTTTCGGGGGTAGAAATATTGTATATCGAAAAATCAAATGAAATAAATATTGCCGAACCTGTCTATGCGGCTTTCTCGCCTTTTGCTTCGGCTGTAAAAATCGGACAAATATCAAAGATTGAAAGAAGCAAAAATAATCTTTTCTATGAAATCCAAGTCGATATTTTCGCTAAAGATAAGCTCCCGCAAGTTGTTTTTATTTTAAAATGAACAAGAAAAACTTAAAAATTATAGGAATAATTTTATTATCTTTTTTGTTGGATATTATCAGGCCTCTAGACTATATTTTTTTAGCTAATATTACCTTTTTAGCTTTTATCGCTCTGTCATTCTATGACAAAACGCTTTTTATTATTTTTATTGCTTTTTTCTTTGGCTTTGCTCAAGATGCCTTAATCTTTTCGTCTAAGCTTTTTTACGCAATTGAATACCCTTTAGTGGTAACAGCTGTCTTTTTTTTGAATAGATTGCTAAAATTTATCAAAACAAAAAATCATCCTTTAGTTTTAAAAGCGCTGATAGCGGCCTTTTTAATATTAATCCATACACTTTTGCTTGCTTTAGCGATTCAGCCGGTTAATTTCATTTATTCAGCCTATTTTTTCATACAATCTTATCTTGTTTTTTTTCTTATCAATAGCATTATCGAAAAAATATTAAAAAATGCATGAAATTCAATATAAAAAAATCATTTTATGATAATAAATCCTTGCCAAAACTGCTCAAAAGGATTGTTTTGGTTGCTTTTATTATTCTTTTGGTAGTTTTATTCAACTATCAGGCAATTAATGGTTCTTATTATTTAAAAAGAGCCGAAAACAACTATGTTCGGGCAATCCCTTTATATTCTCTGCGCGGGTCAATATTCGACCGCAATGGTACGGTATTAGCCAGGGACCAGGCTTCTTTTAATTTAGCAGTATTTCCTTATCAAATAAAAAATGAAAAAGATATTTTATTTAAAAAGTTATCTGAAGAGGCCGGTATTTCTGAAAAAATTATCCATAAAAATTATGAGGAAAATATTTCCGGTTACTTTAGCCCGACCAATATTATCTTTGATGTTAGCAAAGAAACCGCTCTTATTTTAAAAGAAAAATATCCCAAAAGTTTGCTGGTTAATTCTGCTCCGCAACGGAAATACCTTAAGCCTTTAGAACTTGCCCATATCTTAGGTTATGTTAAAAAAGCCTCTTCACTACAAAGTCAATTTAAAAAATATGGATATAAACCGCTTGAAAGAATTGGCATATACGGAATAGAACAATATTATGATTCTTACTTACAGGGCCAAGACGGAGGAGACCTGGTCGAGGTGGATGTCTCCGGAAATGTAGTAGGGTTTTTGGGGAGAAAAAAACCTGTAAGCGGCAATGACATTTTTCTAACCATCGACAGTAAAATTCAAAAATTTGCTAAAAATTCATTTGCTAAAAAACGAGGATCGCTTATTCTTCTCGAATCTGGTTCAGGTAAGATAATCGCTTTATATTCTTCGCCTTCCTTTGACCCGAATTTATTTATAGCAGGAGATAATTTAACCTCTCTCTATAAAAACAAATTCAGCCCGCTTTTTAATAGGGCAATACAGGGTGCCTTTCCTATTGGTTCATTAATTAAACCGCTTCTGGCTACAGCTGGATTAGAAGAAGATAAAATAGAGCCGGAAACGACTTTTAATTGTAAAGGCCGGCTGAATTTAGGTAATAATATTTTTCGGTGTTCCGGGTCCCATGGTATCCAAAACTTAGAACAAGCCTTAGCCCATTCTTGTAATGTTTACTTTTATAATTTAGGATTAAGGCTCGGGCCTGAAAATATCAGCCATTGGTTGAAAGCCTTTGGCCTAGACTCAAAAACTTTTATCGATATTCCCTATGAAAAAAAAGGATTTGTCCCAACTCCAAAATGGAAAAAAGAAAAATTCGGACAGAGCTGGTATTCCGGTGATACTCTTAACTTATCAATAGGCCAGGGCTATCTTCATACAACTCCCCTGGCAATAACTATCGCGATAAATGCCATAGCTAATAACGGGTATCTGGTTGAACCAACTTTACTTAAGAAAATAGGGGAAGAGGAGACGTCTTATCTTTTTAAAAAATCGATAAATATTAGTCAGAAAAATATAAATATCGTAAAAAACGGTTTACGTAAAACGGTTAGCAAAAATTCCGGTACAGCCAGGATGCTAAAAAATTTGTCTTTAGGTATTTGCGGTAAAACCGGTACCGCTCAAACCAGCGGTAAATCACACGGATGGTTTGTGGGTTTTTTCCCTTATAAAAACCCTAAATACACTGTTTCAGTATTTTTAGAAAAAGGTGGGTCAAGCTATCAGGCTTTGCGCGTTGTCTATAATTTTCTTAGTAATTTAAAACAAAATAATTTAATAGAGGTAAAATAATGTTTTATCTAAAAAAAATAACTAGAGAATTAAGCGGCTTAAAAACAATAATTTTCTCGGTAATCTTACTGAATTTAATAAGCGTTATTTCTTTATACAGCAGTCTGCATCAGCAGGGCCAATTCGTGGGAGAAGCGCTTTTAAACAAGCAAATCATTTGGATTATTATTGCTTGGCTTATTTTTATCATTTTTAATTATATAAATTATCGTCTTTATTATAATTTAGCTTTTTTTATTTATGCTTTTAGCCTAATCTTAATCGGTGCAGTTTATTTCATTGGTTATGAAGCCATGGGAGCCCAGCGCTGGCTTTCACTCGGCGGTTTTACCTTTCAGCCTTCCGAGTTAGCTAAAATCGCAATTATAATAATTATGGCACGGTTTCTCTCGCATCCGCCGGCTAATAGCTTCTTAAAATCTTTCTGTCTTCCTTTTTCTTTTGTGGGGCTTTCGGCTCTAATAATTTTAAAACAACCTGATTTAGGTACTGCCATATTGGTTGCATTAATAGCTTTTACTATGGGCTTGTTTTCAAAGATAAATAAGAAGTACTTTATCTGGATTTTGATTCTTGTCTTAATTGCGGCTCCTTTTAGCTGGAATATGCTTAAAAGCTACCAGCAAAAACGCCTGACTACTTTTATTAATCCAAACATTGACCCGCTTGGTTCTGGCTATACAATAATTCAGTCAAAAATTGCAATCGGTTCCGGGCAATTATTTGGTAAAGGTTTTTTAGCTGGCACGCAAAATCAATTTAATTTTTTGCCGGAAAGGCATACTGATTTTATTTTCACGGTTATTGCAGAAGAGTGGGGTTTTTTAGGTTCGTTATTTATCCTTTTGCTTTATTGGCTGATAATTAAAAAAATATTTGATAAATTAAAAAAAATCAGAGACCCTTTTGCTTATTATTTAACCTTAGGTATCGGTGTTTACTTTTTTCTCCATGTCTTTATAAATATTGGAATGACCTTGGGCGTTTTTCCAGTTGTTGGGCTGCCGTTAATATTTATTAGCTACGGAGGATCTCACCTTATATCAACTTTCATTCTTTTAGGGATCTTTTTTAATATCTCACGCAATTATCGATAAGATGTTAAACTTTTTAAATTTTCAAAAACCCCAGCGTTATATCGGTAATGAACTGGGAGCAATTAAGAAAAACCATAGTAAAAAAATTTCTTTCTGCCTTTGTTATCCCGGCCTTTATGAAATCGGGATGGATAACTTAGGTTTGCGGATTATTTACAGCCTGATCAATTCCCACCCTGATTTCGTTTGTGAACGGTCATTTATGCCGGGCGAGGATATGTTAGAATTTTTAAAAGAAAAAAAGCAGCCCTTGTTTTCACTTGAGAGTAAAACTCCTTTAGCAAATTTTGATTTAGTTGGTTTTAACTTTGGCCATGAGTTGAATTGCTTAAATTTTTTAAAAATGCTTAAGCGGGGAGGGATTGCTTTAAAGAGCAGGGAGCGGAAAAATACGATTGTAATCGGCGGCGGAATTGCCAACCCCCAGCCTTTGGCTGATTTTATCGATGTTTTTTGTCTGGGTGAATTTGAAGCTGTATCAGATGAATTTATCAAGGTACTGCGCAGGTATAAAAAGAAAAAAGACCGTCTTATAGCATTTTCTCAAATTGATGGTTTTTACGTTCCCCGATTTTATAATTTATCATTTTTAAACAATTGCTATCACTTAAAAAAAAATAATCAAAAGGCAAATTCTCTGCTTAAACGGCTTAAGGTGAAGAATTTAGACAAAAGCTTTTTTCCGCTTAACTGGATAACTCCTCACACCAGGCTTACTCAAGACAGAGTCTCAATCGAGATAGCGCGGGGTTGTCCGAATAATTGCAATTTTTGCCAAGCAAGAAATATCTATTACCCTTACCGAGAAAAAAAAATCGAAACTATTCTTAATGCTATAAAAACTATTTATAAAAATACCGGCTATGAAAAATTCTCATTGCTTTCGCTTTCTGCTTCTGATTATTCCCAAATCGAAAAATTAATAGATGCGCTTCTGCCGTTTATAAAAAAACATAGAATTTCCTTAAGCTTGCCTTCATTGCGGATAGGAAGCAGAATTGAACTTATTTATAAAAAATTACTCGCTATTCAAAAAACTCCTCTTACCGTAGCCGTTGAAGCCGGTACGATGGACTTAAGAAAAAAAATAAATAAAGATATTGCAGTTAAACAATTATTTGATTCGGCCGAGAACTTAAGGCAACGGGGTTTAAGGTTAATTAAGGTTTATTTTATGTATGGTTTTGAGCAAGAAGAAGAAAAAGACCTTTTGGCTATAGGCGGTTTTATCAAGGACTTATTAAAAAAAACTTCATTTAAAATAAACGCCAGTATTAATTTATTTATTCCTAAGCCTTTTTCACCTTGGCAAGACCGATTGCTGCCAAGCCTTGCTTCTATTAGAGAAAAAAAAGAAGTTATCTTAGCTAATATGCCAAGAAGCGGGCGGCTTAAACTCTCTTTTTCAAATATCGATAAAAGTTTAATTGAAGCTATAGTTTCACGCGGCGATAACAAGCTTGGCCCCGTATTTATCGAATTAGAGAAAAAAAGAAAAGAGCTTCTCAAGAAAGGCCAGTTATTTAATTGGCCGGTTTGGAGAGATGCTTTAGAAAAAAACGGTATTGATTGGCATAGGTACCTAAAGAAAAAGACTAAAAATTTTCCCTGGTCGTTTATC
>JAIPHC010000023.1 GCA_021735405.1 Candidatus Omnitrophota bacterium | reverse complement strand
TCTTACAAAACCAAGCAGAGATAATAAAAAGTAAATCACTTTTATTAAAAGTTTTTGAAAATAATCTTTTAAAAAAAGCTGTTATTAAACAATCCGGCAAAAACAGCTTAGATATCGAAAGGCTTCAGGAAGACATAGTAGTCAAACCGATAAACCATAGTAACATAATCACATTAAAAATTGACAGCCAAAACCCGGTACTTGCCCGCTCTTTAAGCAGTGAGATAATTAAACATTACCAAAATTACCATAGCCAGAAAAAAAACAGTTTAATCAAAAAAGCAATAACCGCAATCGAGCAGGCTAAAAATTCATCTAGGCAGAATATGGAAAAAGCTCAAAAAGAATTTTCCGGATACGTAGAAAAAAATCAGGTTTCGCTTTTACCGGAAAGTGAAATCTTAATTGATTTTAAGCGTTTTGCCAGGTTTGATACCTCGCTAATAGAAGTAAATTCCGATATCCAAAAAACTGCCGCCAAAACTGAAGCTCTTAAAGAAGCTTTAGCAAAAAACAGCTACCAGGATTTAGATTTTCCTTTTTTGGTAAATAATCAAGGGCTTCTTGAACAAGAAAAAAAACTGCAACAAGCGCAAATAAATCTTACTAACCTAAACAGCGATTACACCTCGGCCCATCCGGAATCAATCAAAGCTAAAAATAGAATAGAAAAACTAAAAACCGACTTAAACAAAAAAAGAGAAACAATTATTGCCTCCCAGCTGCAATCCTATCGCAATGAATTAGAAAACTTAAAAAGCAAAAAAACGGTGCTGGCAAACGCAAATCAAGATTACAGCGAAAAATTGCAAAAAACAATCTCGAGCCAACCAGAACTAGCCGCTTTGCTCAATCAGCTTAAAAACCAACGCAACATTTACGAAGAATTATTAGCTAAGGAACAAAATCTTAAAATATTTGCTTACCGCTCTCTGGCAACCTCTAACATAGAAATAATAGACCCTCCCCGCATTCCTCAAAAACCGCTTAGTCCCAATATGGCTCTAAATATAATCTTAGGGCTTTTTGCGGGCTTGACTCTGGGCGCATCCAGTGCTATGATTTGGCCGGGAATTTTATCTCCAGAAACCCACCCAAAACAAAACGGCCAAAGAAAAGAAAAACGGTTTAAGGTAAACACCAAAATGATCTATAGTTTATCAGAAAAGCCTCGGCAAAATTACCGAGGTTTATTGACAAATATTAGCGAATCGGGAATAAATTTTAAAACCGAAAATAAACCTCAAAAAGGCAGTTTGATAAACATTGAACTAATCTTGCCCGGTTCGAAAATAATAAAAACTAAAGCGAGGATAATCTGGGCCCATGAAATATCTCTTAAAGAAGATGGAGGCGGGCCCTTTAGTGTCGGAGCTGAATTTACTAAAACAACCGCTGATAAGCGCCGCTTAATTATGCGGCAATTAGTTTCAAATCAATAAAAATCAAATTATGCTTTACTCTGAAACAGTAAAAACAGCTATTTCAACAAAACAATCACCCCGCTCCAGACGGAGTGTGGATAGTTTCTCTTACCGATTTATGAAAAGATGGTTAGACTTGCTCTTTTCTGCCTTAGGGGTCTTTATTTCTTGGCCTTTTTTCCTGTTTATCGCTTTATTAATAAAAAGCCAAAGCAAGGAGAGGATTTTATACTGCCAGATAAGATGCAGGGAAAACGGAAATCAGTTTTGGATGTATAAATTCCGGACTCTGCCGGAAAACGCCGAGAGAAACAGCGGCCCCGCCTGGCCAAAACAAAATGACCCCCGTCTAAGCAGCCTGGGACGTTTTCTGCGCCTAAGCCACCTTGATGAACTCCCTCAACTATTTAATGTTATAAAGGGAGAAATGAGCCTGGTAGGCCCCCGCCCGGAACGCCCTTACTTTATCCGGACTTTTAAAAAAATTATTAACCGCTACGAATTCCGGCACCGGATAAAACCCGGCATTACCGGCTGGGCTCAGATAAATGGATATTGCGGAAGTAGCTATGCCATAAAAGAAAGGTTAAACTACGACTTATTTTATATAAAAAACTGGTCTCTGCTTGCGGATTTTAAAATATTGGCTAAAACTTTTCTTCCCAAAAAACTTTTTAGCGTTGAGACTTTCCCCAAAAAGGCCTCTGTTTTCGCCCCGCCGCCGCTACGGTCCCTGCTAAAAACGCATAGTTAACAACCAAAAAATAAAAAGGTATTTTTAGCGCTAAAGGAATTCTTATTTTTTTCCTTTCTTTTAATAACCAGCCTAAAGCTCCGGAAAAATAGAAGATAGATTGGAATATAAAAATTAGTTTAAAGAAAAAACCCTGCTTGAGCAGAAAAAAACTGGCAAAAAAGAGGCTGATAAAAAAATAAGGAGAAAACCAGCGCAACAGCTTATGAGAAATCATACGAAAAATCAATCCCGGCTTAAAAGGAAAAAACATCTTGCTTAATAAAATAAAAAAACTTTTTAAAAACCAAGATACAATTCTAATTTTCCGCTCTATCTCTATTTTGCTGGCTAAAGAGGCTTTTTCAAAACAAACCGCCTCAGGTTCAAAAACAACCCCCTTATTTCTTATCAATGCCGCAACCGCTAACTCAAAATCATCCCCCCGCTCAGGACTTATCGGAAAATAAGCCTCTCTGCGCAAGGCAAACATAGCCCCGTCTACCCCGATTACCGACTGGCGCAAAGAATCAAAGCGCCGGATAATATTTTCATATTTTTTGTACCAAGATTCTCCCGCGCTTATTGCCGAAATTTTACTGTTGGTTATCGACAACTTACCGGCTACTGCCGCAACTTTAGAATCGAAAAAATTACCGGTAATCTTAACTAGGGCGTTTTTAGAATAAATAGAATTAGCATCTGAAAAAACCAGTATTTGGCCTTTGCTTAAAGGTATCGTATTGTAAAGCATCTTGCTTTTGCCTTGACGGCCGGAAAATTCAACTAGTTTAACTCGGCGGCTGCTGTATTCTTTTACGATACTGTTGGTACTATCGGTTGATTCAGAACAAACTATAATTTCTAATTTTTGCTTTGGATAATCAAGTTTTAAAGAGTTTTCTAATTTCTCCCTGATAACTGATTCTTCGTTAAAGGCCGGTATAATCAAACTTAAAGAAGGAAAAAAATCTGCCTTGTTAACTCTCTTTTTAAAAAAAATACCTAAGAATAAACTAATTAAAGGATAACCCAGATAGGTATAAAAAATAAAAAAAATGCTGGCCCAAAAAAATATTTCAATCATCTTCTTTCCCTGGAGTAAATAAATGCCCGCTAAAAGATAAAAATGATTTTACCGTTCGCCTTATCTGCCCGGGATGAATTATCATTTGTTTTAATTTATAAAAAAGATAAGCAAAACTTAAATAATACCTGCGCCGGCTCCGATTGCACCAATCCCTAATTTGGCCGGCAGATAGGCCCGGAAGGCCAACTACAGAGTTATGCAGGCCTTTGCGGGTAAGCCAACAGCGGTAATTACTTGTCTTTAAAAACCCCTTTTCTTTGGCCCATTCAAAAGCTTTTGTCCCCGGATAAACCATCAAAGGAAAAAACTGCACTGTATCAGAAAGATTTTTTTTTGCCATCGCAAAAGTCTCTTCTAAACTAGCAAAAGTTTCTCCTGGATTACCAGCCATAAAAGCTGCATGAACCAGCAATCCAGCCCTTTTCGCATCAGAAAAAAATTTTTCTGCCTTAGCTCTTGTTATCCCTTTAGCGATGCTATCCAATATTTGCTGGTTGGCGCTTTCAAAGCCGGCAATAACTAAACGGCATCCGGCAGCCTTCATCTTTTTCATCAGGCTGAATTCGAGGTCAACTCTTACATTAGCGTTCCATTTCAGAGTATTTTTATTTTCTATTAGCAAATCGCAAATTTTACTGAGCCTGGCTTTATCGATGCTAAAGGTATCATCCTCTATCACTACCTCTCTTACCTGAGGCAGTTCTTTGCTGATATAGTTAAACTCATCTACAATGTTTTGGGGGCTTCTCTTGCGATAAAGATGCCCGTGCATAACTTGAGGATAAACGCAAAAAAAGCAGTTAAACCTGCAGCCTCTGCCGGTAATAATTTGGACCATAGGATAGTCGGAAGCTGCAAAAAAGTACCTCTTTATATCCAAAAACTTTTTATAAACACTGCTTACAAAAGGAAGGCAATCAAGATTCTTTATAGTTTCTCTTTCTGAATTATGTTCTATTTTGCCTTGGCTCCGCCAGCTCAATCCCTTTACCCCGCCTAAATCCCCGCCTTCTTCCAATCGGTTTGTGAGTTCAACCAAAGTATAATCATATTCACCTCTGGCCACCGCGTCTGCGCCGGTAGAACCATTAAGAGCTTCATCGGGCAATGCCGAAACATGGGCGCCCACCAAAACGACAAAGCTTTCAGGTATAACCGCTTTAATCTTATCGGCAATTTTAAGATCATTGTATATGCTGGGAGTGGAGGTATCTAAAACTGTCAAAGCGGGCTTAAACTTTTTTACCTTAGCGATTAAACCGGCGGTATCAATATCCTCGGCTACGGCATCGATTAGCTTGACTTCTTGGTTTTTTTCAATCAAGCAGCCGGCGGCATAGGAAAGCCAAACCGGGTAATAAAGAGTGCCGCTTTTGGTCACCGCCGGGCTTCTTTGGGCCCGGGAAAAATTCTTTAAAAAAGGAGGATTAATTAATAATACTTTCACCGAATACAGCCTTCTATCGCCTCTTTTATCTTTTTTTGAAAAACTTCTCTGCTGAAATTAATCCGGCAGTTAAAAGATGCTTTTCTGGCAATATCTAATCTAATATTTTCATTTTCACAAAGATAATCTATCTTATCAGCTAACTGCCGGTAATTTCCGGCCCGGTATAATAATCCGTCTTCACCTTCGTTAATTATCTCCGCCGGCCCTCCCTTATCGGATGCAACTACCGCTGTTTCGCTAGCCATAGCTTCCAATAAAACCAGCGGGCAAGGGTCGGGCTCCTTGGAGGTTATCACTACTATATCGCTTTTTTTAAGCAAACTGGAAACGTTATCTCTATGGCCGGTTAATTCGACCCTTTCCTCTAAACCATAATTTTTAACCATTTTTTGTAATTTTAATAAATAAGAACGGCCTTTTTTGCTTTCATATAAAGGCCCTCCGATAATCCGAAAAGATAAATTAGTTTTTCCCTTGTTAGATAAAATATAAGCGGCCCTGACTAAATCTTCCTGATTCTTCCATTTTACTAAAAGCCCCAGCGAGCTTATTAATAAACTGTCCTCATTTTTGTTATCCCGGCTAGCCGGTAAAAATTTCTTGGTATCTATGCCATTATAAATTATCTTTACCTTATCGCCTAAATTCAAAAAACCAAAAGCGGCGCTTTTAGAAACCGCGATTATTTTTTCAACCACAGAAAACCTGCCCAAAAAATTTAAAATAATTCTTAAAAAACCTTTATCGAATATACTGTGAAGGTGCCAGGTAAGCGGCACCTTCATTAAATGACAAATAATAGTTGCCCAAGTAAAAGTCCTGGCGCCGTTAGCGTAAACTAAATCCGGCTTTTCCCTTTTTATTATTAAAGCAAACAAAAAAAGTAAAACCGGCAGGCGCGCGCAATAATTAATCAGGTCAAAAAAACTCTTATAGCCTAATGAATAAAACCCAAGGGGTAAAACCTTAAAAGGCACAGCCTTAGCCTGCAATAATTCAGATAACTGCCCTCTAGCAGGCAATACCACCATGGCTTTATAACGGCTCTTATCCAGGCTTTCGATAATTTCAAGTAAAACCTTCTGTCCGCCGCTTATTCTGCAATACTGTTCAAGAAAAACTATTTTCTTGACTCTGGGCATAATAACTCTCCAATATATTAATCAATGCCAGCGATAACCCCATTGTAAGCCAGAATTGAACTTCATAGGTAGCTTGAGCCGCAAAACAAGCAACCAGATAAGCTAATAATGCTGCCTTAAATCCCAGGGATAACGCCTTTAGGTCTCTGCTGGCTTTTCCGAAATAATGATTCAATTTTTTCCATACTAGAAAAATAAAACCTAAAAAAGTTAACAAACCAAAAATACCTTTCTCGGCCAAAAGCTGTAAATATTGATTATGCGAATCAAGAATCTCCCGGTTATAGGCAAGCGCGTCATCCGGTTTATATTTACCATAGTTATACATCGCCATAAAAGGCCCTACTCCCAGGAGAGGGTTTTCTAAAAACATCTGCCAGTTAGCCCGAAAAGCATCCCACCTGTCTACTAAAATAAGGCGGGGATATTCCTGAAGCCTGGCTAAGCCGGGCTGTCTAAATAAATATGCTTGAGCAATAGGGTATTTTTCATAAATGTCTTCGATATTAACCAAAATAAAAGCTCCGGCTATAATTATTACCAACGCCAAAATTAAAACAGTTTTTACTCTACCCTGTCTAAATAAAATATAAAAAACTGTTGCCAGTAAACAGATAAAACCCATTCGGGAAAAAGTAGCAATTACTCCTGTTACTTGCAGCAAAGCAGCTGTTTTTAAAATACCCTTTCGCTTTAACCCGGGCAGAAAAATCAAAGATAGAGATAAAGAAAAATTCATAACCAGATAAAGCGCATAATAGTTTGGATCTCCCCATCCGGCAGAAGCGCGGTAAAAAACAACCGAACCCACATTAACCAAAGGGCTGGCCGGCACAAACTGGAGCTGAGGGATAAAAACTTGAAAAACAGCTAAAACAGCTGAAAGAGCAGAAATGATTATCATTGCCCTTACCAGAAAAAAAATCCACCTTTTCTCCTTTACTATATCGCTTACCAAATAACAAAATACAATAAGATAAAACAACACCAGTACTCTTTTTGCGCTTATTAAAGGATACAAAGATTTAGAAATCGCTAAAATATTAACAGCCAAAAAAGCTAGTATTAAAAAGAATATTTTGGGTAATTTAAATATACTGGGATTTTTATTTTTCTCGGCCAGATACCAGATAAATAAAAAAATAAAGGCTATTTCGCTTAAGCGAAGAAAGTGGACTTGCCCTCCTATACGCAAATCATGGAAAGGGATAGTGAAAATAAAAACTACCAGCCAATCATAAACAGTAACTTCACCTTTTTTAAGAAAAAAAACTGTCAACACCGCAATCAACAAAAACAATAAATAGTATAGTTGGCGGCTCTGGGCAAAAAAAGGCAAAGCCAGCCCGCAGCAAACCGCAAAAAGAAAAACTAATAAAGCTCTTTTTTTCATCTACTCTCCCCCGTTTTTAATAACTGCTCCAGCCTGCCGGAAGCTGCAGCTAAACTGTAACGGTCACACCGCCTGGGATTACCCTCTACTAGATAATTGAACCTTAAATAGTAAAGAAACTTATCTATTAATTCTTTGTTTAACTCACGCCCTAAAGCAGCTTTAACCGCCTCCTTTAAAGAATCTAAACTGGCTGCTTTATAGACAACTCCATCTAGATCATAAAAACTATTTCCTAAAACAATAACCGGTTTATCTTCAGCCAAAGCCTCCACTCCTACCGACGAATTGATAGTTATTACCGCTGAACTGTTTTTTAAAACTTTTTTAATATCATATTTTTTAAGCCAAATTATCTCAGGGTACTTTTTTTTCAGCCAGGAATAATCTTTGCGGCCGAAATCATCGGGATGCTCTTTTACTACAACAGAGCAATCTCTAGCTGCCTCTTTTACCGCCCGGTAACAAACTTGAATAAAAGAAGGCATATCCTTAATCCAGGGGGAATTAACCAATACTTGCGTATCATATGAATACTGCAGAGGCAGAAAAATGAACTTATCAGGAAGTTTCACTTTATCCGGCAAGAGAAAAAAACGGTATATTTTCTTGGCTAATGAATCCAGCAAACGGTCATCGGTGAGTTCGGGAAAAAAACGGCGGTAAATAAAATTACGCATCAAAATAGCATAAAACATTTTCTTAACCGGATTCATTATTCCTTTATTAACAGCAATAGCTTGACAACCGCAGGCAGGCTTATAAAATTTATAATCTTTTTGTTCACGGTTAGGTTTTTTTTGATTTAGGTAGAAATCTTTACTTTTACCTGATAACGAACTCTGAAAATTCACCCCTTCTTTATCGAGCATCAAAGTATTTTTTAATGGCCCGTTTTCTAGATGGATAACTCTTATCCTTTTTCTTTTGGCTACCAACCTAGCCGCGGCCACCATAGTCGGAAAATAATTCCAGACGACAACCGCCTTAATATTAAAACGATGGTAAAAACCATCAAAAAACTTCTCATAATAAATTGCCTTTTTTATTATCTTCTCTCTGTTTACCTTAAAACCGTCTCTGCTCAACCTCGAAAAATCATAGCTGACTATATCTTGAAGCTGACGGCGGCTAAACGAAGAATCTCTTAGCCGGTATTTAAAAAAATCTTTAAAATTTAATTTTAGAGGATAAGGCTGTTGCTTGATTTTTTCGATAGCCCTGCGGGTATCGATTAAAAATCCTGCATAAAAAGTGTTTACTTTTTCTTTTTTGATATTATCAGCTAAACATTGATAAAAAAACGGCTCAAATTCGGCCGTACAGACAAAGGCAATATTCATTCTAGGCTACCTCTTTTTACCATCTTAACTTCGGTGGGGTATTCCCATCTTTTTCTTACTGTTAGAAAAAATCCTTTAATAACCATAACTAAAATTATAATCCATTTTCCCAGGCTAAGAGCCGCTTTTACCAAGCTTTTTTTAACGACAGCCAAATAAAAAAACAAAAAAATTATTCCGGCCGCAATAGTTAAAAGCCCCGGCCTATTAGCGGTGGCTAAAAATACCGGCGCCAAAATAGCGGCTAAAACAATCAGAAACAAAGAAAGTAAAATTTTTCTAAACTTAAAAACATTTTCCCAAAAAAAACCGTTAGTCAATGACAACCTCAGCATCTGGCCTATTCCAATAAAACGATTCGATTTAAGTTGTTTTTTAAACCTCTTCATGCCGGCAGCCGAATAAGTATAATGAATTGTCATCTCGACAGGAATAGTGTAAATTTTGCCTCCGGCTAAACGCATCTTTTGACAAACCTCAAGCTCTTCATGCGCGTATAAAAAAGGATTAAAATACCCCGCCTTCTTTAAGGGTTCTTTTCTAAACAAAGCCGCTCCTCCCAAATATTTGACCTCTTTTACTTCTTTTAAGTCTCTTAAATACATATTTTTATTCCGGGCTTCTACGCTTTCCTTTTCTATATAAACTTCCTGGCCTATGCCCGCAACTGCGGCGGCCTCCGGATGCTCCTCCATAAAATTAATTCCTTTTTCTAAAAACCCCTTCTTAAGCCGCATATCGGCGTCAATACAAAAAATATACCTGCCTTGGCTGTTTAAACAACCCAGATAACGGCCTGCCCCTGCCGAATGCGGCCAGGATGGCTGCAGCTGGATTATCTTAGAAGAAAATTTTTCCGCCTCCTCTAAAGTGTTGTCGCTGGATAAAGAATCCACCACCACTACCTCCTTCTTCCAGCCTGGAGCCTTATCTTGGCCTAAAGAAGAGAGGCATCGGGCAATATTTCTTGATTCGTTTTTGGCAACAACTACTATCGATAATATATTTTCAGCCATGACTTTTATTTATTGTGCCGGCCTTTTTTTAAATATTTCATCTTTGACCGCGATAAAACTCAAAAACACCGCCAAAGCCCAGGTAAGGCCGGTCGCCAAAGCAGCGCCTTCAAGCTGCCATTTCATAATGAAAAAATAATGGATAAAAAGGCCGCAAACCGCAGCCAGGCAATTAAAATAAAAAAAACGGCGGAGAATTTTTCCTTTAGCCCGGCCGGCAGCTATGCTGGCCGGAAAAATATAAAGTATCCGCATAATACCTAATCCGATAAAAAACGGCACCAAAGAAATCCCTTCATCATATTTACCTTTAAAAAGAAAATGAATTAACGGTTTGCCCAAAACAAAATAAAACGCTCCAATAGCAAAAGCAATCAATAAAAGAAAAATTATCGTCCGTTTCGCTTCAAGAGGGCGATCATTATTAAAAGAAGGTACAAATACATGGTAAAGCGCGTTCATGCTAAGTTCAAATATCCTCATTACCGAAAGAATTACCGTATAGACAGCAAGCGCTTTATAAGACACCATCTTGGCGATAAAAAGCTGGCTGGAATTAAGCATAGCGATTGTGGTTACCAGTATGCCAAAAAAAATAAAGCCGTTAGAAGCTAAATGGCGCGGAAGCGGCTTTTTGCCCGAAGGTAAAAACCGGAAAGCAAAAAATATAATTAAAGCAACGGCCAAGAGAGCTGAAACGATATAAGCTACAAATACCCTATTTAGATATATGCCTTTGCCGGCAACAAAAATCATGAGAAAGATAAAAAAGAATATCGAGCTTGATCTTTCTAAAAAAGTAGCTTTGGCAAAATATTTTTTTGCCTTCAATAAAGAAGTAAAAAGGCGGTTAGCCATCGAAAGCAATATAGCGGCTATCAGGTAAAAAATATACCATCCCCGCAAATCGTAAAAACTACCGGCTGTGAAAGCTAAAATCAAAGCCGGTATCGCGCAGAAAAAAAGAACTTTGCCTAAATACGGCCGCCATCTATAGCCGGCGGGGGGTTTGCGGGAAAAAAAACGAATAAAAGAAGCATCCATGCCCAACAAGCTTATCACAAATATAAACTGCGCCAAAGTAAGCACCATCCTGAATAAACCCATTTGCGGCTTAGAAAGGTTTCTGGCCAAAATCAAAGTGTTGGTAATATGGAATAAAGACATCAATGCCATTATTACAAATACCGCTACCACATCTTTTTTAATTATTTCGTCTAGATTTTTATGCCCGGATTTTTTCTTCATAGCCTGTTTTTTTATTAGTTAAAAACTTTTTTATATATAAAGCTTTACGCCGCTGCTTATAGCTTTTTAGCAAACCGTTAATTTTTGATAAGGACTTATTTTCTCTGGCGCTTTTAAAAATTAAATTGGCTAACGGGCATAGAACCCAACAGCCAATTCGGCTAAATACCGCTTTTTCAAAAATTTTTATTGCCAAACTGCCAACGGCCGGCCTCAAACGATAAGCTGCTTTATAAAAACCCACCAACCCCTTGAAATAGTTACGTACAAATAATATCCTCTGCTTATTAAGCCGGCTGAAATTTAATACCGTGTCTTCCACGTAATCGGTAACCTTGCTTCCGGTTAGAATATTTTGACTGCGGCATAATTCATACAATTCGGTTCCGGCAAAAGGGTAAAATATCGAGGCATAATTAAAATCAGTTAAAGCTCGGGCGTTTAACTTCAAGGTATCCAGCAAATCAACCGGTTTTTCACCGGGCAAACCCAGCATATTATAGGTAGCCAACTCGATACCGTATTTTTTACAAAGCATCCCCGCTTTAACAAAGATATCATTACTCATTTTTCGTTTTAATATCTTTTTTCTCAACCGCTCATTGCCGCTTTCTAATCCCACTATTACCCGGTAGCAACCGGCGGATTTAAGCATTTTTAAATTTTCTTCTTCGGCTAAAAGCTCAACTCTCATGTTACAGCGAAAAGGCAAATTTATTTGCTGCTGGTAAGCCTTAGTGAATTCTCTAAACCAATCTTTGCGCAGAGCCAAAATATCGTCATAAAAAGCCACCGATTTAAGAAAGGGATTTTTTGCCTTTACCTCCTTTATCTCACCGATAAGATTATCTACGCTTCTAAAACGAACCCAGCTATCCTTATTGGGATAAACCAGCCTTAACTTATGGTTACAGCAATAAGGGCAGTTATAAGGGCATCCCCTCGATGCCATAAAAAAAGCCGTACCTTCTCTGGATTCGGTTAAGTACGAGTAATTAAAAATTGTCCGATCCGCAAAAGGAAGCTTATCTAAATCGGTTACCAGCGGGCGCGGATCATTTTTAAAAATTCTCCCTCTTGCCTTCGCCCAAATATTGGCAATAGAATCAACTCTGCCGCCTGAATCTAACTGCCGGCATAAATCTACAAGCGCCTCTTCGCCTTCGCCCACACAAACAAAATCAGCCTCGCTTGAATCCAGCGCCTCTTGCGGATACAGAGTCGGATGCACTCCGCCCAACAACACCGGAGCATCAACGGCCGATTCCTTTATCCAGCCGCACCACTCTCTGGTAAAACCAAACATCAAAGTAGTGGAAGAAAAAGCATAAAGCTGGGCTTGCTCTTTTTTTACTCTTTTGACAAAATCATCTTTATCAATGGTTTTGGTAATATGAATTAAAGAAGTATCAAAACCGTTTTGTTTTAGTGAAGCTGATAAAATGCCGATACCCAGATAAAAAGAGCCCCGGTAACTGGCGCTTCCGATGATATCAGGGTAAATAAAAGTTATTTTCATAGCTATTAAATCTTTAATATATATTTAGCTTTGTTTAAAAATTCCTGTGGTTGGCGGTAAAACCTTTTTATCTCCCGTAAAAGGCGCAATGGATTCAGTAGTTTAATCCGGTGTTTTTTTCTGTTATGCCTGATAAACTTTTCTTCAACCTCTTCCATTATTTTCCTGATTTCATCCCGGCCTAACTTATCGCTTAAAAACATATCGGGGCTTTGGTGAAAAAACCGGCTCCAATCTGTATCATCAGGCAATAACCCTTTTTGCTTGCATACTCTATAAAGCTCGGTAGCCGGATAAGGGGTAGCTACGCTAAAAACCGCATATTGAGGGTCCAATTTTTCCATAAAATTAACAGTCTCTTTTATTTCTTTCGCTGTTTCCCAGGGAAACCCGATCATAAAAAATAAAGAAGTTTCAAGCCCGTTTTTCTTACATATTTTTACTGCTTTTTCAATTTGGCCGCAATTTACGTCTTTTTTTATCTTTTTCAATATAAAATCATTGCCGGATTCGGCTCCCAGAATTACTTTATAGCAGCCGCTTTTTTTCATTTTCTTCACTATCTCATCACTTATTAAATCCGCCCTTGTTTCGCAAGACCAGCGTATTTTAATACTTTCTTTTTTCAGCCGAAAGCAAAAACTATCTATAAACTTTTTATTGATTGTAAAGCTGTCATCCTGAAAATGGAAATATACAGGCTGGTATCTATCTTTAATCTCTTTTATTTCATTAATTAAATCAATTGCGCTTCTTGTCCTTACCTTGCGCCCCCATGTTTTATAAGCGGCGCAAAAAATGCACCGGTAAGGGCATCCTCTCGACGCCATAAGATAAGCATAATCATCAGGCAGCATATATTTTTTATTAATTATCGAATCATTATCCGGAAATGGCAGCGAATCAAGGTTTTTAATAAGCTGGCGCTGAGGGTTATTTATTATTTCTCCGTTTTTATAATAACTAACCCCTTTAATATCTGCTAAATTGCCTTGGCCTCTTATTAGATAGCGCATTAATTCAACCAGGGTATCTTCGCCCTCACCCCGGACAACAAAATCGAATAATTTAGTTTCTAGGACCTCTGCCGGGTTAATAGTAGAATGCGGCCCGCCGGCTATAATTTTTATACCGGAATCTATTTTTTTAATCAACCTGGCTAAATTTAAAGCGCTGCGGTATTTGGCGCTTACTACGGTTATTCCTACCGCCGCAGGCAAATATTTTAAAATAGTTCCCTTTATTTCCCGCCAGGCTGAATCTCCTAAATTATCTATCCTTAAAAGATAGCTTTGGTATCTCCGGGTAGTACTAAGCGCATCGATTGTATCACCGGCCGGGCTTAAGTCAGGCTTATAAACTAAAGCAGAAAAACCATTTTTCTTAAGAGAGGCCGAAAGGTAAGTCAATCCTAAGGGTTTTGTCGAAGAGCGTTGATTAAAAAACCGGTACCAGGGAGGGTCTATAAGCAATATATCAGGATTTTTTGTTTTTTCTTGTTTCATTTTTCCCATGAAGCTTTAACTTATTTAATTATACCAAACGCCTTCTTAAAATGGAAGCTTTCTAAAATAATCCTAGAAAAGATTAAAAACAACATAAGCGGCTATCTTATTTTTTAGATAGGTAAAAGCAAGAAAAGTCACTGTCTTCTTTTATTTTTTAAAGATAAACGGCAGGCCAAAAATGCTTTTTAGAGTGCTGGCTGCGACTTTACCCGGAAGCACAGCAATATCTTTTATATTTTCGGCTAAAGGGGTAATAGTTATATCCAATGTTTTTCCCAATCTGGTTTTAGAAATGATATTATAGGCAATTAAACGGCCTATATCTTCAAAGCTGTCAACATTTCCAAAGCCCTGATCAAAATCTAAATTATAGCGTTTTGTAATTGTTTTCTTTCGGCTGTTATCGATATAGTAAACGTCGGTGATAATAAGATGGAACATATCTATTTTTAATTTATTAGGCTCTTTTTCGCCAATTTCATTTTGTTTTGATTGGCCGCTTCTTTTTTTCCGCAATTTATCTAAGATTTTTAAATTAATTTTTCTTTCCTGGTTTTTTATAATAGTTAATCGTTCAATTTCAAGATCAAGAAAGTAAATCCGGAATTCTTTACTCATAAAGTATTCAAGCGGCCTAAAATAAATATTTACCGCCGGCAAAAACGCTAATTCTCTTTTTTTAAATTGAGGCGGATTATAAATAGTAACCTGCTCCATCCGGGCGTGAGAACCGGTAAAAGAGACATCGAGGTCGCCTACAGCAATTTCTATCCCGTAAGCTTGCTCGATAGCATTCTCTAAAATTCGGCTTACGATTATATTTTTTAAACCAATAAAAAGAGAAAAGATAATAATTAATAAAAAAAGTATTTTAAGCAGTGTTTTTAATTTAATTGCCATTTTAAAATATTCTTTTAATAAACGGCTAAAGCCGCATGTTTTTATATTATAA
>JAIPHC010000022.1 GCA_021735405.1 Candidatus Omnitrophota bacterium | reverse complement strand
CTTCCGCCGGGAAAAAGTCTTCCTAAAAGAAAAAAAGTGAGATTAGTTTTTAAACCGGTTGAAAATATAGATTTTTCAGAAAAATCAGGCCAAATAAACAAAAGAATAGTAGAAACTATAAAAAATATCAAATAAAAGCCCAATGTTCCCCCTTATGCAACATTTCTGTTTGAACCTGTTTTGTTGCATAAGGGCTTGACAAGTTTTCTGTTAGTTGTTGACAAACTTAAATAAATAAGAGATAATTATGGTTCTCAAAATCTTATATTAAGGAGGATGATTTTTAGTGGCAGATGTATCTACAGAGTTAAAAGAAGCATATTATAATTCAATTAAGGAGTTAAAAAGAGGCCAAATAGTCAAAGGCACTATTATTGCTTTAACTTCTAAAGAAGTTATGGTCGATGTCGGCTATAAATCCGAAGGAATTATTTTAAGGGATGAATTTGACGGCCAGGAGCTGGAAGAAGGCCAAAAGATCGATGTTAGCGTTGAAAACGTAGAAGACGATGAAGGCAGGATAATTCTTTCTTACAAAAAAGCCAGAGAAAAAAGAGGTTGGATTACTTTATCTACAGAATGCAGCGAAGGCGATATTGTAGAAGGGAAATTGCATCATAAGGTAAAAGGGGGCTACATAATAGATGTCTTTGGAGCCAAAGGATTTTTGCCCCGCAGCCTTTCTGCGTTTAGGAATTTAAGCGAAGAAGAGATTTCCAATAATCTCTTTAAATTTCAAATTATAAAAATCAGCCCTCAGAAAAAGAACTTTATTCTTTCCCGCCGGGACGCTATAAAACTTGAGAAAGAAGAATCGAGAAAAGAAGTATGGGATAACATCAAAAAAGGCGAAACCATGAAAGGGAAAGTCAAAAGCATTACCAACTTCGGGGTTTTTATTGACTTGGGGGGAGTTGACGGGCTTTTGCATATAGCGGATATGAGTTGGAAAAAAATAGCCCATCCTTCTGAAATAGTAGCGGTTGGTGACGAGATTGAGGTGCTTATTCTTGATTTTGATAAAGAAAACAACAAGATTTCATTAGGCTTGAAACAAATGACTCCTGATCCTTGGACTCAAATAGAGCAAAAATATCCCGAAGGCTCAGTGGTTCAGGGAAGAATCACAAATATTCAGAATTACGGAATATTTGTTGAATTAGAAAAAGGAATAGAAGGGCTCGTCCATATAAGCGAGATATCTTGGACCAAAAAGTTTATTAATTTAAAAGATACTTTTGCTATCGGTGATACAATCGAGGTAAAAGTTCTTGGGGTAGACCCCGGGCAAAGGAAGATATCATTAAGTATCAAGCAATTGGAAAAAGACCCTTGGGAAGATATCGATAATCTTATAACTATCGATAGTACGGTAAAGGGGAAAGTATTAGGGTTTGGTAATGGCTGCGCTTTCATAGAATTGGAAAACGGTTTAGAAGGCGTGATCTATAATGAAGATATTTCCTGGACCAAAAGGGTGGCCCGCACGTCCTCTGAATTAAAAAAATCACATACTTATCAGTGGAAAGTTTTAGGCCTTGATAGAAGAAGCAAAAAAGTTATTTTAGGCAGAAAGCAGTTGGAAGAAAATCCCTGGCCTAAAATTATAGAAAAATTTCCTGTAGGCAAAATTGTAGAAGCCGAAGTTGTGAAAAAATCTGATTTTGGGTTGTTTGTAAAATTAGAGGAAGATTTGGAAGGGCTTATTTATTCCAGCCAAATCAACCAGGAAGAGACCAATGAGGTGAAAGTCGGGGATAAAATAAAGGTTAAGATCATTAAAGTTGACCCGGCTACGGCTAAGATCGGCCTTGCTACAGAAACCGAAGGCTCTAAAAAGGCTGAAGAAGAAAAATAATCATTCCTTTTTTGTTAACCAAATTATTATAGAGAGGGTTATTTTTGAATAAAGATTTTTCCAAACATCTGGAAGCAATCAAAGAAAATACCGTTGATTTAATTTCCCAAAAGCAGTTAGAAGAGAAATTAAAAGAAAATAAACCTCTTAAGATAAAAATTGGATTCGACCCTACCGCTTGTGATATTCATATCGGCCATATCGTACTTTTGCGCAAATTAAGAAAGCTCCAGGATTTAGGCCATATTGTATATTTTGTAATTGGAGATTTTACCGCAAAAATAGGCGACCCTTCCGGAAAAATTGTCCAGCGCCCGGTATTAAACGAATCCCAAATCCGCAATCACGCCTTAACTTATACAAAGCAAGCCTTTAAGATACTCAGGAAGAAAAAAACAAAAATAATCTATAATAGCCGCTGGTATAAGAAAATGGACCTTTCTTCTTTTTTATCTTTGCTTTCTTCTTATACTCTGGCCAGGATATTAGAACGAGATGATTTTTCCAACCGGATTAAAAATCAAAAGCCTTTGAGTTTGCTGGAGGTTGTTTATCCTTTAATCCAAGGCTATGATTCTTACAAGTTGAAAGCAGATATTGAGTTTGGCGGGACAGACCAAAAGTTTAATTTGCTGGTGGGCAGGAACCTCCAGCAGTTTTTTAACCAGCCGCCTCAGATAGTAGCCACTATGCCGCTTTTGATAGGATTAGACGGGAAAAACAAAATGTCTAAATCTTTAGGAAATTATATTGGGATAACCGAAAAGCCAAAAGATATGTTTGGTAAGGTTATGAGCATACCCGATGAAATTATGCAGGAGTATTTTCGGCTGCTTACCGATTTTGATTTAGAGGAAATAAAAAAGATGCACCCTAAAGACGCTAAAGCCAAATTAGCAAAATATTTAGTATCAACTTATCATTCCAGGCAAGCGGCGGAAAAAGAATCTGAAGAATTCAAAAAGGTTTTTTCTGAAAGAAAAATTCCTGCCCGAATTCCGGTTTATAAAACAGAATCCAAAAAGATAGATATAGTGGAAACTTTATCTAAGATGAAATTAACTTCTTCTAAAAACGAAGCCAGGCGCCTCTTAAACCAAGGGGCGATAACGATGTTTGATTCCAAAGATCTTAGTAATTGTTCTGTGTTGAAAAAAAATATTACTTTTTTTTCTTCCCAAGAGGTAATACTTAAAATTGGAAAGAAAAGATTTTTAAAAATTATAGCAAAGAGGTAGGCTTAGATGTCTGAATTGAGGAAAGACCCTATCGTGGGCCGGTGGGTTATCGTCGCAATTGAGAGGGCAAAACGCCCTAATGATTTTTTGTCTAAAAAGCCGGAAGTTAATTCATCGAATAAGTCCAATAAATCTCCGCTTGAGAAAAATTCTCTTTCCGAAAAACAATCCAACATTTATCCAGAAAATACAGAGATAGCTCTCGACCGGCCGGAAGAGCCTTTTAAAGCAAAAGAAAGTTTTGGCTTTCATCGGATAGTCAAAGACGGTTATCCTCTTATCTTAAATCAAAACTGTGATTTTTACCCCGTGTTTTCCAGATATAAAAAAGAGATTTTAGGGATAAAGAAAAATAAGCGGATAAAATATATAACAATTTTTAGAAACTATAAAGTAAAAACTAATTCTGCAAGCACAAGGCACAACCACAGTAATTTTGTTGGATTATCCGTTTATTCAAAAAACGGAAAAAGGGAGATAAACGGAGCTCTGGACTACTACCAAGACAAAAAGTCATGCATTTATTGCGATATTATTTCTCAAGAACAAAGTTTAAAAAAAAGATTTATTTTAGAAAACGATAATTTTATAGCAATCAGCCCTTTTGCTTCCCGCTTTCCCTTAGAGAGCTGGATTTTGCCTAAAAACCATTCTTGCGATTACTCAGCAAGCAGCGAGAGCCAGTTGAGAAGTTTATCGTCTGTTTTTAAAGAAGTGCTGCTAAGGATGAAAAAACTGTTAGGCGCTTTTTCCTATACTTATGTATTGCATACCGCTCCTTTAGATACGCATCAAGGCAGCAAGCTTTTTTCCGGTTACCATTGGTATATTGAAATTATTCCTTTATTAACCAGAGTCGCCGGTTTTGAATGGGGAACCGGTTTTTACATAAATCCTACGCCGCCTGAATCGGCGGCCCAATATTTAAGAAAGATTAAGATAAAAGAAAAAACCGCCTAAATTAATGAAAATAAAATGAAAAGGTTACGTTTGGATTTAATTACCAACCGCTGGGTTATCTTAACTGAAGAAAATAATTCTTTTTTCAGCGTTTCTAACCAACAAGCTCAAACTGATCCTGCCGATTGCCCTTTCTGCCTTAATAATGAATCGATGACTCCGCCGGAAACCGATGCGGACAGGCCGGGCGGCGGCAAGCCTGATAGCCCCGGCTGGTTAACCAGGACGGTTCCCAATAAATTCCCGGCTTTAGATAATAAGGCAGAAGAAAAAAAAGAAAAGGAAGGTATTTTTGAAAAACAGAAAGGGTTTGGTTTTCATGAAGTAATCGTGGAAACTCCCGGCCATAATAAAATGATGGTTGATTTATCCCAGGAAGAATTTTTGAGGGTAATTAGGGCCTACCGCCGCCGTTTTATCTCTTTGGCAAAAGATAAACGGTTTAAATATATATTAATATTTAAAAATCACGGCTTAGCCGCCGGCGCTTCTTTGGAACACCCCCATACTCAATTAATTTGTTTACCGATAATTCCCAAAAGAGTGACAGAAGAATTAGATTGCGCCAAAGCCTATTTTGACCGCAATAATGAATGTATGTTTTGTAAGATAGTTGAAAAAGAAAGGGATGAAAAAATCAGAATAGTTTCAGAAAATGAAGATTTTATAGCTTTTTGCCCTTTTTTTTCCCGTTCGCCTTTTGAGATTACCATATTACCGGTTAAGCATAGGCCGGATTTTGACAAAATAAAACCCGGGGAAATAAAAAATTTATCTGCTATTTTGAAAGATTTAATGGCCAAGTTAGGAAAAGTTTTAGGAGATTACCCTTTTAATTTTTTAATTCATACCAGCCCGATAAACAGCCAAAACAGGACAAGTTCTCTGGATAATTTTTATCATTGGCATATTGAGTTTTTACCCAAGTTAGGCGAGATTGCCGGTTTTGAGTGGGCTACCGGCAGTTATATTAATCCGCTTTTACCCGAAGAGGCCGCCCGCCGCCTAAACGCAACATGATTGGAGTCCGGCTCCAATCAAAAAGATAATACTAAAACAAGTGTGCACTTTTAAATCTTAAATGATTAGATAGATAAATATTTTATTTTGACATTTTATAATTTATGTTATAATTGCATAATCTTATTTCGTTAACCATTTACCCGTTTAAAAAGATAATCAACGAATATACAAATCGGTTACAAATATACGAATTTAATAAATCTTATTCGTAAATTCGTATTAGATTTGTAATTTGCTGATGGTAATTAATTAATTAAAGGAGGTTTTTTATGGCAATAAAAGTAGGAATTAACGGTTTTGGACGAATTGGAAGATTAGTTCTGCGTTCGGCTTTAGAAAACAATGAAAGTGGTATTGATTTTCTAGCTGTAAACGATTTAACTGACGCGGCGACCTTAGCCCATTTGCTTAAGTATGATTCTAACTTTGGCATATTGGACAAAGAAGTAAAAGCAGAAGGGGATTCTATTGTCGTAGACGGAAAAAAAATTAAGGTATTATCGGAAAAAGACCCTTCTAAACTGCCTTGGTCGGAGTTAGGCGTTGAAGTGGTTGTTGAATCTACCGGTATTTTCCGGACAAAAGAAACAGCATCCGGCCATATTAAAGCCGGCGCTAAAAAGGTAATTATTTCAGCTCCTGCTAAAGGAGGAGATGTTGCTACTTTTGTATTAGGAGTTAACGAAGAAAAATATGATCCGGAAAATCATAACATAGTTTCCAACGCGTCTTGTACTACAAATTGTATCGCGCCGGTTGCCAAAGTTATCAAGGATAGTTTTGGAGTAACTGAAGGGTTGATGACAACAATTCATTCCTATACCAACGATCAAAAAGTTTTGGATTTTCCCCATAAAGACCTAAGAAGGGCAAGAGCCGCGGCATTATCTATGATTCCTACAACTACCGGCGCCGCAAAAGCAGTAGGCTTAGTTATTCCTGAATTGCAAGGTAAACTAGATGGATTAGCAATCCGGGTTCCTACACCGACTGTATCTTTAGTGGATGTAGTATTTCAGGTAGAAAAAGAAGTTAGCAAAGAAGAGGTAAATAAAGCTTTAGAAGAGGCAGCTTCTTCTAAAATGAAAGGGTATCTAGACGTAAGCTCTGATCCATTAGTATCTGTAGATTATAGAGGTAATTCATTTTCTTCTATAGTTGACGCTGAACAAACTTTTTGCCTTAATAAAATGGTAAAAGTTTTGGCTTGGTACGACAATGAATGGGGTTATTCTTGCAGAGTGATTGATCTAATTAAATACATGGTCAAATAAGGATAAAGGTTCAAGGATAAAGGATAAAGTAGGGGCGAGGCTTGTCCTCGCCCAATGTAGGGGACAGGCTTGCCTGTTCCAAAAATAGGAGAAGCATGGATAAGAAATCTGTAAAAGATCTGGATTTGCAGGGGAAAAAAGTATTGATGCGGGCTGATTTCAACGTTCCTCTCGATTCTAACAAAAATATTACCGACGATTCAAGAATTAAAGCGGCTTTAAAGACTATAAATTATATTCTTGAAAAAAAAGGAAAGTTGATTTTAATCAGCCACTTAGGGCGGCCCAAGGGCCAGCCAAAAGAAGAATTCAGCTTACAGCCTGTAGCCAAACGTTTAAGCCAGTTAATTGGTAAACCGGTTAAGATGGCAGATGATTGTGTCGGCCAAAAAGTAAAAGGCGAAGTCGATGCGCTGGAACCGGGCGAGGTTATCCTTCTTCAAAACTTAAGATTTCACCCTCAGGAAAAAGCCAATGACCAAGGTTTTGCTAAAGATTTGGCTGCTTTAGCCGATCTTTATGTTAATGATGCTTTTGGCACGGCTCACAGGGCCCATGCTTCCACAGAAGGAGTTACTCATTTTCTTGATTCTGCGGCAGGATTTTTAATTGATAAAGAAATCAATTATTTTCAAAAGGTTTTAACCGACCCTAAACCGCCTTTTGTCTTTATTTTAGGAGGGGCAAAGGTATCCGATAAGATTCCGGTTATCGAAAATATGCTCGATAAGGCAAATTCGATAATTATCGGAGGGGCCATGGCTTATACTTTTTTGAAAGCAAAAGGGAAAGAGGTTGGTTCTTCGCTTTTGGAAAAAGATATGCTTGAATTAGTCAAAAAGACATTAATTAAAGCAAAAGAGAAAGGGGTTGAAATTTTACTTCCTTTAGACCATATAGTAACCGACGATATCAAAGAAGGCAAGAACCTAAAAACTACAGAAGGTGTTGATATCGAATCGGGTTGGATTGGTGTAGATATCGGGCCGAAAACCCAAAAGGAATTCGGAGAAAAGATTAAAACAGCTGGTACGATAGTCTGGAATGGGCCGATGGGAATCTTTGAAAATGATTTGTTTTCTCGAGGTACCAAATCGATAGCCGAGGCAATAACCGAATCTCAAGCAGTGTCGGTTATCGGCGGCGGGGACACGGCCGCAGCTGTTAAAAAATTTAAATTGGAAGAAAAAATGTCTCATATCTCAACCGGCGGGGGAGCTTCTTTGCAATACCTTGAAGGAAAAGAACTGCCGGGAATTTCAGCTCTTTCCGATAAATAATTTTACTTTTATTTCGCAGATGGAAGTAAAAAAATAGGTACTTTTGTCATCCTGAGCCCGTTTTTTTTGTCATCCTGAGCCCGAAGGGCGAAGGATCTAAAAAACCTGCTGTTTAGATTCTTCGGTCGCTAACGCTCCCTCAGAATGACACCGAGTTTTTTTTGACGCTCCCTCAGAATGACACCGGGATTATTTTGTTTTGCAATGACAAGTTGTTGATAAACTTTTTGATATAACTTTTATTTTTAATAGGAGGATAAGATGAGAAAGCCGTTTATTGCGGGTAATTGGAAAATGAATAAAACCGCTGAAGAAGCAGCAGGTTTAGCTGGAAAAATAAAAGAAAATGTAGGGAATTTTGAAGAAGTGGATATATTAATTTGCCCTCCTTACACATCTCTGCTGGCCGCCGGCCAGGCTGTTAAAGATTCGCTCATTGAACTGGGAGCTCAAAATATGCATTGGGAAAATTCCGGGGCTTTTACCGGAGAAGTTTCGCCGCAGATGGTAAAAGAAAGCGGTTGTAAATTTGTTATTGCCGGCCATTCGGAAAGAAGAAAATATTTTTCTGAAACCAATCAAGAAGTCAATAAAAAAATAAAAGCTGCAATTTCTGCCGGCCTTTTGCCAATTGTCTGCATCGGTGAAACCTTAGAGCAAAGAGAACAAAAAAAAGAAAGAGAAGTTGTAGAAAAACAGTTAAAAGAAGGTTTTGATTCTTTGCCGGAAGAAGACTTAGGAAAAATTACCGTTGCTTATGAACCGGTTTGGGCTATTGGAACCGGGAAAACCGCATCCGGAGAACAAGCCGAAGAGATGCATAGTTTTATCAGAGAATGGTTTAAAAACGCTTATTCTTCTCAAACAGCCGAGAAATTACGCTTGCTTTACGGCGGCAGTGTCAAGCCTGGCAATATTAAGGAATTAATAAGCAAGGAAAATATTGACGGCGCTTTAGTGGGAGGCGCTTCTCTTAAGGCTGATGATTTTACCGAGATAGTTAAGAATTCTGCTTAGTATAAATAGTAGTTGAGGAAAAAAAGATTTATGATAAGCTGGAATAGGAAGAAAAATTATGTATAAAATAGTTTTAGTTTTTCATATCATCGTTGCTGTTACTTTAATCGGAATGATTTTAATTCAGCGCGGGCGAAGCGGCGGTTTGGTTGAAGCCTTAGGCGGAGTAGAATCCATTTTTGGGACAAAAACAAGCTCGCTGCTTGTTAAATTTACCGTGGTTTTAACCGTAATCTTTTTTTCGACATCTATATCTTTGGCCTACCTTTATAAGGTAAAAGCTCAAAAGGAAGGAAAATCTTTAATAGAGGCAGAAGAGCAGGCAGGCCAAAAACAGCAGTAGCTTACCTAATTGTAATCTTGACAGGATAAAATCTATATGCTAAAGTTAAACCAGGTTTTAAAAATTAACAAGTTGTTGATTTAGTATAAAATATGAGAACCTTTCTTGTTATTCTTTTTATTTTCTTGCCTTTATCATTTTCCCAAGCCAAAGATTTGACACAGGATCAATCCCGGAAGTACAGGAAAAAAGGATATAGGCTCCAGTCGATGGGTAATATTGAAGCTGCTTTGCCTTTTTATCAAAAAGCGGTTGCAATAGACCCTGGCTATGTCCAGGCTTATAATGATTTAGGAGTAGTTTATGAGATGAAGGGAGCCTTGGATGAAGCTGAAAAATACTATAAAAAAGCTTTAGCTATTAATCCCGATTTTATGCCCGCTCATACGAATCTTGCTTTTTTGTATGAGAAAACGAATAACATTAAAAAGGCTACCGATCATTGGAAAAAGAGGTATATTAAAGGAAAAAAAGGCGATTATTGGAAAGAAGTTGCCCGTCAACATTTACTTAAATTAGGCACTTATCCTGAAGTCAGAAAAGAGATGATGGAAGAAAAGGCTGCTAACCTTTCCCGGGAATTAGCTTATCAGCGGGAACAAGAAAGGCTGGAAGTGATAGAGGAAGCGAAACTGCATTTTAAGTTAGGAGAAAGAGCCTTCCAGGAAAAAGATTATTCGGTGGCCGTAGAAGAGTTAAGAAAAGTCCTTTCTTTAAACCCCAGTGATTTAGAGCTTAAAACAAAAGCGAGAAAAGTATTCAAGAGAGCAAAAAGATTTCAGTTAAAGCAAGAAGCTTTTGTAAATGCCAAAGATGCGTTAGATTATATGGAAAACAATGATTATCTTTCAGCAACAGCAAAGCTAAAGAATGCGCTTAGTGCTGTTTTTCGTATTACTCAAAGCGAGAGTGCCCAGGAATAAAAAAGCAACCACCCCTTTATTCACAATTTCTAAATTTTGATGCCTAACAAAAAATTATATTTAATCGATGGAACATCTTTATGCTATCGTTCCCATTTTGCTATAAAGCTTAATAATTCATCGGGTTTTCCTACCGGTGCTGTATACGGATTTTATCGAACCTTAAAAAAATTAATTATTGAGCACGGGGCGGAATTTATAGCTATTTGTTTTGATATTTCCCGAAAGACTCATCGGCAGGAAAAATATAAAGATTATAAAATACAGAGGCCCCCTTTGCCCGATGAATTAAAATCACAATTTCCGGTTATCAGGAAGTTGGTTGAGGCTCTGGGCATTAAAATGGTTGAAAAAGAAAATTATGAAGCCGATGATATCATCGCTTCATTGTCAAAACAAGCAGTAGATGAAAACGGGGAAGTGGTTGTAGTCAGTTCGGATAAAGACCTTTATCAGCTTTTATCTAAAAAAGGCGTTTCTGTTTATAATTATCGAGAACAAAAATTTTACAGTCAAAATGATTTCATTAAAAAATACGGGTTTAGCCCCTGCTATATGGCTGATTATCTTTCATTGCTGGGAGATGCTTCCGATAACATTCCCGGAGCCAAAGGAATCGGTAAAGTCGGCGCTACTAAGTTGATTAAAAGATTTGGGGATATCGATACTATTTTTAAGAATTTAGATAAACTAAATTCTAAAGAGGCTTTGAGATTAAAAGAGAATAAAGAACAAATTATCTTAAGCAAAGAGCTGGCGACCTTGTCAGAACCAAAGCTAAAAGTGAATTTAAGCCAACTAAAAAGAGGCAAAACCGATAAGGAGAAATTAGTTGATATGTTTTCAAAGCTGGAGTTTAAAATACCTAATGACCAGTTGTTTAACCAGTCAAAACCCGATTCGATAAAAATAAAAAAAGGTTTGTCGTTTGATTTAAAAAACTTACAGTCAAAACAACCTCTTGCTTATTTTATCGATGCCGGATTTATTTATATCTATGATAGCGGCCGGGATCTTGTGTATAAAGAAAAGATCAAAGAATGCCAGAAGGTACTTAGCGATTCTTCTTTTGAAAAAGTAACATTGGGCCTTAAGGGCCAGATGGTAAAATATCCAAAAATAAAGTTTGAAGGTGAAATTTTCGATATAAAAATAGCTTCTTATTTAGTGGATTCATCCATATCGGATTATAGTTTACCTTCATTGACTGCTTTATTTTTAAAAAAATATTATTCTAATATTGAACCTGAATCCTATCCTTATTTTATCTGGGAATTATACAAAGTTTTGGCAGATAAATTAAAACAGGAAAAATTAGATAAGCTTTTTTTCGATATCGAAATGCCTTTTGTCAAAATACTTTATAAGATGCAATCCCAGGGTATAACTATGGATATTAAACAATTGGAAAAAGTTTTGTCTCAAGCCGATAAAAAAATAATCGAAACAAAAAAGTCGGTTTTTAAAAAATCTAAAAAAGAGTTTAATTTAAATTCTCCCAAACAGCTTCAGGAAATACTTTTTAACGATTTGGGCATTAAGCCCTTAAAAAAAACAAAGACCGGTTATTCCACCAGCGAAGAGGTCTTAAGAGCTTTATCTTCGGATTATCCGATTGCAAAAGAAATTCTCCAATACAGAGAGTTAAGCAAATTGAAAAATACTTACCTGCTTCCTTTAATTAAAAAAGTATCCGAATCCGGAGATAAATTATATGCTCAGTTTCATCAAACCGGAACTCAAACCGGGCGCCTTTCTTCGTCTTCTCCCAATTTACAAAGCATTCCGGCCAAAGGAGAGTTTTCTTCCCGGTTAAGAAAAGCCTTTATCCCCTCGGTTCGGGATGGTTTTATAGTTTGCGGTGATTATTCCCAAATAGAGTTAAGGATATTAGCTCATATATCTCAGGATAAAAATTTAACCGAAGCTTTTTGCCAAGGCCGGGATATCCATCGTTTTACTGCTTCTCTGCTTTTTAACATTGCCGAAACTGATGTTGAAAAGGCACAAAGAGGTATAGCCAAAAAAGTCAACTTTGGGATAGTTTATGGAATGAGCCCTTACGGATTGTCTAAGGAGCTGGGCATAGATTTTATAAAGGCTCAGGAATTTATCCAAAATTATTTTTCTCGTTATCCAAAAGTAAAAGAATATATAGAAAAGGTGGTAGATAAAACTAAAAAAGACGGTTATGCAGAGACTATTTTTAAAAGGAAGCGAAAATTACCGCAAATCCAAAACCGTAATCCCCGCCTGCAGGAATTTGCCAAAAGGCAGGCCGTAAACGCGCCGATTCAGGGCAGCTGCGCTGATATAATAAAAATTGCGATGCTTGAGATAGATAAAGAAATAGTAAAAAAGAAAATAGGCGCCAGCCTGATCATGCAAATCCATGATGAACTTATTTTTGATGTCGAAAAGAATAGCCTAAAGAATTTTTTACCGGTGTTAAAAGAGAAGATGGAAAACAGTTTTAACTTATCTGTTCCTCTTAAAGTTAATATCAAAGCCGGTAAAAACTGGGCCGAAGTTGAAGAAATTCGAAACATGAAACACGAAATCCGAAACAATTTTTAAATTGTCAAAATCCGAATGATAAAAATAAGAAATATTTTGAGGGTTCAAACATTAAAGTTTCGAATTTCGATATTCGGATTTTGAATTTTATAAAAAATATTATGAATATAGCATTTTGTTCTTCAGAAGTATACCCTTTTGCCAAAACAGGCGGATTAGCCGATGTCAGCGGGGCTCTCCCTTTGAGTTTGGCCGCTTTGGGCCATAATGTAAAAATATTTATGCCCTGGTATAAAGGTATTGAGCCGGATAAGCATTTCGATGATTTTGGAATAATTAATCATCAGGGGGTTGAGGTAGTATTTATAAAAAATGATCATTTTTTTAAACGGGATTATCTTTATACGACCTCCCAGGGCGATTATCCGGATAATTTAGAAAGGTTTTCTTTCTTCAGCCGCCAGGTGCTTAAAGCTTTAAAGGAACTTAACTTTGCTCCGGATATTATCCATAATAATGATTGGCAAACTTCTTTAATTAGTGTTTACTTAAAAGTATTTTATAAAAATGATGATTTTTTCCAAAATACAAAAACGGTTTTGACTATTCATAATTTAGTTTTTCAGGGGATTTTTGATAAAAAACATTTCAGCTGCCTGGATATTGGATGGGATTATTTCAATATGCATTTTTTAGAGTTTTGGGGAAAAATTAATCTTTTAAAAGGGGGGATAATCTTTTCAGATACTATCACCACAGTCAGCCCCACTTATGCTAAGCAAATCCAGAAAAAAGAATTTGGCTGCGGCCTGGAAGGAGTGTTAAAAGAGAAAAAGGAAAATCTGACCGGAATTTTAAACGGAATAGATTACAATGTCTGGAACCCTAAAAGCGACAAATTGATATATAAAAATTATTCTCAATCTTTAAAGAAAAAATCAGAGAATAAACTTAGCTTGCAGAAAGAGGCAGGTTTAGCTCAGGATAAAAATTTTCTTTTATTTGGAATGGTGAGCCGGCTTACCGAACAAAAAGGCCTTGATATCCTTACAGAAGCTATCGATTCGATATTGGATAAGTCACAGTTAATTATTCTAGGCTTGGGCGACCCCAAATACCATAAAATACTAAAAGAAAAACGGAAAAACAATAAAGATAAGTTTGCTTTATTTATCGATTTCGACGAAACCCTGGCTCATAAAATTTACGCTGCTTCGGATGTATTTTTGCTGCCTTCTCGCTTTGAGCCCTGCGGCTTATCTCAGATGATTAGTTTTAAATACGGCACTATTCCTTTGGTTAATTTAACCGGCGGCCTGGCCGATACTGTTTCTGATATCTCCCGGGGCGGCGGCGGTTTTACTTTTAAAAAGTATAGTAAAAATAATTTAATTAAAGCTGTCAAGGAAGCGCAAAAATTATTTAAAGATAAAAAGAAATGGAGTTCAGTTGTTAAAGAGAATATGAAGAAAGATTTTTCCTGGAAACGGGCTGCGAAACAATTTTTAAAACTTTATCAAGGTTTAACCGGCAGCTAAACGGGGCAATAATGGCTAAGATTGGGTTAACTGGGAGGATAGGCAGCGGAAAAACTACCGTTGTGAAGATGCTGGTAGAGCGGGGAGCCAAGGCTTTCGATGCCGACCGGCAAGTACACCGGTTTTACCGCGATTCTGCCCATCCGGTTTATAAAAAGGTAAAAAGAGTTTTTCCGGAAGCTGAAGAAGGCAGGGAGATTTCCCGGGAAAAATTGAAAAAAATAGTATTTAAAAAAAAGGATAAGCTGAGGCAGCTTGAACGCATTATCCATCCCGAAGTTATTAAAGTTTTAAAAGAGTGGTTATTTGCTAAAAAGAAAAAAGATATCTGTGTTGCTGAGTTACCCCTTCTTTTTGAATTAAAATTGGAAAACTTATTTGATAGAACCGTTTTACTAAAAGTTAAAGAAGAAATTTTAGCAAAACGCCTGAAAAAAAAGTATGGTTTCAATGATTCAGAAATTAAGCAAAGGCTGTCTTTGTATTTACCGGTTGAGATAAAAGAAAAAAAAACAAGTTTTGTTTTAAATAATAACTTAAGTTTAAAAAATTTAGAAAAGGAGGTTAGCGTATTGTGGCAAAGGATAAACAGGATTTAAAGAAAACTGATGGGAATTTAGATGAGAGTATCGATATTGGCACTCTAAAAGGGTTGAAATCGGTGGAGTTAAACAAGATTGCCAAACGCCTGAAGGTAAACGGGGTGAGCGGATTAAGAAAACAGGATCTTATTTTTAAAATTTTACAAGCGCAAACCGAAAAAAAAGGTTTTATGTTTGGTGACGGCGTGCTGGAAGTTTTACCGGAAGGTTTTGGTTTCCTGCGCTCAAAAAATTATAGCTATCTGCCTTCACCGGATGATATTTATGTCTCTCCTTCGCAAATTAGGAGATTTTCTTTAAGAACCGGCGATACGGTGAGCGGCCAAATCCGCCCTCCCAAAGATAGCGAAAAGTATTTTGCCTTATTAAAGGTTGAAGCGGTAAATTATGAAAATCCCGAAGAGGCTAGAAATAGGGTTCTTTTCGATAACCTAACTCCGATTTATCCTAAAGAAAGGTTTATTTTAGAGACAGACCCGAAGGTGCTTTCTACCAGGGTATTAGACCTGTTGTGCCCGATTGGGAAAGGCCAGAGGGGTTTGATAGTTGCGCCTCCTTATAGCGGTAAAACCGTATTACTGCAGAAGGTGGCAAACGGGGTCATGAAGAATTATCCCGATGTTACCTTAATGGTTCTTTTAATTGATGAAAGGCCTGAGGAAGTAACCGAGATGGAAAATATTGTAAATGGAGAAGTTATCAGCTCTACTTTTGACGAGCCGGCTCAACGGCATATTCAGGTAGCTGAAATGGTAATCGAACGGGCTAAGAAACTGGTGGAGCATAAAAAAGATGTGGTAATACTTCTTGATTCGATTACCCGGCTGGCTAGAGCTTATAATTTAGTTGAGCCGCATTCGGGCAGAATTTTATCCGGAGGCATAGATTCCAATGCTTTGCATAAACCAAAAAGATTTTTCGGGGCAGCCCGGGCTGAGGAAGAAGGAGGGTCTTTAACTATAATTGCCACGGCTTTAGTCGATACTGGTTCCCGTATGGATGATGTAATCTTTGAGGAATTTAAGGGAACAGGCAATATGGAGATTACCTTAGACAGGACTATTTTTCAAAAGAGGATTTATCCTTCAATTGACATAAAAAGGTCAAATACCAGAAGGGAAGAGTTATTGATTAATCCTGATGAGCTTAAAAGGATCTGGTTATTAAGGAAAGGTTTAAATGAGCTAAGCTCTGCTGAAGCCCTTGAGCTTTTAATCCAGAAATTATCCAAAACCCAGAACAATATAGAATTCCTTCTTACTTTAGAGAAAAAGTGATATAATA
>JAIPHC010000021.1 GCA_021735405.1 Candidatus Omnitrophota bacterium | reverse complement strand
ACAAAGAAGGAGAAAGAAGAACAAAGTAAAGAGGAAGATAAAGAGGTTGAGGAATAGGTAAAGGTATTCGCTAAATAATTATATTTTTAATGAGAATGAGGAGGTAGAAAATGGCAAAAATAATTGGAATTGATTTAGGGACTTCAAATTCGTCGGCGGCTATAATGGAAGGAGGAAGGCCTTCGATAATCCCTTCAGCTGAAGGAGCCGGGGTTGCAAGCGGAAAAGCTTTCCCTTCGGTGGTAGCTTTTACTAAAGACGGGCAAAAACTGGTAGGTGAACCAGCCCGCCGGCAGGCTTCGGTTAATCCGGAAGGGACTATATCCGGCGCTAAAAGGAAGATGGGTACCCAGTTTAAGTTTAAGGTTTACGACAAAGAGTACACGCCCCAGCAAATTTCTGCTTTTGTTTTACAAAAGATTAAGGCAGACGCAGAAAGCTATTTAGGCAGTGAGATAAAAGATGCGGTAGTAACCGTACCGGCTTATTTTAATGACAACCAGAGACAAGCCACAAAAGACGCTGGTACTATTGCCGGATTAAATATAAAAAGAATTATTAATGAGCCTACAGCAGCTTGCCTTGCTTATGGTTTAAATAAGGTTGGTAAAGAGCTTAAAATTATGGTTTTTGATTTTGGCGGAGGAACTTTAGATGTAACTATTATGGAGATGTGGGAAGAAGGCGGTTTCAAGGTTCTTTCTACTCACGGTGACACCAATTTAGGCGGCCGGGATATGGATCAGGCTTTGGTAGACTACATTGCCGAAGATTTCAAAAAAGAAACCGGTATTGACCTTCGTGAAGATAAAATGGCTGATCAACGCCTGAGAGAAGCGGCTGAGAAAGCTAAAATTGAATTATCAAGTACGTTAACTACCGAGATTAATCTGCCGTTTATTACGGCTGATAAATCAGGGCCGAAACATCTTACCAAAACAATCAACCGGGCGAAATTAGAAGATTTAGTAAAGTCGATTGTAGAAAAAACAGAAGGGCCGATCAAGCAGGCGGTTAGCGATGCAAAACTTACCACCAAAGATATCGATAAAATTATCATGGTGGGGGGGCCGACTCGAATGCCGATTGTCCAGAAAACAGTTGAAGATTTTGTGGGAACAAAAATTGAAAGAGGCATAGACCCCATGGAGTGCGTATCAATGGGGGCTGCTATCCAGGGTTCGATTATAACTGGAGAGACGAAAGATGTCCTCTTACTCGATGTTACACCGCTATCTTTAGGCTTGGAGACATTAGGAGGAGTGTTTACTAAACTTATTCCCAGAAACACCACTATTCCTACCAAAAAAAGCCAAATTTTTTCAACAGCCGAAGACAATCAAACAGCGGTTACTATTAGAGTCCTACAAGGTGAGAGAGAAATGGCAAAAGGCAATACTGAGTTAGGCAGATTTGATCTTGTCGGTATTCCTCCGGCACCGCGAGGCGTTCCTCAAATCGAAGTTACTTTTGATATTGACTCTAACGGAATTGTCCATGTATCAGCTAAAGATAAGGGTACAGGCAAAGAACAATCGATTAGGATAACCGCTCCTCAGAAATTATCAGATGAGGATATCGATAAGATGGTTAAGGAAGCAGAAGAACACGCTGAAGAAGACAAAAAGCAGAAAGAGTTGATAGAGGTTAAGAATAAAGCAGATTCGGTAGTTTACACTACAGAAAAATCTCTAAAAGATTATGGAGATAAGGTTTCTGACCAGGAAAAGAAGACAATCGAAGAAAAAATAAACAATTTAAAAGAAATTCTTAAAAAATCTGAAAGCACTAAGGAAGAAATAGAAAAAGCTATGGAAGAGGCTACTCAGGCTTCTCATAAACTGGCTGAACATATGTATAAAGCCCAAGCAGCGCAACAGCAAAAACAAGCTGGTTCCGGTAAGGCTGAGCAAGCCGGACAGCAGGGCGGAGAAAAACAAGAGCAGGGAGAGCAGCCAGAAGGGAAAAAGGAAGAAGATGTGGTTGACGCCGAGTACAAAGAAGAAGACAACGAAGGTAAAAAATAAGAAATGATCGTTCCGAAGGACGAGGGATGAGGGACGAAAGGACGAAATCGTCTATCGTCCTTCTTCCTTCGTCTGGCGGAGGAAAGTTAACAAAAAAAAGACCATGAGTACACAACGCGATTATTACGAAATTTTAGGATTAAAAAAAGGGGCTTCGGTCGAGGAAGTGAAGAAAGCCTATCGAAAGCTTGCCATGAAGCATCATCCGGACCGGGTTCCGGAAGAGAAAAAAAAGGAAGCTGAAGAAAAATTTAAGGAAATTTCCGAAAGTTATGCTGTTTTAAGCGACCCCAAGAAGAAACAGCTCTATGACCAATATGGCCATGCCGGCGTTGATTCACGTTATAGCCAGGAAGATATCTTTAAAGGAGCTAATTTCTCGGATATTTTTGGCGGTGCCTCCGGCGGCGGATTTGAAGATATTTTCGGCAGTATTTTTTCTGATTTTGGTTTTGATATTTTTGGCGGCAGCAGCCGGGGCAGAAGAGGCGGCTTTAGGCAGCCTTCAGGAGAAAACATTCAGGCCCGTATCAGAATCAGTTTAGAAGAAGCTGCTTTTGGAGCAGAAAAAGAAATTAATTATTATCGGCTTGATTCTTGCGCTGTGTGTTCGGGGACAGGAGTAAAGCCGGGGTCCTCTAAGGTTACCTGTTCTCTTTGTAAGGGGGCGGGAACGGTTAGAAGCGGAATGGGTTTTATCAGTGTTTCTCAAACTTGCCCAAATTGCCGCGGCAAGGGTAAGGTTATTAAGGATCGTTGCCGTCAATGCTCTGGACAGGGGCGTCTAAAGAAGCAGCATCGCCTAAAAGTAAAAATACCCAAAGGAGTTAAAGACGGTTCAATTTTGCGCCTTAGCAAAGAAGGCAGTTTTTTGGGCCAGGGCCGAGGCGATCTCTATCTTCATATTACAATATCGACCCATCCGATATTTAAACGGGAAGGAAAAAACCTCCGCCATCGGATAAATATTGACGCTGTCGATGCGGTTTTAGGGACCGAAATAAAAGTGCCAACTTTAAATGGCAGGGTTAAAATGAAAATTCCGGCCGGAACGCAGCCGGATACGGTATTTCGGCTGAAAGGCAAGGGAATGCCGGAATTAAATTCAAAACATTGCGGCGATGAGTTGGTTGAGATAGGGATAGAAATTCCCAAAAAAGTATCCAGGAAAGAAAAGAAACTTTTTGAAGAAATAGTTAAGGTTCGTAATTAATAAAATAGTAAAAAAAGGAGCAAAAAATGCCAACCTATGATTACCGGTGCTTAAAGTGCGGAAAAATCTTTGAAGCTTTTCAGAAAATGTCAGATAATCCCTTAAAGGAGTGCATTTATTGCAAGGGAAAGGTTGAAAGATTAATCAGTTCGGGTTCGGGAATCATCTTTAAAGGCAGCGGTTTTTATGAAACAGATTATAAACAAAAAAACCGCAAAGCTGACTCAAATGATAATAAGGGTTGTAAGAGTTGCCCTGATAATAAATGTGATTTAAAAAAAGAGAAGTAATGGCTCAAAAAATTAAGCCATTTAAGGCAACTCACTATAATCCAACCTTCTTAGATGATTTTTCTAAAATAGCCTGCCCGCCTTACGACATTATCGATAAAGATAAAATCCAGTCTTTAAAAAAACGTTCTCCTTATAACTACTGCCGGATTAGCCTTGCTGACGGGAAAAATTATAATAAACCGGTTGAGAATCTAAAAAAATGGCTTAATCAAAAAATTTTAGTCGATGATTGTAAAGAAAATTATTATCTTTATCAACAAAAATTTAGAGTAGGCAAAAAACAACTTTCACGTTACGGGATAATTTGTCTGCTTAATATGGAAAAAAAAGAGATTTTTTTTCATGAGCACACTTTAGATAAACCCAAAGAAGACCGGCGCAAGATGATAGAAAAGGTTAAGGCGAATTTAAGCCCGGTTTTTGTCGTAGCCGGCAATACCGGTAATTTTTTAAAAGCTGTGTCCAAAAAATACACCAAGACAAAACCATTTCTTGAATTTAAAGATGATGAAAATAATTTAAACCGGCTTTGGAAAATAAGTAAAAAGGCTGAAATAGAGAACATCTCTTCATCTTTAGAAGAGTCATATATGGTTATCGCTGACGGGCATCATCGGTTCGAAACCTCTTTCGACTATTTTCAGAGCAAGAGAAAAAAGTTTAAAGACCTAAACTATATTCTTGCCTATATCGCTGTTCCTCAACCGGGGCTGGTAGTACTGCCTACTCATAGGATAATTTCTGCGCCGGGTAAAAATAGAGATAACTTTGATAAGTTGAAAGAAGATTTTGAACTAAAACCAATAAGTCAAATAAAGCTGGATAAAAAGCTTAAAACTGGCAGTAAATTTTCTTTCGGGGTGTATTGGAATAATAAATTTTATTTTGCAGCCTTGCAAAATAATGCTATTTTAGATACAATATCTCCGGCGATATATAAAAAATTAGATACTTATGTTTTTCATCAAGCTGTTTTACCCAAGCTTTCGTATCGAAAGGTTGGCTACACTCATAGCATAGCTCAAGCGCGCAAAAATACTAAAAAAAACGAAATGGCATTTTTACTCAAAGCGGTTTCTTTAAAATCAATATTTGATATAGCAAAAGCTGGTTATAAATTACCGCAAAAATCTACTTATTTTTACCCGAAATTATCTTCAGGCTTGGTTTTAAGGAGATTCAGAACATGAATATTTTTGAAAAAACTTTTAGCTTTGGCAAGAAAAAAAGAGTGCCGGATGGCCTTTGGAGCAAATGTCCTAAATGTTCCAATCTTATTTTTAATAAGCTTTTGGAAGAAAATTTAAAAGTTTGCCCGAAGTGTAATTATCATTTTGTTATAAGCTGCCACCGGCGGCTTAACCTCTTAGCTGATGAAGGCAGTTTTGTTGAATTTGATAAAGAAATGGTTTCCGATGACCCGCTTAATTTTTCCGGGCCGAAAAGCTATACAAATAAACTGGCTGAAGCAAAAAAGAAAACACAATTAAAAGAAGCGGTTATTACCGGCACGGCTGAAATAAACAAAAAGTTAATTTCTTTAGCTATTACTGATTCTCGTTTTATTATGGGCTCTATGGGGTCTGCGGTGGGTGAGAAGATTACCCGGATAATAGAACATGCAGTTTTAGAAAGATTACCTGTAATTATTGTTTCCGGTTCCGGCGGCGGGGCGAGGATGTATGAAGGGATGTTTTCTTTGATGCAGATGGCTAAAACAAGCGGTGCTCTTTCGAAACTAAAAGAAGCAAATTTGCCTTATTTGTCGGTTCTTACTCATCCTACTATGGCCGGTGTTTTGGCTTCTTTTGCCGGCTTAGGCGATATTACTATAGCTGAGCCGGGCGCTCTTGTTGGCTTTACCGGTCCGCGGGTTATAAAGCAAACAATCAAACAGGACTTACCCGAAGGTTTTCAAACTTCTGAGTTTAACAAAGAACATGGTTTTATCGATTTAATAGTAGCGAGAAAAGAATTAAAGAGTAAAATTACTGCTATTTTGGATTATTTAACTTGACATAGATAATTTTATATTTAAAATTTAGGCAATGGCTGAAGTAAGATTTAAAAATATAAACAAGGTTTTTAACGCCGATATTACCGCGGTTTCGGACTTAAATCTGGAAATAAAAGATAAAGAGTTCGTTGTTTTGCTCGGTCCTTCCGGCTGCGGTAAATCAACAAGTTTAAGGATGCTTGCCGGCCTGGAAATCCCTACTTCCGGAGATGTTTTTGTTGGCGACAAAAACGTTACCAACATGCCCGCTAAAGACAGGGACATCGCAATGGTTTTTCAAAATTACGCTCTTTATCCGCACATGGATATTTACAATAATTTGGCTTTCGCTCTTAAGCTCCGCCGTTATTCCCGCGCTGAAATTAAAAAGCGGGTGAATGAATCTGCAGAAATTTTAGGTATTGGCCATTTGTTGGATAGAAGGCCGAAAGAAATTTCTGGAGGTGAAAGGCAAAGGGTTGCTGTAGGCAGGGCAATTGTCAGAAAACCTCAGGCTTTTCTTTTTGACGAACCACTTAGCAATTTAGACGCAAAACTTCGTGTTCAGATGAGAACAGAAATTAAAAAATTACATATAAGAATAAAGTCTACAATGGTTTATGTTACTCATGACCAAACTGAAGCTATGACTTTAGGCGATAGAGTAGCGATTATGAAAAAAGGAAAACTCTTACAGGTAGACACCCCTTTAGATGTATATGATAAACCGGGCAATAAGTTTGTGGCTGGTTTTATCGGCTCTCCGCCGATGAATTTTGTGGAAGGATATTTAAAGAAGAAAGATGGTTCGTTGTATTTTTGTGAAAAAGAAGGTTTTCAGCTAAAAGTTCCAGAACAAATGCATAAAAAGGTTGAAAGCTATATCGATCAAGACATTACCCTAGGTATTCGTCCGGAGAACTTATATGATAAACTTTTTGCATCATACGCAACAGCTGACAATACAATTAGCGTTACTTGTGATGTAATAGAAACGATGGGTTCTCAAAATCATCTTTATCTTACAACTAAAAGTCATACAATAATCGCTGTAGTGGATGCTTCCAATAAACCCGCTGTAGGCAGCAGGGTTGAAATTGTGTTTGATACTAAAAAGATTCATTTTTTTGACCCATCTACAGAAGATACCCTTGTATAATTTTTTTGTATATTCAATACTCAATCTCTTTATTATTTCTGTTCTTGCCTTTCTCTTTCTTGGATTGGTAACTTTTTTTTGGGCAGCATTGTTTTTGTTCTTCCTTTTAAGTTCCTTTTTTATTTTTTATTTTTTCCGTAAAAAATTGGTTAGCAGGAATACTAATATTATTGATTACCAGGAAGAAAAAGTAAATATTCTTGAAAATTCTTTAGCCAAAAAAAATAAAGTTTTAGAATACCTGCCTCTCAAGCAAAAGAAAAGTTCTTTTTTAGTTAAGCTTTCTCAAGAATTGATTGAATTGGAAGACCCCGAGGATATCTTTGATTTTTTAATTTCTGCCGTTAATAAACTATTCCCTGATTTTACTTTTGTTTCTTTGTATGAATTTAATAAGAAAAACCACTCGCTTGAATTGATTCATTCTCTGAAGAAAAAAGATATGGCAATCAAAGAAAAGCAGGGTTGTGAAATCGAAAGATGGATGATGCGGCAAAATAGTTCCATTTTGATTGAAGATATTCGAAAGGATTTTAGGTTTGATTCCAGCCAGATAGATGGTTTTCTTCAAAGGAAATCATTGTCTTTTTTGGCCAGTCCGCTTTCTGTGGGAGAAGATTTTTTTGGAATTATCCGCATTGAGAGTGAAAAGGCAAATTTTTTCTCTTATGACGACCTAAGGTCGTTAAGCAACATTTGTGATTTGGGAGCGGTAGTATTTGAACGGGCAAATCTTATCAAAAGAGTTCAGGAGCTGGCGATAACTGATTCACTTACCTCTTTACCCTTGCGAAACTATTTTATCGAAAAAACAAAAGCAGAATTTAACCGGGCCCGAGATGGCAGTACCAGTGTAGGTTTAGTTATGTTTGATATAGATGATTTTAAGAAGATAAATGATACTCACGGACATATGGTAGGAGATTTAGTCCTTAAAAAGTTTGCTAAAATTCTTAAAAGTATTGAAGAGGACCCTAGAAGCGCTGTCTGCCGTTATGGGGGAGAAGAGTTTATGATTTTGGTGGCTGATACCAATAGAGAAGAAGTATCAAAGATTGCTGAAAATATTCGCAAAAAAGCTTCGAACTCTACCGTATCATACCGGAGGAATAAAGTAAATTTTACGATATCGGGCGGATTAGCCATTTATCCGGATGGCGGAAAAAGTTTGGACCAAATATTTAGTTTTGTTGACAGAATGATGTATCAGGCAAAAAAGGAAGGGAAAAACAGGATATGTCCGTCTTTATAATTTTAATAATATTGTTATTTGTTTTTATCGGGTTGCTTTTAAAAGAGTATCAACGCGAAAAAGGTTATTTTTATTCCAGGAAAACAAATTTAACTAAAAAAATCAAGGAATTGCAAAAAAAAGAAAAACTGTTGACAAATAAGATAGAAGATTTTGATAAAAAAATTTCTCAATTTTTTGCATTTTATGATACGACCAGGCTGATTTCTTCTATTTTTGATAAAGAAGAATTAACCGCTGCGTTTATCGAGAAGATAAGTTCTTTAGAAGGAGTAGATAGAATAAGTTTGTCTAAGCTGCAGGGGCCAAATTGTCATCGTTTTAAAATTAGCCAAGGCCAAGATTACCTGTATTTAGATACTCAAGCTCCGGATATCTTTGGATTATTTCCGCTCTTTGCAAAGCTGCTTACGGTTTCTTTAGAAAGGTTAGAGCTTTACCAGCGGCTTCAGGAATTATCTATACGTGATTATCTTACCGGAGCCTATAACCGCCGTTTTTTTAACCAAAGAGTGGAAGAAGAATTCCGGCGGTCCGAAAAATTGAAAAATAGCTTATCTTTTTTAATGATCGATTTAGATGATTTTAAAAAAATAAATGATAATTACGGGCATTTAGTGGGTGATGCAGTTTTAAAAAGATGCACTGTTTTGATTTCAGAATGTGTAAGGCAAATTGATTTTGTCGGCCGGCTCGGCGGAGAAGAGTTTGGTGTATTGTTGACTGACACCGATAAAGCTGGCGCAATTATGGTTTCGGAAAGAATATGTTCGCGAATATCTCAGGAAAAAATAAAGGTATTCGATGAGAATTTAGGCATTACTGTAAGTATCGGGGCGGCAACCTATCCTTCCAATACTATATATTTGGATTTGTTTGCAGAGATTGCCGATAAAGCGCTCTATAAGGCTAAAGCTTCCGGGAAGGACAGAGTCTGTTGGTTCTAATTAGAAGATTGTAATTACAAGCGCGGCAATTCTAAAAAGTAAGTTTTCACCTGTCATTGCGAGAAGCGGCCAACGGAAGTCCTAAAGCGAAGTCGGAGGACGAACGAAGTGAGTAACGAAGCAATCTCTCTCTGGTGTCATCCTGAGGAGCTCCGGGCTCAAAAGCGGCGGAAGCGACGAAGGATCTCCCGCAACGGTTTTTAGATTCTTCGGCTTCGCCTCAGAATGACATTAGAGGTTACAAAGATGAGATTTAGAGTTTTAAATCAAATAGTGTTGCAATATGAGTTACAATTCACCCTGTTGGTTTTAATTTCAAAAAGAGATTGCAAAATAAAAAAAAATATGGATAATGGTTTTCTAAACTTTTGTTGAGGAGATTAATGAAAAATTTTAAAAAATATTTATTGGATGCTGCCGGCAAAGAAAAAAGCCAGGTTTCTGTTGAGAATCCTTACCGGGAAATTGCTTTTGACCAAAATAGCCCGCGCTTGGGGTGGGTTAAGCCGGTTGATTTTAGCCAAATAAAATCTTCTCTTGAGGCGGTTCTTCCTTTGCTTAACGGCAAGAAAAAATTTATTTTTATCGGCATGGGTGGATCAGTTAATGGAATAAAACCTCTTTTATCTGTTTTTGGCCGGGATAAGGTGTTTACATTAGATAATTTAGATCCAAGGGCGATAGATAATATTTTATCCGAGATTGATAATTTAGAGGAAACTTTGGTGGTTGCGGTTTCAAAGTCGGGAACAACTAAGGAAACACAGTTGCTGTCGCAAACTTTAAGAAATTATTTCAGTGAAAAACTTGGCCCGGATAGGTGGTTTAAAAACTTTCTTTGGCTAACTGATCCGGAGTCGATTGAAAAACTTGATAAAAAAGGCTGGCCATCGGTAGGAAAAATATTAATCCAGTTTGACGGCCGGTCTGATGTCGGCGGACGTTTTTCTTCGCCGCTTACTAATATTTTTATTCTACCTTTATTTTTATTTTTAAATAAGGATTTTGATAAATTAAAACATCTTTATTTACAATTTATCAATAGCCGGGATCAAATAAGAGAGAGCGCCTATAATGCTGTTTTGTCTTTAAAGCAGGAGGATGATTTCAATTTTTCCCCTAACATCGGCCAAAATTTAGTGGAGAGCTTTACTCCTTGGTTAGCTCAGCTTTTTCAGGAATCATTAGGTTCAAAAAATTCAAAAAAATCGGTAAAAACTATCGTTAATTTTTCTGATTCGAATTTTATTAAATTAAAGCCCGACTTTGATTTCACAGAGCCGGTCCTTTCGATTATGGCTCAAATGTACTTCTATCAACTTTTTGTAGCTTATTTAGCGGGAAGATGGAATATTAATTTTGTAAATCAAGAATTTGTTGAAAAGTATAAAAAGAAAATGAGTTTACTCAAAGAGAGCGGTGAAAAGGAAGACAATGTTTTAAGCGGCGGTGTGGCTGGTTTGGTTGAGCAAATCAGTAAAAAGATAAAAGATGAGCACCGGTTTATTGAGGTCGTACTTTATTTTGTTCCGGATCAGGAGATTGTATCGCTTATTCAAGAAGAGCTGGGAGTAAGGTTTAACCAAAAGATTACTCTTGTTTTTGTCGGGAGTGATTGGAATCATCAATGTTATCAAGCCGCTTTTGCCGACAAAAATACGTTTTATGCTTTGATTTATCTTTCATCTTATGAAAATACGGAATTTATGGCAAAAGAAAAAAGAGATGAAAATATAGAAACTTTAAGGCGTATTGCTTTAGCCACTTATCAGACTTTATTAGATAAATCAATACTGTTTATTCTTAAAAAATAAATTTTAGGAGGAATTAATGCGAGATGTTGTTAAGAATTTAAGAGAACAAGCTAAAAAGGACCCGCGGAAAATTGTTTTTCCTGAGGCAGGAGACGAAAGGGTGATTGAAGCCGTTGATTATATAAATAAGGAAAAAATAGCCAAAGCCTTGTTGCTTACCCACGATAACCTTGAGGTTGAAAAGCAGGAAAAATATGCAAATATTTTTCACGAAAGGAAGAAAGTAAAGGGGGTTAGCTTTGAGGAAGCGAGAGAATTGATGGAAAATCCTCTTTATTATGCGGCAATGATGGTAAAGCATGACGGTGTAGACGGGTTTGTCGCCGGAGCAAAGTTTACCACTTCCTCGGTAATTAAGGCAGCCCTTAATTGCCTTGATATTGATAAGACTGCCGGTACGATATCGAGTTGTTTTATTATTGATGTTCCTGATTGCTCTTATGGAGAAAACGGCACTTTTATTTATGCAGACTGCGGCGTGATTCCTTATCCCAGCAGCGAACAGCTAGCCAACATATCTATTTCCAGCGCTCGTTTTGCTAAAGATGTTTTGCAGATTACTCCACGGGTAGCATTACTGAGTTTTTCGACCAAAGGAAGCGCGAAAGGAAGATGGGTTGATAAAATCAAAGATGCAGTAGAAATTGCTAAATCGAAAAAAAGTGGTTTTATGATCGATGGTGAGCTGCAGGGGGATAGCGCTTTAGATCCAAAAGTTGCTTCGCGAAAACTGGATGAAAGCGATGTGGCTGGCGCAGCCAATATTTTGGTTTTTCCTAATCTTGATGCCGGCAATATTTGTTATAAGTTGAGCCAGCGTTTAGCAAAGGCAAGAGCTATCGGGCCGATTATCCTGGGAGTCAAGCAACCCTGCAGTGATTTGTCACGAGGTTGTGAAGTCGAAGATATTATTGATTGTGCGGCAGTTACTGTGGTGAGAGCGCAAAACAAAGCTTAAAGATTTAATTTAAAATGAATGTTTTAGTTATAAATTCAGGAAGCTCTTCTATCAAATATAAACTTTTTGATTTTCCTAAAGAATCTCTTATCGATAAAGGAGAAATTGAAAAGATTGGAGAAAAAAAATCCCGGGCAAAAAACCATACTCAAGGCATAGATGAAATAATAAAGAGGATTTTATCTGAAAGTAAATTAAACTCCTTAGAGAGTATCGCAGCTGTTGGGCATCGTGTTGTCCACGGTGGTGAAAAGTTTAAGCAGCCTCATTTGATAGATAAGCTGGTAGTCAAGCAAATTGAAGAATGTATTGCTCTTGCTCCTTTGCATAATCCTGCTAATCTAGAGGGGATAAAACATTGCCTTAAGGTTTTTCCCACTGATTTTCAAGTCGCAGTTTTTGATACAGCATTTCATCAAACCATACCCGATTATAGTTATATTTATCCAATACCATATAAGTATTACAAAAAATATAAAATTCGTAAATACGGGTTTCACGGAACTTCCCATCAATTTGTTGCCCAAAAAACAGCCCGAATTTTAAAAAAACCTTTAAAAAAGTTAAAATTGATAACTGCTCATCTTGGTAATGGCTGCAGTATAACCGCTATCGATAAAGGTCAATCAGTTGCGACCTCTATGGGGTTTACGCCTCTGGAAGGTTTAATGATGGGGACTCGTTCCGGAGATATAGATACTGCAGTGGTTTTTAATATAATGAAAAAAGACAAGTTAACTATTGATCAGATGGATAAAATCCTCAACAAAGAAAGCGGTTTTTTGGGAGTTTCCGGAATAAGCAATGATTTACGCAATGTGCGTAAAGCTGCCGGGGAAGGCAGCCGGAGGGCAAAACTTGCTATCGAAATTTTTATCAACCGCCTTAAAGAATATATTGGCGCATATTTATTTTGCCTGGGCAAGGTGGATGCGGTTTGCCTTACCGGCGGGATTGGAGAAAATAATCCCGGACTGCTGAAGCCGGTAAAAAACCAGATAAAGAAAATTTCTTCCAAAACAAAAGTTTTAATCGTCCCCACGGACGAAGAATTAATGATTGCAAAATTAACTTATAAATTATTTAAAAAACAGAAGAAATCAACGCGAATGTAATTAGCGTTTATTTGTTAAAAATATGCGTTTTTTTGCGTTAAAAGTAAAACAAGAGAGGAAAATAAAATGATTAGAGCTATGTTAAAGTCAAAAATTAGTTATGCTACTGTAGTAGATTTAAAACTATATTATAAAGGTAGTATAACCATAGATAAAAAATTAATGGATGCTGCTGATTTATGCGAAGGAGAGCGGGTTGATGTTTTGAATTTAAATAATGGTATTAGGCTGCAAACTTATGTTATCGTTGGCGAAAGCGGCAGTGGTATGATATCTTTAAATGGTCCGGCCGCCCGTCAAGGCTATAAAGGCGATAAAATAATAATTATTTCTTATGGTTATTACAGGGAAGAAGAAGTAAAGGAATTAGAACCTAAAATTATCGAGGTAGATGGTGAAAACAAAATTAAAAATACATAAGTGGCCTGATAAAATACTTAAAAAAAAGTCTGCTAAGATTAAAAGGCCGGATCAAGATACAGAAGATATCTTAAACCAGATGTATATTTTGATGAAAGTATCCGATGGAATCGGTTTAGCTGCAAATCAAGTTGGTCTAGCTATGCAGCTGGTAGTTATCGAAGCCGGAGGCGAAATTTATAAGCTTATAAATCCTAAGATTACAAAAAGAGAGGGTTTTATAACTTTTAGAGAAGGCTGCCTCAGTTTTCCCGGAATCGAATTAGAGGTGAAACGAAGCCGCAAAGTGTTTGTCGAAGCCCTGGACCAGAAGGGTCAGTTTGTTTCTTTGAAACCGGAAGGAGTTCTAGCGGTTGTATTTCAGCATGAAATAGACCATATAAACGGAGTAACTTTTATTGATAGAGTTTCTTTTTGGCGAAGATTAAAAATAGCCTCAAAGCTGAAAAAAATTAAGAAAGAAGGTTAACAATGAAAAGTTTAGATCTAATTATTGTTGGCGCGGGCATTGCCGGAGTTAACGCCGCTGTCTATGCAAAGCGTTCCGGGTTAACTTTTAAGATTTTCGAATCAAAAGCTATAGGCGGCCAGCTTTTTTACATGGAAAGGATTGATAACTATCTGGGCCTTAAGCTGGGGACAAAAGGAAGGGAGTTAGCTAGAAGTTTAGCCGATTCATTATCTGGTTTAAACATACCCATAGAAAGTGAGCAGGTAAAAGAGGTAAAACAGCAAGAAGGGGTGTTCCAGGTTTTAACTAATAAAGGCCAATATAGGAGTAAAGCGGTTATTTTGGCTACAGGGTCATCTTTTCGAAAATTAGGGTTAACGAATGAAGTAAAGTTGACTGGCAAGGGGGTTTCTTATTGTGCGGTTTGTGATGGTTTTTTCTTCAAAGGTAAAAACGTAGCGGTGGTCGGCGGAGGAAACACCGCGGTTGAAGAAGCCCTTTATCTTTCGAGTTTTGCCAAGACAGTAACTTTAATTCATAGGCGCAGTAAATTAAGAGCTTTAGAATATCTTAGCAAGAATCTTACTAAAAAAGATAATGTTAACATTATTTATAATCATACAATTAAGGAAATATTGGGCCAGCAGCAGCTTAAGGGTTTAATTATAGAAGAAGTTGATAAAGGTAACCCGAGGGAGCTGCCACTGGATGGGTTATTTGTTGCGATTGGATCTTCTCCTAATACAGAAATATGCCGCCAGCTTGTATCTACAGATGAAAAGGGGTTTATTACAACCGATAGTAAGATGAAAACCTCAAATGATCTTGTTTGGGCTTGTGGAGATTGCCGGAGGAGGCCGTTGAGGCAGCTGATTACAGCAGCCTCTGAAGGGGCTATTGCTTCGATCGAAGTTTATAAAAAAGTCCGTCAAAGTTATTTGAGTGTATAATCAGTGCGTAAAAAAATATTTTTTTTCTTAAGAATAATTATAACTATTGCGATATTCTTTGTTCTCTTTAAATTTATTCCCTACCAGCGATTGATTTGTGTTTATAAAAATTCTCAAAAAACGTATTTAAGTTTTGCTTTTATAATTTTTTGGTTTTCACTTTTTTTAGGAATCGTTAGGTGGAAAATATTACTCACATCAGTAGGCGCGGCCGTTTCATTCCGGGAAACTTTTTATTCATATTTATCCGGCCTCTTTTTAAATTTATTTTTTCCTTCTTTTGTTGCCGGAGATTTATTTCGAGGATTTGGCATATCTCAGCGTCACGGTAAAGCAAACAAGATAGCTTCTACGGTTTTAATGGATAGGTTTAGCGGAGGCATTGCTTTGACCGCGGTTGCTTTAGTCAGCTTTTTGTTTTTAGATGATTGGGCTCAAAAAAGGCAAGTATTATTACCAATATTTATATTGGTAATAATTGTAATTTTTTTATCTTTTACTATTTTTAGCCGTTCTTTTTTTAATTTTCTTTTAAAAATATTTAAAAAAGGTTCTTTACTGCGCAGTAAATTATCGTTGTTCCATGATCAACTCTATTTTTTTAAAAAAAATTCACTTGTTTTCTACAAGTCATTGCTGCTGTCTTTACTTATTCAAATTCTGATACCGATAGGTTTTTTCATCGCGTCTTTAGCATTTGCTTTAACTTTAAGCCCAATTATTTTTTTAGTATTAATTCCAATAATAATGGCTGCAGCTTTTATACCGATAACTATTGCTGGAGCCGGGACCCGCGAAGCATTACTCGTTTATTTTTTATCTGGTTATGGAGTTGCTGAATCTATTGGATTAGGAATTTCTTTAGTGAATCTTTTTTTCTTGATTTCGGCAAGCCTTTTAGGAGGAATATTTTATGTTACGGTTTATCATCGATGGCTACAATCTAGTTCATAAAATATCTAAAATTAAAGATTCTTCAACACCTTGCTCAGACCTCATTCTTTTTATTTATAAAAATAAATTAACCGGAAGCGATAATAATGAGGTCTGGCTTATTTTTGACGGGGGCCGGCCGCCTTATCAAATAAATAATTTCCAATATAAAATTAAATTCAGCGGCTCAGAAAGCGCCGATGACCTAATAATAAAAAAAGTTGAAAGGGTTAATAACAAAAAACAAATTGTGGTTGTAACCGATGACCGTCAATTGGCTTATCGGGCCAGGTCTCTTGGGGCTAAAAATATTTCAGTTGACAGCTTTATTTCAAAAACAAAAATAAAAGAAAAAAAAGAAAAGGTAAAAGATATTAAATATTCTTTACAAAGAGAAATCACAGAAGAGCTAAAGAAAATCTGGTTAGATGAAGATAAGTCCTAAGTCCAATGTCCAAGGTCCAAATTCAAATATATTGTAAGTAGTATGGGAAAGAATAGCAATTTTATAAAGTTTCTGGGAACGGCTGGAGCGCGTTTTGTAATGATTAGGCAGCTTCGCTCATCAGCCGGCCTTTGGTTGAAATACAAATCAACCAATCTTTTGATTGATCCCGGCCCGGGGTGTTTAGTCCGTTGCCACAGCTGCCGGCCTAAGCTTGATCCTTCCAAGCTAGACGGAATAATTTTAACCCATAAGCACCTCGATCATTCGGGCGATATAAATGTTATGATTGAAGCTATGACTGCCGGAGGGTTTAAAAAGAGAGGTAAGTTGTTTGTAACTTCAGACGCTTTGGGTAAGGAAGGGGTTGTTTTTAAATATCTTGAAAAAAAGGTCGGCAAAATTGAAAGATTGAAAAAGAAAAAGTTTAAAGTCAAAGATATAGATTTTTCTGCGCCAATAAGGAATATGCATTCGGTAGAAACTTATGGGGTAAAATTTTATTTGGGTGGTCAAGTTGTCGCTTATATTTCGGATACAAAAAAATTCGATAAATTGGTTAAAGCTTATTCTGATTCTACTGTTTTGATTCTGAATGTAGTATTTTACGAACCTAAACCTGGTTATGGTCACCTTTCTTTGCCTGAAGCTATAGGCCTTGTCAAGGAGATAAAACCAAAGAAAACTATTTTTACTCATTTCGGCATGACAATTCTCAGGCAAAAACCTTATGAGTTAGAAAAGAAGGTAAGATCCGAAACTGGCCTTGATATAAAATTCGCCTACGACGGCATGAGCCTAGCTATTTAGAACCCAATTGTACTTTGTAGGTGCAAGAATAGGGTAAAATTTGTTGACATTTTTTTTGATTCTTGTATCTTGTTTCTTGTATCTTGGTGAAATCGGCCCCATCGTCTAGTCTGGTCTAGGACAGGTGGTTCTCAGCCATCAGACACCGGTTCGAATCCGGTTGGGGCTATAGTTTTTATTCTTTTCTATAAAGTCTTTTGCCAATAAAATACGGAGCTAATTCGGAGTTCAACGTCTTATTCGGATGCGCTGTTATTCTCTTATTTGTAGGCCAGAGAATATCTTCGCCT
>JAIPHC010000020.1 GCA_021735405.1 Candidatus Omnitrophota bacterium | reverse complement strand
TGGTTTCCCGGAAAAACCGCGGTATTAATTTTTTTAGCAAATTCTTTTTTTGCCAAGATAAAACCGCCCCGCGGGCCGCGTAAAGTTTTATGGGTGGTTGAGGTTACAAAATCAGCATAAGGGCAAGGGTTAGGGTGAATTCCGGCGGCAACCAATCCGGCAAAGTGAGCCATGTCTACACAAAGAAACGCGCCTACTTTATCGGCTATTTTCCTAAAACGCTTAAAATTTATTTTTCTCGGATATGCGCTGGCTCCGGCAATTATCATCTTCGGTTTATTTTCCAAAGCCAATTTTTCTATATTTTCATAATTAAGACATTCTGTATTTTTATCGACGCTATAGGAAATTATATTATAGAATCTTCCCGAAAAATTAAGCGGATGACCGTGCGAAAGGTGGCCGCCGCAAGCCAAATCCATAGCTAAAATAGTGTCATTTGGCTCTAAAACAGCCATCATAACGGCAATATTAGCCTGAGTTCCGGAATGCGGCTGCACATTAGCAAATTCAGCGCCAAAAAGTTTTTTTACCCTGTCAACGGCAAGATCTTCGGCTAAATCAACAAAATCACAACCTCCATACCAGCGCCGATGCGAATACCCTTCAGCATACTTATTAGTCAAAACCGAACCCTGCGCTTCTAGAACTTCCAGAGGCGCAAAATTTTCACTAGCGATAAGTTCAAGATGCTCTCTTTGCCTTCTCAACTCATCTACCACTGCAGAATAAAGTTTTGGATCTTTTAGTTTTAATTGTTCAAACATTTAAGCCTCCTCATAACTGATTGTTAGAGTTCCTCAACTTTTTTTATTTTCCGTAATCTCCGGCTGTGCCTTCCTCCTTCAAAACTCTCTTTAAGCCAGCTTAAAACTAATTTTTTAGCGTAATCAGCCTTAAATAAATCCGCAGCCAGCACTAAAACGTTGCTGTCATTATGGCGGCGGGAAAATTTAGCGCTCTTTATATTATAAACTAATGCGGCTCTAATCCCTTTAATTTTATTAGCCAAAATACAACTTCCAATCCCGGTAAAACAAATTACTATGGCTTTATCAGCTTTTTTATTTGCCAGCGCAGAAACAGCCGGATAAATATAATCCGGATAATCACAAGAATCTTTAGAAAATGTTCCGAAATCAAGAATTTTATGTCCTTTATTTTCTAAATAGTTTATCAAAATATTTTTTAGTTTAAAACCGCGATGGTCACAACCAAAAGCTATGCGCACAATAATCTCCTTTTTCTAAAAATTATTATTAGAGCCAATCGACTAACTCAACTATAGATTCTTTTATCCTATTATAAACAGTTTCGAAAAAAGTAAAATCTTTTCCAGCAGGATCCGGAATTCCCTTCCTCTGGCCAAAGGGAAGAAACTTGTTTAGATTAAAAACCCTTGCCCGAGCTGAAGGGACTTGTTTTATAATATATTCTTTCTGAGAATCTTCCATGGTAAAAATATAATCCGAAGAAAATACCATCTGTTTTGTCAATTGATTAGCTTTAAATCCGGCTATATCCAGGCCCTCCTGGCTTTTCATAATTTTCTGAATATATTCGGGCGGCTGCATTCTTTCGGATGCGGCAATGCCTGCGGAAATAATTTCGTATCTCTGGAGAAAAGCTTTTTTTTCTTTTCCCAGATACCGGCGGAGAAGATATTCAGCTACCGGCGACCGGCAGCTATTTCCGGTGCAAACAAACAATATCCTTCTTCTGATAAAAATAGATGCTATTTGCCGTTCAGAAACCACCCCTTCTCTTAATATCTTAAACGGTTTATAGGTTAAATCTATCACAGTTGAGGACTTTTTATAACGGGATTGGCCGCCGTCAATAATTAAATCTATCTTTTCTTTAAAAGCCTCTTCTACTTCATCGGCAGAAACAGCCTCTTTTTCTCCACTGCGGTTAGCCGAAGGGAGATAGACAGCGGTTTTTAGTTGTTTTAAAATATTCCTGGCAACAAAATTCGCAGGTATTCTTACTCCGATTTTCCCCTCCGGCCTCCGGTAATAGATAACCGTAAGCGGCCCCGGCCAAAATTTTTCGATTAACCTGTAGCCAAAAGGATTAAGAGTTAGAAAATATTGGCTGACTGCCTGGCCGCTGTCAGCCAGAGCGATACTGAAAGGTTTATCCAGCGCCCTGCCTTTTAAAGAATATAATTTATCTACCGCTGTTTTTTTATCAGCTCTGGCGGCTAAACCATAGACAGTTTCTGTGGGGATAGCTACAATTTTACCCTGAGAAAGCATATTGGCTGCTTTTTCTATATTAGATTTTTTAAAATTTTTCTCATTAACCGCGAGTTTTTCCATATTTTTTAATCAATTAGTTAAATTTTTGATACTATTTAAATTTATTTTTTATTGCTTTTGCCCGGCTTAAACTTTCTGAAGAAGATAGGCCTAATATTTCCAAAGCGAAAATAATGGCATTTATAAAGCCATTTTTTCCCATCCCGGAAGACACTAATCCAATTCCTTTAGGCGCGCTCACTATTGAAAAAAGCGAATCAAGCCCATCCGCCAACCCGCCTTTTAACCCTACCCCGATTACCGGTATATTTAGATAAGAAGCCATAAAACCCGGTAAAGCTGCTGCTAATCCCGCGCAAGCTATCGCTAAGCCATACCCTTCCTTTTCGATTCTTTTACAATATCTTCTCAACTTATCAGGATTTCTATGAGCTGAAACCACCTTTAACTGATAAGAAATGTTAAATTCATCTAAAAGGTCAAAACCCGCTTTTAGCTTTTCTTTATCTGATTCGCTTCCTAAAACAATAGCTATCTTTTTTTTCATCTTATTCCTCCCTATTTAGACTTAGGACTTAGGACTTATTAAAAGCCTTATCACTTATATCTTTTCTGTATTGAACTCCTTTGAAATTTATTTTATCCACGGCTTGATAAGCTTTTTCTTTAGCTTCTTTAAGAGTCAAGCCGCTGCCGACAACACTTAAAACTCTTCCTCCGTTGGTTACAATCTTTTCATTCTCTCTCTTGGTCCCGGCGTGATAAACTAAAATATCCTTTTGTTTTTCCAACTCTTCTAAACCGCTAATCTCTTTTCCCTTTTGATATTTTCCCGGGTATCCTCCCGAAGCCAATACCACACAAACAAAACTCCTCTGGTCCCATTCTACCTTTGCCTGCTTTAGGTTGCCATCAATGGTTTTTAACATTATATCGGCTAAATCACCTTTTAATTTAGGTAAAACCACCTGAGCTTCAGGGTCACCAAACCTTACGTTAAATTCTAAAAGATTAGGTTTATTATTAAAAATCATAATCCCCGCATAAAGAATCCCTTTATATATCTTGTTTTCTCTGCCTAGGCCTTCTATTAAAGGCTGAAATATTTCATTTATTATCTTATCAAAATTTTGCTTATCCAGCAAAGGAACCGGAGCATAAGCGCCCATTCCTCCTGTATTAGCCCCCTGGTCATTGTCAAAGATGCGCTTATGGTCTTGTGAAGCCGCCAAAGGTAAAATAGTTTCGCCGTCGCTAAAAGCTAAAAGAGAAAGTTCCTGGCCTTGGAGGCAATCCTCTATAATTATTTTTTCCCCGGCTTCGCCAAACTTCTTTTTGCCCATTATCGTATCCACTGCCTGCCTGGCTTCTGCTTCGCTTTCACAAACCATTACTCCTTTACCTGCGGCTAAACCGTCGGCCTTAACCACAACCGGAGCCCCTTTTCTTTCGATATACTCTTTAGCTGGCTTAGGCTGGCTAAAAACCTTAAAATCCGCGGTAGGAATACCGTATTTTTTCATGATTTCCTTTGCAAACACCTTAGAAGATTCCAGCTTAGCCAATTCTTTAGCCGGGCCAAAAATCTTTAAGCCTTGATCATTAAATAAATCTACTATGCCTTTAGCCAAAGGTATTTCCGGGCCGACAACAGTAAGTTCCACATTTTCTTTCAAGGCAAAATCTAACAAACGGTCAAGGTTATCAGCTTTAATTTCAATATTTTCGGCTAAATGAGCGGTTCCCCCGTTTCCGGGAGCGCAATAAATTTTGCTAACCTTGGGGCTTTGAGATAATTTATCAACCAAACAATGCTCTCTGGCCCCCGATCCTATAACTAAAACTTTCAAAATTACCCCTGTTTATAAATTAGCTTAAGAGAAGCTTTTCCTTCGATTTAACGACTTCGCCGATAATATAGCTCTTAAAGCTCCTGTTTAACCTGGTTAATATTTTTTTGGCAGAATCTTTATCCACAATAACAATCAAACCAATTCCCATATTAAAAACCGAATACATTTGAGCTTGGCTTAATTTTCCCTTTTTTTGAATTCTTTTAAATATATTGTTCGGCCGCCAGCTTTTTTTATCTATTGCCAAACCCAGCCCTTGGGGAACAATTTTGGTTGCTTTATTATAAAAGGCCCCCCCTGTAATATGGGCTATCCCTTTAATTGTTTTCTGCCGGTTTAAAGAAAGCAAAGAAAGAACCGGCTTTACATAGATGCGGGTTGGTTTCAGCAAGCTATTTTTATAGCGGGCAATCTCTTCTTTATTAAATACTTTCCTTACTAAAGAAAACCCGTTGGAATGAAGGCCGGATGAAGAAACCCCTATCACCTTATTCCCGGTTTTTATCCCCAAGCCGTTTATTATTTTACTCTTTTCGGCCACCCCGAGACAAAATCCCGCTAAATCATATTCATCTGCTTTATACATCCCGGGCATCTCGGCAGTCTCTCCGCCTAAAAGGCTGCAATTACTTTGCGCCAATCCTAAAGAAACACCTTTTACTACCTGCTTTAAAACAGCCGGGTTTAATTTGCCGCAAGCTATATAGTCAAGAAAAAAAAGAGGTTTAGCCCCTAAACAAATAATATCATTAACATTCATCGCTACCAAATCTATCCCTACTCCTTGATGAGCTTTAAACCTTTGAGCTAATTTTAATTTTGTCCCCACCCCGTCGGTAGAAGACACCAGGACCGGATTTTTATAATTTTTAGCTATATTTTTAAAATCAAAAAGAGACCCAAAAGCAGAAACTTTGTTTATTTTTTTAGCAGCAACAAAAGAACCAATATCTTTTATAAACCGATCTGCTTTTCCAATATCTACTCCACTTCTTTTATAATCGATTTTTGGCATCTTTTCTCCTTTTAATTAAAATTTTCCCGTCCAACAATAGAGACAAAGTTTATCTTTAGGCAGTCCAATCGCAGAAACCATATCGGCAATTTTTTGGTATTTTAAGGTAGTAACCCCGAGATCTTTGGCTATCTGAGATACCATCTTATCATATTTAGAAGTTTTATCATCTATATATCGGGAAATATCTTTTTTATTTTTCCCTTCAATAAATTTTATGACCCGGCGGGCAATCAATTCTTTTTTGGTCCGAGTCGAATAATTAAATATGCAAGGAAAAAGTAGAGGCGGGCAGGCAACCCGGACGTGCACTTCTTTAGCTTTACTGCCCCAAAGTTTAGTCAAAGTATAATTTTTAAGCTGTGTGCCCCTGACAATCGAATCTTCACAAAGCACAATTTTTTGGCCTTTGATTATCTCTTTTATCGGAATAAGTTTCATCTTGGCTACTAAATTTCTTACACTTTGGGCCGAAGGAAGATAACTGCGCCCATAACCAGGTGTATACTTAACCAAGGGCCTGCGGAAAGGAACGCCTTTGCCTAAAGCATAACCAACAGCGTGAGCAGTGCCTGAATCGGGAACCCCCGCTGCCAAATCAGGCTTAACCTGATCAGCCCGGGCCAGCAATTTTCCACAATTTTCCCGCACCTTTTCTACATTTTTTCCCTGATAACAAGAAGCGGGAAAGCCAGTATAGACCCAGGAAAACGCGCAAATCTTTAGATTATTTTCGTTTCCTTTCTTTTTTTGCCGCAAGCCGCTTTGCTGAATAAAGACAATTTCTTCCGGCAAAAGTTCTTTTACCACTTTAAAATCCAAATTCGGAAAAGCCGCGGTTTCGCTAACAACCGCAAAGCCTTCCCTGCTTTTACCTATAATTAACGGCGAGAGGCCGTATTTATCCCGGGAAGCATAAATCCCTTTTTTTGTTAAAATTAATAATGAAATAGAACCTTTGATTTTAGAATACATGTATTCGATTCCTTCGGTCAAAGATTTTTTTTGCAAAATTAATTTGCTTACCAGCTCACAAATATTGATCCGGCTATCGGATATCTCGCTAAAAGAAAAATTTTTCAAAAACAACTCTTCGGTTAAAGCCTTCCAATTGTTAATCCAGCCATTTGTGACTAAACAAAAATCGCCAAACCTTGATTTAACATAAATCGGCTGTTCCTCATAGCTTATCGCCCCTATGCCTTTATTGCCCTCTAAAGAACTGAATTCTTCTAACAGCTTGGATTTAAATTGGCTGCTGCTGATGTTATGGATTCTTCTGATAATCTTTTCTCCCGATAAGGCAATGCCGCCAAATTGGGTGCCCAAATGAGAATGATAATCCCCGGCATAAAAAAGCTGGTTCATACAATTTTTATTTTTCGAAACTACTCCAAATATACCGCTCATAAATATTCTCCTTATCCTCTAGTTATTTAAAATAATCTAGAGAATTCTGAAAAAAACTCAAACCGTAGGCAGTTAATTCTCTCCTTTGCCAATCCGGGTATTGGTGAGCAAAGATAAATCTTTCCGGATGCGGCATCAAGCCAAACACCCTCCCTGTTTTATCTACAATACCTGCTATATTATCTAAAGATCCGTTAGGATTGCCTGGATAGCTAACGCTTTTGCCCGAATTATTACTATAGCTTAAAGCGACCTGGTTATTTTTTTTGATTTTATCTAAAATTTCCAAATCGCAAAAAAACTTACCCTCGGCATGAGCTACGGGCAGATGAATCGAGGCTGGCAAACCCTTTAACCATATCTTTTTTGCTAAGGACTCAGCCCCGGCATTTATCTTTAACTGAACCCATCTATCTTCAAAACGGCGGGAATCGTTTTCTACTAAACTTACGGTTTGAGAAAAATCTAAATCGGGAAGAATGCCGGATTTGACCAATACCTGAAACCCATTACAGATTCCTAAAATTAGCCCCCCGCTTTCAACGAATTTTTTTAGTTTATCTTTCAACCAAAGAATAATTTCTAAAGAAAATATCTTACCGGCTCCTAAATCATCTCCATAACTAAATCCGCCGGGAATACAAATAATTTGGTAAGAAGAAAAATCTTTATTTTTCTTTATTAAATTTATATGGCCCAGCTCGACTTTAGCTCCTGCCTTGCTAAAAGCAAACTCTGTCTCTTTATCACAGTTAGTTCCTGCGGTACGAAAAATTAAAACTCTGGGTACTGCCATGATTATCTAATACCTATTTTTCGATTTCCATCTAAATTCTGCAAACGGCTTAAGCAAGCTTTCTTTTATAAGCTGCAAGCTAATATCTACTATTTTCGATGATTTTTTATTATAAATAGTTAATTTTTTTTCTCTTGCCGTACAGCCAATCAGGCCCAAAGGCACTCCTTTAAATTGCTGTTGGAACTCCTCTTGCTTATCCTTTTCCACTTCGACTAAAAAACGGCTGGGAGATTCAGAAAACAAAACTTGATAATCATTGATATTTTCTGAAACCGGGGCCTCTCCTAAAAATAAAGAGGCGCCTAATCCCGAACCAACGCACATTTCGGCAACGGCTGCCGAAAGTCCGCCTTCGGATAAATCATGGCAAGAAGCAACTATTGATTTATCTATAGCTTTGGATAAATCAATAAAAACATCCTTGGCATTAGGTTCAATTTTGGGAACCAGGCCTTTTTTTATGCCCTGCATTCTTAAATATTCCGACTGGCCCATCTCCGGCTTAGTCAACCCCACTAAATAGATAAAATTATCATCATTTTTAAAGCTACTGCCTACAGCCAGGCGCCAATCTTTTAATATCGATACCGCTGAAATTAAAAGCGTTCCGGGAATTGTTATTTTATCTTTACCGGAGTTGTATTCATTATAAAAACTGTCTTTGCCGGAGATAAAAGGAGTGCCAAAATAAAGCGAATAATCATAGCAGGCTTTTGCCGCCCGAACCAACCCGCCCAGTATTTGCGGATCATCCGGAGAGCCCCAGCTAAAATTGTCTAAAATAAATGTATTCTCCAAAGAAGCCCCCATTGAAACAACATTCCTTAAAGCTTCATCTATAGCCAAAGCCGCCATCTGATAAGGGTCAAGATCGGAATAAAAAGGGTTTATCCCACAGCCCACTACCACAGCTTTTTTGCTGCTAAGTTTGGGCCTCAATACCGCTGCATCATTGATGCCCAACGAGGAGCTGTCTATAGCTTTAAATACCGACCCGCCTTGAACTTCATGATCGTATTGATGCAAAATCCAATCTTTAGGAGCAATATTAACTGAACTTAAAATAGCAATTAAATCGTCATTATAATTTTTCTTCTCTCTCAGCTGCTCCTTTTCTTCTGCTTTATTAACCCAGACAGCTTTTTTTGATACCTGGAGGCTGCTGAAGATAAAATCCATATCCAAATCTGCCACTTTATTATCCTGATAAAAAAGAACCAAATTATTAGAATCGGTAACTTCTCCGATTACCGCCATTTCTACTTCTTCCCGGCTAAAAATATTCTCAAGTTCTTTAAGCTTATCGTTTTGAGTAAAAAAGACCATTCTTTCCTGTGATTCAGATATCCAAATATCGGTATAACTTAGCCCTTGATACTTAAGAGGCACTCTATCAAGGTAAACCTTGGCTCCATAACCTTTAGCCAGCTCGGTAACCGCGCTCGAAAGGCCGCCTGCCCCGCAATCGGTAATTGCAGCAAACAAATCTTTCTCCTGAGCTTGCAAGAGAGCATCAGAAACTTTTTTTTCCTCGATAGGATTGCCGATCTGAACTGCGCTGCGCAACCCCATTGCTTCCTGATCCAGCTCCTGAGAAGAAAAGGTCGCGCCATGAATTCCGTCTTTACCGGTCTTAGCTCCACAGACCACAATTAAATCCCCTTTCTTGACTTTTTTAAAAGATTTATTACGGGAACCAATTCCTAATGTCCCGCAATAAACTAAAGGATTCCCTAAAAAACGGTCATCAAAAAGTACCGACCCGGCTACAGTAGGAATACCCATCCTATTGCCATAATCCCGGACTCCGGAAACTACCCCTTTAATAATCCTGCGGGGATGGAGCAAACCTTTGGGCAAATCTTTGTCTGTTATATGCCAATTGGAAAAACAAAAAGCGTCTATAGAGGCAAATGGCTTGAATCCAGAACCGGTCCCGAGGACGTCTCTGATAACACCTCCGATTCCGGTCGAAGCTCCGCCGTAAGGCTCAAGGCTTGAAGGATGATTGTGAGTTTCAACCTTGAAACAAATATTTTGATCCTGGTCAAATTTCACAATACCGGAATTATCTTCAAAAACAGAAACACACTGAGAAGAATTTATCTCTTTTGTCGCTTTCATTACCGTGGATTTAAGTAAATTATTTATTTTTTCTTTTTTTGCCGAGCCGCCGGTTTTTTCTTCGTAATCAATAAGGCCGGAGAAAGTTTTATGCCCGCAATGTTCTGACCATAATACAGCCAGGGTTTCTAATTCACAATCGGTAGGATTCCTCTTTAATTTTTTAAAATATTTTTTTATCTTCTCCATTTCGAGAGTATTAAGCGCCAAACATCCTTCTTTGGATATCTGGTCCAACCTTTTGCTATCGGCCCCCAAAATGTCTATCACTTTAAGGTTAAAACTATAACTGCTGGCCGCCAATTGAGACAAGCTTTCTAAATCTTTTAATTTACTATAGCCTGCTACCCTTTCAATAACCGGGTTGTATATTATCTTCGGCCCCAAATATTGAATCTGGCCCTGGTCTAAGCCGTTAAACTCATAGAGAGTGCCGGTCCGGATGTCATTTACAGTTAACGATAAATCATAAACCGCTTTTTTTAAAGAAGCGGCAACAGAATCAAAAACTCCGGGATGATAAATAACCAGCATTTCCTTAAAAGAAAGCTGCTTCTTAAAAATTCCCTCCTGGAGGGAATAACTTTCAGTGATTGGATCTATCAAAACCTCTTTCGCTACTTTTTCTATCTGGGCGAAAGTAAGCTCTGAATCGATAAAATAGATTTTTTTTCTAGATAGAGAAAAATCTCTAAAACCCAAGTCTTCTATCTGAGATTTAAGTTCAATATTCTCTTTGCTTTTTTTAGAGAACACATCTATTCTCCAAATCATAAGGCTCCTATTTTTAACTGGGTAATTGGTTAATTTGTTAAATGGCCGATAAAAAATCACCACTCACTAATTAACCACTCACTAAAAGAAAAAGGTGGGTTTAACTTAGATTAAACCTTTTATAAATTTTATCGATATTTGATAAATAGCTATAAGGGTCGAATATTTTATTTAAAATTTTTTCATCGAGTATATTTTTTATCCTCTTATTTTTGAATATTTCTTCTTTGAAATTAGAATTGTTATTAATAACTTCTAAAGAAATGTTTTGAATTAAATCATAAGCATCCATTCTCGGCAGCCCTTTTTTCATCAGTTCGGTTAATATTTTTTGAGAATAAATTATCCCTCTATTGAGTTCAATATTACGAATCATATTCTTAGGATTGACCTTTATTTTAGATACAATTTCTTTAAATTTCTGCAACATATAATCTATTATTATGGTTGAATCGGGAATTATTACTCTTTCTACCGAAGAATGAGAGATATCCCGTTCGTGCCAAAGATTTATATTTTCAGATGCAGCAAAAGCGTTAGACCTCAATAGGCGCGCCAGCCCGCAAATTCTTTCAGATAGAATAGGATTTTGTTTATGCGGCATAGCTGAAGAGCCTTTTTGGCCGCTGTAGAAAGGTTCTTTGGCTTCATCTACTTCGGTCCGATGAAGGTGCCTTATCTCGGTCGCGAATCTTTCCAGGGTCGAACCAAGCAAAGAAAGCAAAAATAAAAAATAAGCAAACCTTTCCCGGGAAACGATTTGAGTCGAAACCTTAGCCCAATTAATACCTATTTTTTTACAAATATATTCTTCGGTTTTTGGGCTAAAATAAGCGAATGTGCCTACCGCTCCGGAAATTTTTCCGGATACCACATAATCGAAACTGTCAGATAGCTTTTTTCTTTCCTCTAACAAATCATTATACAAATAAAGAAATTTTAAACCAAAACTATAAATTTCAGCATGCATTCCATGAGACCGGGCCATACAAATTGTATCTTTATATTTTATTGCTTTAGCCTTGACCACTGTTATTAATTTATCTAAATCCGATAAGATAATTTTATAAGTATCTTTTATCTGCCAAGCCAAAGTTGTATCTAAAAGATCCGAAGAAGTAAGGCCGCGGTGAAGGTATTGGGCAGCCGGGCCGATTTGGGGAGAAATATGCTTTAAGAAAGCGACAATATCATGGCGGGTTTCTTTTTCAATATCTTTTATTTTATCAATTGATATTTTTACTTTAGCAAATTTTTTACTAGTTCCTTTAGGTATCTTTTTCTGCTTTTCCAAAGATTCACACAGCAACGCCTCTATCTTTAAAAAACGCTTAAACTTCTCGTCTTCCTGCCAAATTCTGCCTATTTTTTTGGGGGTATATCTTTTGATCATTAGATTACAATATTAACAAAACTGCCTAAAGCAGTCAATCAAAAATATATAAATAATACTTTTATCAAAAACTTTCCTCTTCTAAAGGAAAAGTTTCTTTTTTTACTTCCTGGTTAAACGAATTTACGGCATCTTTTATTTGAACGGATAAATCCGAAAACCTTCTCACAAACTTCATCTTACCCGGATAAAGGCCCAATAAATCATACAAAACCAAAACTTGGCCATCACAGTATTTACCGGCGCCGATGCCAATGGTGGGGATTTCTAAAATATCGGTGATCTCTTTTGCCGCATCCTGTTGCATACATTCTAAAACAATACTAAAAACACCTAGTTCCTGCAATTGTTTAGCTTGTTTAGCCAACCTATCTACGGAACCTTTATTTTTCCCCTGGACTTTGTGCCCGCCCAGAAGATGAATAGTTTGAGGAGTAAGGCCAATATGGCCCATCACTAAAATATCATTATTTATTAAATTCTTAATTACTTTTTTACATCCCCTAAACCATTCCACTTTAACCGCGTCAGCTCCGGCTTCAATAAACTTTTTTGCCGTTTCTTGCGGCCGGCTGGTTTTTTTTTGACAGCCTGCATAAGGCATATCGGCAACAATAATTTTATCGGGAGCCCCTTTGGCAACAGCCAATGTATGATTTAACATTTCAGAGGTACTCACTTCCTTGGTATCGGATAAGCCTAAACAAACATTGGCCATTGAATCCCCCACCAGGATTATATCAACGTCGCTTTTATTTAGGCAGGAAGCAAAAGAATAATCATAACAGGTAACCATAGATATTTTCTTCTTCCCAGCCATAATTTGCCTTATTTTTCTTCTATTTTTTCCCATAACTATCATTAAAAAGGGGACGTTTCCCTCGTTTATAACCTTTTGGCTAACAACAACTTCCAACTCAATGTTTTCCGCAATTTTTCCTTTTTACTCTGGAAAACACGCCTTCATAAGATACTTGCTATCAATGACTTATATAAGAGGGAAACGTCCCCTCTCTTTTTTAGTTTATTTTCTCTATTTTTCCTTTAGTTACAAAATAAACAGTAAGCGAGGAGCCTTTTTCTATAATCTCTCTGGCAAGCTCCTTTCCTCTTATAAAAAAAGCTGTAGCTAATATATCCGCTTCTACAGATTTTTCTGCGATCACCGTTATGCTTAAGAATTTGTTTTTAACCGGGCGCCCTTGCGCGGGGTCGATAAGATGAGAGTAAACTTTTCCGCCTTTTTTATAAAACTGTTCATAGTTGCCTGAAGTCGCAACCGCTTTATCCACTACTTCTATTGTTTGAACGACATCTCCTAACGGCCCCCTTATCCCCACTCTCCAGGGTTTATCCTGATTTCTGCCCAAGCAATACATCTCTCCTCCTAAATTAACCAAAGCGTTATCTATGCCATGTTTTTTTAGCTCTTTTATCGCCTGATCAACCATATAACCTTTAGCGATGCCGGATAAATCCAGGTTAGCGCCTTTTCCGTCGATAATGGCGGTTTTTTTTTCAGGGTCAACTTTAACCCGGGAAATGTCCCCGCGTTTTTTCAATTCTTCTATCTCTGCCGAATCAAATAAATTTGTATCTTTTTTATCTTGCGTCACCTTTTTCCAAAAATCGTATAGGTATCCTTTACTTATATCAAAAGCCCCCCTGGTGAGCTGCTGATATTTAATTGCTGTTTCGATAACCTCTATCAACTCCTCTGCAACCTCAACCTCTCTGCCAATATTATGATTTAACTGATAAACTTGGGAATCACTGCTGTATTTATTAAAAATATTATCTAACTTTTTTAGTTTTTGGTAAACAACTTTTGCGGCATCTTTATCGAAAGCAATCACTTCCAAATAAGTTCCCGCTAAAACAAATCTTTCCCGATAAGGCGGATTCGAACAAGATACGGCAAACAAAAACAAAAATATTAAAAGCCTTTTTGACATATTATTTTTGCAAAGATGATAACAATCTAACTTTTTCTAAAGCTAGCTGCTACTTTATTTTTTATGCCGCCGCGGACAGTAAATTCAGCCGTAACGTCTAAGCTCTTTGGTTTTAATGCTTTCTTTAAGTCTTCTAATATTTTATTGACTGCGTGTTCATTATAAACCTTTACATTGCGGAAAGCATAAAGATAATACTTTAATGATTTTAATTCAACTAATTTTTTATCCGGGGTATATCTTATCGTGAGGCAGGCAAAATCCGGCAGGCCGGAGTAAGGGCAGACACAGCTAAACTCTTCTGAAGCCAACTGAACATCTATTTCATTTTTTGGGTATTGATAAGCGATGGTCTCTAAGATTGAGCTGTCAATATCTTTAGGCAGAAAACTCTTTGAGGCGGTTTTCTTTGCTTTCTTTTCCAGGGAAGAAATTTTTCGCTCTTTAAAAATCATAGTGTTTTATTATACCAAAACCCTTCTTTATTTCCACCTTTTCTCTTAAAATCGATAAGTTAAGCTATAAGCTTAAAGCCTGGCCCTTTTTGAGAAAAATCGAAGTGGTAGGTTAAAAATTTTTGGATAATTTGGGAAATTTCGTTTTGGCAACGTAAGCTTAACCGGATACGGCTGGCGGCCGCAATCGAATTATTCTGGATATAGCTAAATGTTTTAGACGCCTCCTGGCTAAGCGGCTTATAATCTTTGTAATTTTTGCGGCAATCGCGGCAAAGAAGCCCTCCCCTTTTAGTGCTAAAAAAAAGAGAGCCTTTGATTAACTTTTGGCAAACTATACAATGGTTAAGTTCCGGTTTAATTCCGGCTAGAGTTAAAAATTTAATTAAAAAAAGATAAAAGGCTTTCTGATGGTCATTTTCAATCAACCGGATAGAATGAAAAGTAAGGTTAAAAATATATTTATTTTTATCCCAAAGCTGCATAGTTTTATCTAACAAATTAAAAATAAATCCCGCTACAGCCGCCTTCTCTAGGTTATTCCTTAAATAGCTGAATCCTGAGATAAGCTCTGCCTGGGAAACCAGCCAAATTTCGCTCTGTTTGGGATAAAATACAAATTCATTTAAACTAAAAACATCTAAAGGTGTAGAAAACTCCTTCTTTTGCCGGTAAAAACCTTTAAAAATTCCTTTGATTTTTCCAAAATTATGAAGATAAATTGTTGCGATTACACTCGTTTCCCTAAAGTTGAATCTTTTTAAAATAAAACCTATATCTTTTTTTATCATTGATTTAATTTTATTTTTCGAAATTTTAAAAAAATTTCTCTTTGCCTTTTTTCCATTTTTTTTCTTTGAGCAGCAGTTGCATCCTCAAAACCGATAAGATGCAGTATGCCGTGGATAAGATAAAGCAGCAATTCAGCCTGCCAATCGGTTTTTAATTCTTTGGCTGCAGCTGCCGCTTCTTCTACAGATACAACCACTTCCCCCAAATAATCCGGCTCGATTTCATCAGCCAGATTAAAGGAAATTACATCGGTAGGAGTATTTTTAGAAAAGTATTTTTTGTTTAATCCAATAATAAACCGGTTATCAGACAAAACAAATGAAGCCTTTTTTGATTCGATTGAAAGATAAAAAAATATTTTCTTTAAATAATTTCTTACCTTTTTTATATCTATCTTTTTAATTTTTTGCTGGTTAAAAATATCCATCAAAAAATACGAGTAGGGTCAGATTGCAATCTGCCCCTACTTCTTTTTAAAATTATTATTTTCTTTGGGGTATTTAATCCTGGTATGGTATGTTGCATTAAGTATGCGGATAAAGCTTTGAGTAATCTTTTCTAAATCTTTTAGGGTAAGGCTGCTTTCGTCTAATTCCCCTTCTAGAAACCTCTTTTTTACGACTTCTCGAACCATCTCTTCTATCCGAGCCGGATTCGGCTCAGAAACTGTGCGCGAAATAGCCTCTATTGAATCAGCCAAAGCTACGATAGCAATTTCTTTAGACTGCGGCTTGGGGCCAGGATACTTATACTCTTCTTCATGCTTTTGATCCGGCTCAATTTCTTTCGCCCGGGAATAAAAATAATAGACTAAGGTTTTTCCGTGATGTTGGCGGATAAAATTAATTATTTGAGGATTTATGTGGTATTTTTTTGCTAATTCAACCCCCTCTTTAACATGATTAAAAATAATAAGTTTGCTCATTGAGGGTTTTAATTTTTTATGCATATCTTTATAGTTTACTAAATTTTCGATAAAATACTGAGGCTTAACAAGTTTTCCGATATCATGATAGTAAGCCCCCACGCGCACAAGAAGCGAATTAGCCCCGATAGACTCTGCCGCTGCTTCACTTAAATTGGCCATGACTAAAGAGTGCTGATAGGTACCCGGCGCCTCTAATATTAGGCGGCGCATCAAAGGATGATTAAAATCAGAAAGCTCAAGTAAAGATATGTTGGTTAAAACTTTAAATATATACTCAAAAATCGGCAAAATTCCTAAGACAATAATCGGCGACAATATACCATTAGCCAAACATACCTTCAATAGCCCCCAATCCAAACTGGAAAACATTAAAAAACTATTTTTACCTTCTAGAAGATAAGCAACTATAAATTGCACGATTCCGGCTAAAAAGCCGGCCCGAATCACCTGGAAGCGCCGCCTGATTCTATAGCTAAGCAAAGCAGCGACAATTGAGGCGATAAATAAACTCAAAGCCACGCTAAAACTCTTCTCGGAAACATCGGCGGCTAAAAATGAAATTAAAATCGAAAAAATAAAAGAAAGTTCGAGGTTCTCGAATAAAAGAGTAATTAAAATAATAAAACCTATGGCGGCTATGCCATAACCGGGAATTTTAAATACGATTGTAGTAATCAAAGGAACCAAAATTGCAATTACTGCAAGCGTAGCTAAATCCAAAAGAGAAGGTAAATTACCGGATTTACGAAAAAAATTCAGGTATATAAACAAAACGGCAATCAAAACAAGCAGGGAAAAATTAATGGAATAAAGATAGAAAGTAAAAGCCGCGGCCAGAAAAAAAATACCGCCGATAACCGTATTTTTTATATCTAGTTTTGTTTTAATCAATGAGATATTCATCTTTTTTAAACCTTATTATTATAGAAATTTTCATAAGCTTGAATTATCTTTTGAATTAAAGGATGTCTTACTACGTCTTCTCCTTGCAACTCCATTAATTTGATACCTTCGATTCTTTTCAATATATTCTTTGCTTCAAGCAATCCGGCAGGCTTGCCTCCCGGTAAATCACTTTGGGTGATATCGCCTGTGATTACGGTTTTAGAGTCAAATCCTAACCGGGTCAAAAACATTCTTAATTGTTCTGAAGTGCAATTTTGAGCTTCATCTAAAATCACAAAAGCGTTATTTAAACTCCTGCCTCTCATATAAGCCAAAGGAGCTATCTCTATTATACCGGTTTCAAGATATTCCTCTATAACTTCAATCTCCATCATATCATACAACGCATCATATAAGGGGCGCAAATAAGGATTGAGTTTTTCCTGCATGCTCCCCGGTAAGTACCCTAAGGATTCACCGGCTTCGATAGCGGGGCGGGTAAGGATAATTCTGCGCACTTTTTTATCAAAAAGGTAATTTACAGCCATAGCCATTGCCAGATAAGTTTTACCTGTACCAGCCGGCCCAGTCGCAATAACGATATCGTGTCGGGTTATTGCCTCAATATAGTTAAGCTGGCCTTTTGTTTTAGGATAAACCTGCGGTTTTCTCCCGGAAAATACTTTTATTCCTTTTTTAGCTATTTTTCCATTTACTGTTTTAGAAGAATCAAAAGACTGTTGGGGATAAATAATTTTTAGCAAATCTTGCCGGGTAAGAGAAATCCCTTCTTTAGCTAACTTAACTATTTTATTAATCCGGCCCAAAGCCTCTTCGACCTTATTAGCCCTGCCTTCAACCGATATCCCGCGAGAAGTTGGATGGATAGATACGCCTAATTCATCTTCTAATAATTGCAGATTCTTATCTCTGGGGCCAAAGATAGACTTAAGGCTGGCTGAATCTTCTAGGAGAATTGCTTTGCGCATATAGATTATCTTAAAACGGGTATTTTAATCTTCATGCCCGGATATATTTTATCGGGACTGGTCAGGCTATCTTTGTTTTCTTGATAAATAAGTTCCCATTTTTTAGTTGTGCCGTAAAATTTACGAGAAATTTTCTGCAAAGTGTCATTCTTTTTAATAGTATAATCCTCATATTCATACTGGGGAGAATTTATGTCATACTCTTTAACTTTTAATTCAGAAACTGCGGTTTCTTGCCGGGAAACATCTTTTTGGCCAGATTCTTGCTGATAAACTTCTTCTGATTCTAAAACTTCAGAGGCAACTTCTTCTTTTGATTTGGGCCCAAACTCGAATTCTAATACCGAAATTTTCCGGGTCGAACCTAATTTATTATCTTTTTGAACTTCGTCGGATTCTCCCAACAAATAACCTTGATTGCCTTCGATGTCTCTATCCTTGCGGGGTTTCTCAACCGTATAAGTTCTAACTCTCATGCATCCGGATAAAAATACGATAAACAACAAAAATAATATTTTCCTCATTTCCAACCTCCCTCGTATAATACGTTAATAACTCGAAATAACCAATCACCAAGTTACAAGATACAAACAATCACCAACAACCAATAATCAAAAAATAAATGTTTTGTTTGGTTATTTGAATTTGGTTATTGGTTATTAT